>CAZSXQ010000044.1:0-6171 GCA_964611415.1 uncultured Gammaproteobacteria bacterium
AGCCAGGAAAGAAGATGTGAACTCATGTGTTTTATTTCCGGCAATAAAACCACCCGTTGAGGAAAACGCTTTAGATAGACTTCCTACCTCAATATCAATTTGCCCAACAAGTCCAAAATGATCCACGACCCCTCTTCCGCCTTTCCCCATAACGCCTTCCCCATGAGCATCATCTACCATGGTTAGCGCATTATAGTTTTTGGCTAAACGAAGAATTTCAGGAAGAGGAGCAAGATCGCCATCCATTGAAAATACACCATCGGTAATAACTAAGATTAGGGGAGACTCCCCATCGCTTCTTGGTGTTTTTCTAAGTTCACTTGCTTCTTTAAGTTTTTCTTCCAGATCTTTGGTGTCGATATGCTTATAAATAAATTTATTTTTTACTCCAGATAGTCTTACCGCGTCAATAATGGACGCGTGATTTAGCTCATCTGAAATTACAATATCTTCTTTTCCAATAATTGTTTGGACTGCGGCTGCATTTGCTAAGTATGCGCTTGAAAATACCAATGCTTCTTCTGTTCCCTTAAAATCCGCTATCTGCTTTTCAAGCTCCAGATGCAGCACGTGAGTTCCAGCGAGAGTTCGATAGCCGGTGCCCACACCATAATTTTTAACTGCTTCTATAACTGCGTCTTTAATTCTTGGATCTTCTGCTAAGCCCAGGTAGTGACTTGAGCAAAAATTAAGCTTCTTTTTACCATCAATTGTTAAATAAGCTCCTTGCCCTGATTCTATAACTCTAGGGATAGCGCCTTTTCTTACAACTTCTTCCAATTTTTTATAAAAATCATCCATAATTAAGGATTTAAAATTATTTTTCGGAGAGTTTTTTGCTGAGAATTAGAAAAGGGGGTTTGTTTTACGGAGACTTCTTTAGATTTATTTTCTTTAAGAACTGCAGGCATCAGATCATTTGCCATAAACTTAATTAATTGCTTCAATCGTATAAATAATTTTTCCGGCAGGTGCTTCTACTTCCACTCTCTCCCCTACTTTTTTACCAAGAAGTGCTTTTCCAAGAGGAGATTCATGGGAAATTTTTCTGTCTTTTGGGTCTGCTTCCCATTCTCCGACTACCGTAAATTCTTCTTTTCCGTCAGTTGTAATCACTTTCACAGTTGATCCTAATTTTATCGTACTTGAGTGATTATTGCTAATAAGAACTGCTTGTTTTAGTAATTCTTCAAGCTCTTCTATTCTTCCATCAATAAAAGAAAGCTCTTCCCGTGCTACGGTATATTCTGCATTCTCAGAAAGATCTCCCATATTCCGGGCTTGAGAAACTCTGTTTAATATTTCTGGGCGTTTTACTTTTGAAAGCTCTTCGAATTCTTGTTTTAACTCCTCTAGCCCTTCTTTTGTTAAGTATATTTTTTTACTATCCATATCTATAAAAAATCCCTCCAGGTTGGGTTGAGGGAATTTCTTCACAGCAGATAATATACCTTGGGAAAATCTTTGTCAATGACCTAGAGTTCTTCAATCATCCGTGGACTCGGGCCCCGACTCGTATTCCTGAATCACTTCAGAATAGCCTTGAAAAAGTGTCCCGGCAGCAGATTCCTCTGATTCCCCTGAAAGTATTGAGTTAATTACATCTTTTAGGTGACTGTTGAGCTTATCGTTTAAACCATTATCATAAGTTTCATCAACGAAGGGTGAAGAAACGGCGTTTGATGCTTGCTCTACAAAAACAAATTCCTCGCTACCTTTAAGCTTATCTGCTAGATTTTTATTGCCATATGGTTTTCCAAAAGGTTTTGTCTTAGACGCTTCTTTGTGAATTTCTTCCTGCGTTTCAGGTTTCGCCAAATACTTCATAAAAAGTAGTGCTTCTTTCTGATGAAGGCTTTTTGACGAAACCCCCTCCGCCCAGTAGCTCGCAATGTTAGCCTTTTTTTCACTTAAAAGCTGAGGAACAGGAATTAATTTTACGGAAAGATTAGGGCTCAAACTTTTTATCGTAGAGTAATCCCTGGCGTATCCGAAATACATTGCAAGTTTTCCCTGAGAAAAAGCTTTAGTAGAATTCTCGAGAGTCTGATCCCAAACATTATTTTCTAACAGAGCAAAATTCGTGTAAAAACGGAGAGCATCAGAAACCCTAGATTCAGATCCAGATACCCCTATATCATTCGTATCAACTCCATTCTGAGCAAAAAGCAAAGAGAGTATATCCGGGGCATGATTAACATTTTCAAAAGTACCAATTGCAGCACCTGCAATGTTAATCGCTCCTTCTTCATTCCTCTTTGTGAGAGCTTGGGAAGAATCAATAAAATCCTGCCAAGTAATAGGTGCTAAAATTTCTGATCCCAGATCCTGTGATGCTGAGTCAAAAATTTGTGTATTTATAAAAAGCACGAGTGTGTCTATTTCCAGAGGGATTCCGTATATTGCCCCATTCTTAATCAAGTCGTCTTGCGCGACGCTGTAATAATTATCCTCAAACTCTTTTCTTTCGATTGTCTCCTTGGGAAGAGGGAGCAAAACATTTTTAAACATCGGGTACCAAGTGTTATGAAATCTGAAAATATCCGGTCCATTTCCATTTGGAATTCTAATACTTAATTTATCTCTATACTCTATGGGTTCTTGAACCAGATAATTTATTTTTATGTTAGGATTCTCCTTTTCAAAGCCTGCAATAACCGGCGCCATCACCGACTGATCTTCCCAAAGACCCCAATAAGTAAGAGTGACTAGTTCATTTTTTGGATTTTTAAATTTAGGCATTATTAAAGAAATAAATATAAATAGGATTGTAAGAACTGCGAGCAAGAGAATTCCTATTTTAATAAGTTTTGAATGTTTGGAGAAAAATCCATCCCCATCGCCTACCGGCACATTTTCTGGAGATGGAGACGGAAGCGGAGACGCTTCAGAAGGCGAAGGCATTTGAGGAATAGTCTGTGGAATAGGTCCGACGGGAGCAGGAAATTGGTTCGGAAGCTGTGAATTCTGTGGCGTTGGAGACTCCGGAATCCATGATGAAGTAGGATTTGTGTTCTGAGGTTGATTACCGGGACTTTCGGGAATTGTTCCTTCTTCCATACATATATAGTATAATATCAACACTCTACCCACAATGAGATCTTCCCTAAGTAAAATCAAGAAAAAACATCTCAAGCATGCCGGAAGGATTACCTTCTGGTTCTTTGTAGGTGCTCTATTCGCACTTTTTTTGATTTCTAGCATCTCCTATTTTGCAGTACAGCATTATTACAAAGGAAAGGTATACCCGGGAGTAAAGATTAATGGAATAGAATTTGGCACAAAAACAGATGCTGAGATCAGAAATTATTTTGTGCAAAAAAATTTGGAATCAGAAGACGCTACCTTTATTTTTAATCATGAAGAAAACACGGCAACAGTCTCCGCAAAAGACATTGAATTCGGATATGATGAAAATCTCTTGACTGATCAGGCCATGAGCATTGGAAGATCTCAAGGTCCTATTTCGAATATCAGCTTACTCCTCCAGGCCTATACCCAAGGCATAGATCTTTCTCCATCATATAGGTATTCTGAGTCCAAGCTTGATGAAAAGTTAAATCCGGTATTTGAAAAAATTAATAGAAAACCTGTTGAGGCACTTTTTAATTTTGAAGGCGGTAGAGTTAAAGAATTCAGATTCTCAGAAGACGGACTGGAAGTAGACAAAAACGAGCTAAACCAGCAAATAATTTCTAAAGCGAGATTAGTACTGAATTATACGAATCAAAAAGTTGTTGTAATTCCTATACCAGTCAAGGTTGTAAAACCAACTTTAACCACGGAAAAGGTAAATCAAATGGGAATAAAAGAGCTTATCGCGACAGGAACCTCAACCTTTAATCACTCTATCGAAAATAGGATTTATAATATTGGACTCGCTGCCTCAAGATTAAACGGTGTGTTGGTGAAACCAGACGAGATCTTTTCCTTTAACGATACTATTGGCGACGTCTCTTCTTTAACAGGCTATAAACAAGCTTATGTAATTCAAAACGGAAGAACAATCTTAGGGGATGGAGGAGGTGTGTGCCAGGTTTCAACAACTTTTTTCCGGGCAATTCTGAACGGAGGTCTTCCAATAATTGAGAGAAATCAGCATGCATATAGAGTTCAGTATTATGAGCAAGATTCAGGTCCTGGAATTGATGCGGCAATCTTTACTCCTGATATTGATCTTAGATTTAAAAACGATACCGGACATCATATTCTAATTCAAACTGTAGTAGATAACGCTTCGCAGAGATTAACATTCATGCTCTATGGAACGAGCGACGGAAGAGTTTCTGAAATTACAACGCCTGTTATATTAAGTCAAAGTCCCGCCCCCGAACCAAAGTATGAAGATGATCCCAATCTTCCTAAGGGAACTATCAAACAAGTTGACTTCGCTGCGGCTGGAGCAAAGGTATATTTTAAAAGAATTGTAACAAGAGACGGAAAAGTGATTACCGATGAAACATTCAACTCTAACTACAGACCTTGGCAAGCAGTTTACCTTCGTGGGACGAAGGAATAATCCAATACTACAAATGTCAAATATCAAATTTTCAATACGCTCCTTATCTGTTTATTGGATTATTTGAAATTGGTAATTATTGGTAGTATTCCAGAACGATGAACAAAATTTTAAACCCAAATGAAGCAATAGACGTAGCAGAACGAATACGGAAAGATCACAAAACCATAGTTCTGGCAGGGGGTTGTTTTGACATTCTCCACAGAGGACATATCTTTTTTTTAGAAGAGGCGGGAAGACAAGGAGACATACTCATCTTGTTTCTAGAAAGTGATGAAAATATAAAATCAAGAAAAGGTTTAGAAAGACCAATTAACTCTCAGAAATATAGATCTATAGTTCTTTCTGCTCTCTCTTCAGTCGACTATGTAATTCCCCTGGAGGGGATGACAAATAACCAGGAATATGATAAACTCATAGTCCAAATTAGCCCAGACATTATCGCGTTAACTGAAGGGGACCCGGGACTAGAACAAAGAAAAAAACAAGCGAAAATAGTCGGGGCAAAAATCAGATTGATTAAAAAAATAGAGGGAAGATCAACAACTAATTTAATAAAAAATAATGGATAAAATAATGTTGCTAATTAAAGAAAACGTACGGCTTCTCCTAGGGGCAATTGTAGTGCTCTTTGCAGTAGTTCTAATTATTACCCTCTTAGTTACTGGAGGAAAAACTACCACGGCCCAAATTAATAATCAAACTTTTAAAGTAGAGGTTGCTAAGACAGAAACAGAAAGACAAATAGGTCTCTCAGATAAAGAAAATCTTTCAGCTGACCAAGGAATGCTTTTTGTTTTTGATAGTCCCGATTATCACTCTTTCTGGATGAAAGACATGAAATTTCCTATAGATATTATTTATTTAAGTGGTGAAAAAGTAGTAACGGTTGTAGAAAATGCAGAACCTCCCATATCTCCTAATGAAAATCTTGTGATTTATCAGCCAGAAGAAAAAGCAGATAGAGTTCTTGAAGTAAGCGCAGGAACAGCACAGAAATATAAAATTACAAAAGGATCTGTTGTAAAAGTAAAAAACCTCTAAGCACTATGCTCATTTTAGGCATTGAAACTAGCTGTGATGAAACAGGCGCGGCCATCATCCAAGGAGAAAAAAATTCAAATAAAGTTAAACTGTTATCTAATGTCATAGCATCATCTCTATCTATTCATTCAAAAACCGGCGGAATAGTCCCAGAGAATGCAGCTAGGGAACAAGTTAAATTTATAATTCCTGTAATATCTGAAGCATTATCTAAAGCAAATCTCAAACCAAAAGATATTGATGCAATTGCAATTACCTACGGCCCGGGGCTCATTGGATCACTCTTAATTGGCGTAGAAACAGCCAAGTCTCTTTCTCTAGCTTGGGACAAACCATTAATTCCTACGAATCATTTAATGGGACACATTTACGCAAACTTCATAGAACAAGAACTAGACCCTAAACGCTATACGCTAAACGCTGACATCAAATTTCCGGCTCTCGCTTTAATAGTTTCCGGAGGCCATACAGATTTAGTTTTGATAAACAATCACGGCGATATAAAGTGGCTTGGAGGAACCAGAGACGATGCTGCAGGAGAAGCGCTGGATAAGATAGGGAGACTCCTAATGCTTCCATATCCTGGCGGACCATACATCGAACAATAT
>CAZSXQ010000045.1:0-4871 GCA_964611415.1 uncultured Gammaproteobacteria bacterium
GCCGGAATAGGCAAAATATTCAAAACAGCCAGAGACAAACTTAGCATATAAACCAAACCTAAAACCGCACCCGGACCGACTCTTACAAATTCCCCTGTTAATTGCGCCATGCCAATTGGACCAGCTACTCCCTGCGGAACTGTAAATCTCGTAAATATGTCTACCATAACGTTTTTAAATCCAACTACTGTGAGAACGGAATCGTTTATCGCCTGCTTAGTGCCATAGTATAGGCTTTGGGGGAATGGATATTTTACAAATTTTACATCCTGAGCGATTGCTATTCCCATAGGCCCCTGATTAGCCGGTGATTTTTTTCTAGGAGTGATTTCCAAAACTTCCGACTGGTCTCCTCTTTTTAATGTAATTTTAGTTTTTTCTCCCAAATGTTTTCTGGTTTCCGCTATTAGAGACTCAGTATCTTTAATCTCAACATTTCCGATTTTTTCGACTAAGTCACCTTTCTTAATTCCTGCAACTTCTGCCGGAGAACCTTTTACAACCTCACTTATAGTTACTTTTTCACCCGGTGTAGGAATTCCTTCGAAAGTAAAAAGATATGTAACAATTACGATTGCTAGTAGAAAATTCATTGCAACTCCTGCAACAACTACCAAAGCTCTTTGCCAAATCGGGCGGGCAAAAAATGCCCTATCAATATCTTTTAATTTTTCATTTTTAAGTTTTAACTTTAAATTCCCGCCCCCGGCTTCATCTTCTCCATAAAGTTTTACAAATCCTCCGATTGGAAGAGCATTTATAGAGTAAAGCGTCTCTCCTATTTTCTTACCCCAAACCCTAGGCGGAAATCCGATACCAAATTCTTCAACTTTAATTCCAAATTTCCTCGCCACCAAATAATGTCCTAATTCATGGATAAGAACCAAAACTGAAAGAATAGAGAGGAAAACAAGAATAGTTAAAAGCATAATTTAAAAAGTATACCAGAAAATTTCTAATTGATCTAATTAACCTAATTGATCTAAGGAAATAATAAAAATTTGAAATTTGCAAACTGGAAATTGGGGTTTGTTTAGAAATTAGTAATTCTCCAGATTTATTCTAAATCTGGAGCAGTTCTTCTTCTTTTCTTTTTCCCATTCCGTCAATCTCTGCCATTAACTTATCAGTCTCAGTTTGTACTTCTTTTTCCAAACGAGAAGTCTCATCTTCAGGAAGATCTGCTCTTTTAATGTCTGTCATTGACTCGTGTCTGATTTGTCTTATCATAATTTTTCCGTTTTCAAGTTTTTGCTTCATCATATGAATTAACTCCTGTCTTCTTTCTTCCGACAAGGGAGGAATATTAATTCTTATAACTTGCCCGTCAGATGCGGGATTTAGCCCAGATCCTGAATCCATAATTCCTTTTCTTATTTCTTCAATAATTGAGGCATCAAATGGAGTAAGAACCAAACTGTGTGCATCCTGAACGCCCACCGTTGCCAATTCCATTATTTTTAGTTTTGTTGTCCCGTTGTAAACGGAAACCGCAATATTTTCAACAAGCGAAGGAGCTGCTTTTCCTGTACGGATTGTTGCTAAATCTGAAATTAGGATTTCTAAGGCTTTTCGCATGTTCTGCGAAATAGTAGGGATAAAGTTTGGATCCATAAATTATTACAATGTCATCCTGAATGAAATGAAGGATCTTAAAAGATTCTTCGCCTAGCACTCTGCTGGCTCAGAATGACAGCCAACAAACTTTACAACTCTATTCTGCTAAACTCGCGAACTTTTATGTTTTCCCCCACCTTACCAATTGATTGTTTTATTAACTCCTCAATCGTAAGTGAGTTATCACGAATATACTCCTGTTTTAGTAGTACGTCAACGTCCTTAGGATTCATTGCAGCAATTTGCATAGCGACTTCATGAGACAAATTTTTAAACTCATCGGTTCTAGCCACAAAATCTGTTTCACAAAGAAGTACTAGTAAAACTCCTACTTTTCCATTTCCATGAACGTAATAATCTACTATTCCCTGTGAGGTTTCTCTATCTGCTTTTTTCTCTGCTCTTTCAATGCCTCTTTTTTTAAGCCATTCAATTGCTTTTTGATAATCTCCTTTGGAATCTTCTAATGCTGTACGGCAATCAGCTATAGATGCTGAAGTTTCTTCTCGTAGTTTTTTTATTTGTTCTAAATCTGCCATATTTTAATTAAATTATGAATTAAAAATAAAATCTAATATTTGACTATTTCTTAGTTGTTTTTGTTGTTTTAGCGGGTTTCGAACTTGAACTCTTGGGTAAACTTTTTACTGTTGCTTCTTTTACTTCTTTTTTTGCGACCTCCGAACTCCTATCAATGGGTTTTTCAAGAGAAGCTTTTGGAGCCTCTGCAGGCTTTGCTTCCGGAACGGAATTTCTGCCTTCTTTCCATGCGTCTAAAAGATAACTAATTATAAGCTGTAAACTTCCTACTGCGTCGTCATTTGCTGGAATAGGATAATCAACTAGCGCCGGGTCTGCATTTGTGTCTACTATTGCAACAGTCGGCACATTCATTTTCAAAGATTCTCTTACTGCAAGGTCTTCAAGATGTGAATCGATAATAAGTAGTGCGTCGGGATTTTTAGTAAGTTTGTAAACTCCGCCATATAATCTCTCAAGTTTTTCTTTTTCTTTTGCCCACATTCCGACTTCTTTTTTTGTATATCCTTCTTGCTCAGCTGGAGTTTCAAGTTTGTGCGTAAAATCTGTTAGCTTTTTGAAATTTTTTGAAACTTCTGAAAAATTCGTGAGAAGTCCCCCGATCCATTTATTTGTGACATAGAAAAGACCTGATTCTCCTTTAGTCTCTCTTTTAATTCTTTCTATCTCAGTCGTAAGAATCTCAAAAGTTTGTCTTTTAGTACCAACTATTACTAAATTTGCATCTTGTCTTTTGGCTAAATTCTTAAGATAATTACCGGCTTCTTCCAGCCCTTCTTTGGTTTTTGCCAAATCAATAATATGAATTCCATCACGGGCTTCAAAAATAAAATCCCTGGCTTTTGGATTTGAGCGGGTTACCTGGTGACCAAAATGGCAACCGGCCTCAAGAAGTTGTTCAAGTGTTATTTCACGCATAATTTTTTGCCCTTATTCCGCCATTCAGATCGAAGCTTTCTTCAGGACAAATATCTGAATGTGTGTGATGCCTAACATGATATCAAATTTACTATGTTTATTCAATATCCTAATCAGCGATAGCCGTTACCGACTCTCTTATCAAAAGCATCATGTGTTGGATAAATCCCTTCAACCATAACGGTATCGCCTCTCAGAGCAAATATTATTCTTGACCGTGCTGTCTCAGCATCCCTAAACGTAAGACCAGAAATAGCTCTAGGATCAAGCCTTCTAAGAAAATATTCCGCTCCATCTATTCTTATAATAAGGTGTTTTAATTTAACTGCTCCTGATCCATGCACCACATCGGGATCCATCATTTTTCTCAGAACTTCCTGCAAATCCGCTCTCATTCCAGGAGTAACACCTGCTTCAGCAAGACGTCGTATTTCCTCCTCTTCCAGTTCTGGGCTCGTTTCTGCCAAATGATACGCTTGACGTCCTGGTAATCCACTCCTCTTAAGAATAGCTAAGTTGAGTTTTCTTGTTGCTTCTGGTTCTATGTGTTGGGATGGTTCAGGTATTTCGGAATGATCAGCATCGCCTCCATTATGTCGTTTTTTATCTCCATTTGAGACACCATTGCCATTAGAGGTAGCTAATTGCACATCAGCTTGAGGTGGAAAATGATGCTGAAGTAAAACCCTTATTCCTGTTCTTTCCCCCTCGAACAGCTTTGCTATGTCATCTGAGCCAAATTTTACATAAGCCTCCTGTAACTCCGGCGGCCAAGTTTCAAAAGACATACGGCTAATTGCAAGCATTATATCTCCGGAGGAAGGAGTGATCACTCTTGATTCGTCTCTCATACTCGCTCCAATTGAAGCACCAAAAATTACCCATTTTACAAGTCTCGAGCTTGAAGCCTCAGTCTGAGCCGTTGCTCTCTCCCAAAATCTTTGAAAAACTTCAGGGATATACCTACTTTTTATTGAAGCTTGCCAGTGTTCCTTGATAGGAGAGAATGAGCCTTTATCTCCTCTTCTTCTTCTATCATTATCCATTTTTACAAGAGTTCGAAAATATGGCGATATTAAATCATTTTCCTGTCCCTCTTTTAACTCGGCTAAATACTGACTCATGTCTACTACAGACCCATATCTTGAAGTTAAAAATAATCCCAATCTTTCGCTAACTTCTGTTAAAAGTGCGTTTGCATTATTTGCAACAGGCCCAGCTACTAATCCGTAAGAAGCTCCAAATTCATCAATACTACTAGGCCAAACTAAAGGATTCTCTGGCTTTACTCCGTTGAATATGTAATCTCATGACATCAAGCGTATTACTCTTGGCTCTAGGATAACGAAACCTTATCTGCTCTGCTGTTCTATCAAATAATTGAGCAAAAGTGGGCTTCCATTCTTTTTCTAGGTCTCTTAATTCTCTAACCGATGATCCATAGGCTGAAAAAATATCTGCATTACTCCCAATAAATGCTTTGAAGGAATTAAGTGGACGTGGCGCTTCTTGAATACCTCTATCGGCAGTACTTGCAACGGATGGATCCTCACCTATCATCGTTGCACAAAATAACACTAACTGGTAATTTTTTCAATATAGAAAAAGAAACTATGGCAGCGGATATTTTTTTATGAGTGTTTTTACTTCTTTTCCAATTCCTAAGAGTTTTTTATTTTTCCAAACTTTTAATTTATAATCTTTCCAATACGCTGACCTCTCTTCCTTATCTTTTGGCAAACTTTTTCCTTCTACTTCCTTAACTGCGTCATTAATCCAGCGCCCAACTTTAATCA
>CAZSXQ010000045.1:4881-6085 GCA_964611415.1 uncultured Gammaproteobacteria bacterium
CCTTCTCTTTCAAACCCCGAGTTGTAATCGCCGGCGTTCCAAGTCTAATTCCTGCTGGATAAAATGGTGGGCTTGTATCAAAGGGCACGCCGTTTTTATTTAGAACTATTCCCGCTACTTCCAGTGCAATCGCAGCAGTAGCCCCATCCACATTTTTATTTCGGAGATCAATAAGTATCAGATGATTGTCTGATCCGCCAGAAACCAAATCAAATCCGTAACCGTTTAATTCTTTTGCAAGAGCTTTTGAATTGGCAACAATTTGTTTTGCATACTTTTTAAAAGTTGCGGAATCTGCTTCGCGAAGAGCCACTGCAATTGCAGCTGTCTGGTTATCATGAGGCCCACCCTGCAAACCCGGTATGATTGCAGAATCAATCTTTTTTCCCAAATCTGGATCCTTTTTTAGTCCTTTATTAGTAACCATAATTATCGCACCTCTTGGACCGCGCAAAGTTTTATGAGTCGTCGTAGTGATAATATGTGCATGATTTACGGGAGACGGATGGACTCCTGCGGCGACCAATCCGGCGATGTGTGAAATATCTGCCAGTAAAAATGCTCCCGTCTTTTCGGCTATTTCCGCAAACTTTTTAAAATCAATTATTCTAGGATATGCAGTAAATCCGCAGATAATTAATTTTGGTTTTTCTTTTTTTGCCAGTTTTTCAATAGCCGCCCAATCAAACGTTCCATCCTTTTTTAATTCATACTGAACTGATTTAAAAAAAGTTGAGGAAAAAGTTTTTGGTGCGCCGTGTGTCAAATGTCCTCCAAATGCTAGAGACAAACCCATGAGAGTTTCTCCGGGTTTTAAAACTGCCATTTCAACTGCACTATTTGCTGGAGCACCGGACAGTGCTTGAACATTTGCAAAAGGAACACCGAATAATTTCTTAGCCCGATCAATTGCAAGCTGCTCTACTTCATCCGCAACTGCGTTTCCCTGATAATATCTTCTCCTCGGATATCCTTCAGAATATTTATTATTTAAAACTGTTCCTAAAGCTTCTAAAACCGCAGAGGATGTGTAGTTTTCCGAGGGAATCATTTCTAAAACATTCCGCTGTCTCTCCTCTTCTTTCTTGACAAGAGTGTAAATTTGAGGATCGGTAATCTTAAGCTGCTTCACAATGGGAGTATATTAAAACGATTTGGTCATTGCAACAAGGAAAACACGAATGATTCATGATTAATGATTTAT
>CAZSXQ010000046.1:0-5980 GCA_964611415.1 uncultured Gammaproteobacteria bacterium
GTATTAGCGTCTTAGAAGTTACGTAGTTAGAGTGAAACGTCTTAGTTGTCAGAAGTTAGTAGTTGTTTACCTTTGACATCTGATCCACTTTGCTATATAATCTTTTTAGATACCCATGGAAACTGCATAAAGTTCTCTGGGAAAAAGAATGAAACAAGGCTCAGAGAATACCTCAGACACATTACATATTTTCCTATTTTTAAAGGGGGTGAATTAATTTGGCATTTCAAGATCAAACATTAACTTGTAGAGACTGCGGCAATCCATTTACATGGACTGCTTCAGAACAAGAGTTCTATCAATCAAAAGGATTTCAGAACGCACCCGTTAGATGCCCTTCATGCAGACAAGCTAAGAAAGCTAGAATGGAAGGCGGACGCGGAGGCGGAGGAGGAGACAGAGGACAGAGACAGATGTACGAAATAACATGTTCATCTTGCGGAAGAAAGGATTCAGTTCCTTTCCAACCTAGAGGCGACAGACCAGTTTTGTGCGGAGATTGTTTTAGAAAACAAAGAGATGGCGGTGAACCGGCTCAAGCCGATCAACCATCTGAGTCTCAGCCAGCTGAATCTCAACCAGCAGAGTCAGAGTCTGAACCAGAGGCACAGCCTAAAGAGTAGTTAATCTCAAAAATAACATATAAAAGCGTCTGTGAAGACGCTTTTATACTATGAAGACTAATTGTATTTATTTACAAATTCCTCGTAGGTTTCTTTGGATATTGCTTGAATAGTTTTCAAAAGAGATTCAAAATTATCTCCTTCAGTCATAATACATAAAAAGTATGGGTGTTTATCGAAATATACTATTCCGCAGTCGTGGAGTTGATAGGTAGTTTTTTGGTTGTTTGTATATTTTCTCTCTCCAAATTTATTAGCAATTACTACATCGCTTGGAATCGGTTTTCTTAATCCATTTACAAAATCAGCGTTTGAAAGCAGGTTTAGTAGTTTTTCAGAATTTTCACGGCCTAGGTAAGAAGCATTATAAAGGACTCTAAATAAAGAAGAATATTCTCTAACTGTTATAACATCAGAGATGCCGGTTTTATTAGAAATAGAAGTTATTTCCAGATCTTTTAAAACTTTCTCTACATCTTGTGTTTCCACATACTTATTTCTAATTAATAGATCCATTGCTTTATTGTCAGATCTTGATATCATGGATTCAATTAAGCTCTCTACGCTATAAGTTTTTCCTGCTTCAATTTGTTTAGTAGGCTTGAAGTTTTGAGTTATTTGTCCAGTGTCAATTTTATTATCGTACGTAGATTCTTTTTTTAAAAATAGAGGATCTTTTTCTGCTTTTTTAAAAAGAGCAATTGCAATTGGAACTTTTAATAGGCTTGCAGGAGCAAATTTTTCTTTTTCATTTACACCAAACCAAGGTCCATTATTTAAATCTCTGAAGTAAACTGAAATTTTGTCAACTCCGTCTTTTTCTATAGATTCATTAATTAAGTCGCTTATTCTGTTCTCAAGCTTTCCGAAGTTATGTCCGCTGAAGGATTCATCAATGTCGCATTCATAGAGAGGATTAATAAGTTTGTAGCCTCCTGAGCGGTGTTCTTTGGTAGTAAATTTATTATCAGCACTAAGAACTAGATTTGATGAAAATCCAATCAGAACACCTATTATTAAAGGAATATAAATATTTTTGTATTTTCTTAGATACGGCATGAATTAAAGGATAGGGTATATTTTATCAATTATCAATATGCTTATTATCTCGAGGGGGTTGGCGTGGCTTTCGGAGAAGGTGTCGCTGTAGGACCGGGGATTTTAACCGGATTTTCTTGGGCCGGCAATTGAGTTGATGGTTGATTTATTCCCAAAGGAGCTTGTCCTTCCGTAGGGGTTTGTGCTTGATCTCCAGTTTGCGCTCCGGAAGCTATTTTAGCTTCAACCGCTTTAATTTCTTTATCAATTTGCTCAACGCTTGCTTTGTCTTTGATTACTAGATTTCTTACTGACTGATATGCTGTCAATGCCTGCTCGAGTTCTCCTTTTTGCTCCAAAGCATGACCTAAATTATAGTAGCCATTCGCAAAGTCGGGCTTAAGAGATACTGCGATTTGGAATTGTCTGATAGCGTTATCCCATTGTCCTAGTTGATAGAAAATCCCGCCATAATTTATATATTGTTGTGGGTTATTCGGATCAAGAGTAACTGCCCGTTGGTTAGCAAGTATAGCGAATTGATCTGCATTTTGACCAAATCCTATTAAAGACCTGTATATTGACGAAAGGTTCTGCCAATTTACAGATGATTGAGGAGAAACAGTGGTAGCACTCCTTCCGCTATTAATTGATTGCTGGATGAGCTGGTAAATTGTCTGCTGAGTTTGGGCGGAAGGGCTGGATCCCTGAGGAACACTAGCAGCCAGGTTGTTAGCCAGGGAAAGGTTAATCTGAGAGAAGATTCTATGATATCCGTCTCTTTGAGGAAAGGCACTTATTGCCTGTCTTTGTAAATCATAAGTTTGCTGTGCATTATTGGCATCCGCTGCCACCAATGACTTTTGGAATAAGTAATCAGATATTAAGAATTTGGTAGTCGCAAATCCAACCAGAAGTACAAATCCAAGTGTAAGAACTAGGAATCCAAAAGGAAGAAGATTCCCATACTCCGAATCACGTCTTGATCCTGGATCGGCTAGGGCGAATACACCTTTTTTAAGAGTTACGAGCTTTAGTTCTACGTCAAAGAATCTGGACTTTTCTTTGTCCAAAAGGCCTTGCTGGGCGCTGTATAAAGCCAAAAGAACAAACAATAGAGCTATAATTGTGAACGAAAACGGAAGTATTAAAGAAGCGGCTAGAGCAATTATCAGAGGAACAAAGAGCGGTTTGCTTCTTACTATTCGATATACTAAGAATAGGAAAGATATTGTACCGAGTAGTCCCATGGTTGCAATTATCTCAAGCAGAAAGCTTGAAGATCTTAAAAATGAAAGATTCCAAAGAGTAGGATTTGCATTAAAAGCAGCAGGTTTAAATCTTGTGAAATCTGTTAAATATGTTCCTATGCCTGACCCCATCAAGAATCCCTGAACAACTCTTCCTGTGTCTTGGGATATAGCTGCAAAAGCTGTCTGAAAACCTGTTTGGTATGGAAGGATAGTTGGTTTTTGGAGAGTTACCGCGCCTATAATTGTTACTGCAGTTCCTACCAAGAGAGCAACAGAGCCTATCACAAAGATCAACCTGTTTTTATCTATCTGTCTTTTTTTAAGAGCAGGCCATGCCATGTATAAGCAAAGGCTTAAAACTAAGACCAAGTAAATTGCCTGATCAAAGAGAGAACCAAACGGTGTGAAAGTCTGGTTTTTAGCAAACTCGAAAGGAAGTATGTATATCTTAAGATAGGAGAGAAGGGTGATAGCTGAGACTAAGATTGCTCCTCCTACTAAAGAAGCAGTTAAAAAGAACACATCTTGAGCTCTTTTTGCACCATTAGTAATAACAAAGAATAACAAAATAGCAAAAAGAAATGGAACAAAGGATATTAATGAATCAAACCTATTTACGGCAAATATTGCGGATAAAAATGCCGCTAGTCCGAATAATGCCAAAGGAACGTCGAATGGAGTTCTCCTGAAGCGCACCGCTTCACTTAGAACCCCTTTTACTCCCAGTATAAGAATTCCACCTAAGACAATTAATCCCAAGGCTGCCTGTTTTGGGATTATGAATGCGTCTGTGGTAAAAGTAGCTAGTAAAACAGGGAACAAAAGGAGTAATAAGCCCAAAGCAAATACTGATAATGTTTCTAATCTTCCTGCGAGCAGTGTTCGGTTTTCCATATAAGTTAGTTAATAGTAATTAGTTAATAGATACTAGCGATTTTGATTGCTAATTGTCAACTGTTAATTAGCTAATTTCTAAAGAACTATTATCTAGTATCTGGTTCATAAAGTATAATGTCAAGGATAACAATTGATACTTAACAATTGATATTTAAGAGATCAATTCATTTATCATTTTTCAATGACTAATTTTTAGGTCTCAAGTATAAGTTTATCTAGAGTAATTGTCTCATCTTCATTTTGATTTTCTATAACAAAAGAATGATAGGAAAGAGTAGGATTTGATTTTGAAAAATAAGACAAAACTTCCTCCGGAAAAACCCAAGGTGTTTTTCTTTGCCCAACAAATTCATTAAATGAGGATGGCTGTGCCTCCAAGGTCTCACCTTGGAGCCTCGAAAGAGCTTGTTTGTGAATGTATTTGCTAAGGTAAATGAATTGCGTTTCTCCGGTTATTTGCACCGCTTTATAAACTGCTTGGAATAATGATCCGACCCGTTTATATTTGCGATTGAAATACATCGTGTATCTCGTACATAAAGACTGCATAAATTTGTCTATAGACAATGCACTTTTTTGTTTGACAAAAAAGTGGAAATGGTTTGGCATAAGACAGTAGGCGATTAAAGTAATTTCATCTGAGAAATTGTTCAGACGGAGAGTCTTAATTATTTTATCTCTTTCTCTTGGAGACAAAGTTGGATCCGCGAGTTTATTATATAAGTCTTTTTCATCCTTAGGCAGTAAATATTCTCTTAGGTAGGAGAGTAATACGGAGTAGTCTTGTTGGTCGAGAAATATTTTTCTTTTCTCAACGCCCCTGTTATATATATGGTAGTATCCGTTTTCGCTATATTGCTTTATGGAGTTTCGAGCAGGCATATTCCTATACTAACATATTCCTTTGTCTATCTCAAGGCTCCAAGGTGAGACCTTGGAGCCGACCTTGGAGCCTCAAATATAAACGAAATGATTGAAATTAATTTATTATTAGGAAATTAAACTTAGCGTCTGCTGTTACGGGCTGGTTGATTCCTACAGTGAATGATCCCTGAATACCGGGCAGGTTTGGGTTTTCAGGAACTTGGCGCAGTAGATATATTTGATTTTGAGTTTGTCCTACGGGAGTTATATAAATGAGAGAATTCTCTGTTACTAACTCATTTGAAACAGTTACTTCATAGTTATTGGCCTTTACAAAAGCTGTTCCCGCAGAGCCTGTTGCCAGCAGCTGTGTGGAGGAGAGAGCTAGTGCGTCGGGAACAAAATTTAAGTTAAGTTTTCCAAATGTTCCTGCTCCTGATGCATTTATATCTCCTTTGTCACTTATTGATAGCATAGCTGAGTCTGTCCCTGTTCTGAATCTAATCGCGCTTCCTGATGCTTCCGGCAATTCAAATATGAGGTCACTTCCCGGGATTGGGGCTATAATATTTGCAAATATTTTGCCTTTTACCTCAATATCTTTTGCGAAATACGCATTACCGTCAACCATCAAATTTCCATCAACATCAATCTCAACCAGTCCAGCCAGGAAGCTTACTCCGCCTTGTTTTAGAGGCTGGATCTCAAAGTTTCCTCCTAACACATTGATAGAGTCATTGGCTAATGAGAGCTGAGATCCTATAAATAATCTATCTGCAATTGATGCTTCAAAGAACGAAGTCGGACCGAATGACATTAGGCCTTGGGTGAAGGTAGCAGTCTGAGCCGTAAGATATCCGAGGGTGGCGGAGCCGGTAGCGCTCCCCGAACTGTATACTGTATTCGGTATACTGTATTCAGCAGACGGCGTAGCGTATGGATCATAGAAAGGATTGGCAGAAGGCGTAGATATATAATAGTTGTTGACTATATTTTGAGCAGAGAGGGTCCCGGTGTTTACACTTAAGCCTTCAATTTGGTCAGCTATGATCTTTTTAACTCTCAAAGTTCCAGAGATTGTAGCCTCATCTGTTTCAACTGCTTTAGATGTGAGTTTGCCAGCTAAGGAAGCACTTCGAGCAGATAAATCGCCCTCAGTGTGAACATTTCCCTCCGCGTCAATTGTGGCAACCGCTGAATCAGATGCATTTTTTATAATCAATTTCGAATCCGATGCGGGAAGTTTGACAGCGAGATCTTTACCCGAAAGAGGACTGATGATATCCGTGGCTATCTGTGCCTCCA
>CAZSXQ010000047.1:0-5824 GCA_964611415.1 uncultured Gammaproteobacteria bacterium
TTCCATGGACGATCGAACATTAAATTCAAATCATCATCAGAAAGAGTGGGAACGTTTACGATAGGCTCCCTAATAAATTAGGGGGATTGCTCCATTCGGAGACCGCCGGATCAAAGGTTTATAACACCTCCCCGACGAGTATCGCCGTTATATGCGTCCTTCCTCGGCTAAAATCTCCAAGGCATCCATTATCAGCATTATGAGTAGTTTTTTCTTTTTCTTTGTTACTTGCCACATTCATTTAATTGAAGGTGGCTTGCGAACATTGTTAAAGACGCTTATTACGTTCATTTAACTGAACGTAATTTGTCTTGTAAACAACCCCAGTTAAGGAGTCATATACAAGACGCTTCTCTTCACATGTTAAAGAGCTAAAATTATTTGGAAATTAGATTGAATCTAGCAAGGCTAAACCACAATCTAAAAGCCGTATTTAAAGTATTTCGTTTCTGGCTAGTGGAGAACTTCCAACTCTAGCCAAAAACCAAACACTTTACTAAACAATCGAAGTGCTTATCTTCTAAAGTAAGCTTCCTCTTACTAGGAAGCTCGCTTCAAAAGACAAAATCTTAAGTGCTCAAGCAACTGCTTAACCTGGTGTTCATACTTGAAAACTTCGTAAAGTTTTCAAGTGGACCGTGGCGGACTCGAACCGCCTACCTCTTCATTGCAAATGAAGTGTTCTACCAGGTGAACTAACGGCCCTTCGTTTCACTCAGGATAAACCCACACCTCTGAAAGATAAATTCCACTTAAAATAACTTTTCAAACCGCGTCAAACGCGGCGCGAGCAAGTTTTGAAGCTGAAAGAACGAAGAAATTAAAAGAAGTTGTTCACCAATGAAAAAGTCCTGTTAGCAACAGGGTTCGTCAATTTGTGAGTAATTCAACATAAATATCTTAATATTCCTCGCTTAGCTTCAGCTAAACTTGTAAGCTGATCTTACCACAGCCTCAGAAAAGTGTCAAGGGAGGAATAAACGATCAATAATTAATATTACTAAACCTACAATAAATGAAAAAAATAAATATTTAAGCAAATTTTCCATAGTTAAAGTATCTGATTTCACCCTCTCCTCAAAAATCACCTCAGAAATCTCTATAACAGTAACTTTTCTTTTTATCTTAATCCGCTTTCTCATAACTATATTTTCCAAGTTCAGATTTTATGTTCGCAAGTTATATTAAACAATATGAATTGTTATTTTATTTCTTGTCAAATTTTGCACAAAAAAAACGGCCTTGTGAGCCGCTTCTTAGATGTAATCCTGAAGACTACTCATATTATACAACGCCTAAGGAATCAATTTCAATAAATTTTGAGATAAATATTAATCTTTCGGGGTGGGATTATTCCCTACCCCTTTTTTTGATCACTAATTCTTTTCTCTTTCTTTTAATTTCCGGGCAGTGAAACTTTCATCCTGCTGTACGATATATCGATATATAATGTATTGAAATCCAGAAAATATATTTAGCCTCGCAAGGTGAGACCTTAAAAGGCTAAATATTACTGCGCTATATCATATATTAATATATGATATATAAACATCGATGAACAATTAGAATAGATAGCCGGGATGGGATTATTTCCCCTCCACCAACGGGACGAATCTAACTGAAATAACAGGCTTTTTTATTAATCTGTTATTTACTTTTAAACAAACAAAAAGCTCTTGCATATCCGAATCTTCCATTTGAATTGGGATAGCCATTCTGCCTCCCTCTTTTAACTGATCAATTAGAGCTTGTGGAACTTTTTGAGCTGCGGCTGTTACCACAATCGCATCAAATGGAGCTTTTTGAGGCAATCCAAGCGAGCCGTCTCCTATGTGAACCGAAACATTCTTAAAGCCTAAGAGCTTTAATCTCTCTTTCGCGCTCTTACCTAACTCCGGATCAATTTCAATCGTATCCACTTTCTTACAACATAGTGATAATATTGCAGCGCTATATCCTGAAGCTGTTCCAATCTCCAAAACGTGTTCATTTCCACCTAGCTCTAAGAGATTAATCATTTCCGCAACCAAAGAAGGCTGACTCATGGACGAATTCACACTCAAAAGTATTGCGCTATCCAAGTAAGCATAATAAGCCCACTTTTCAGGCACAAATAATTTTCTGTCTACTTTTTTAAATGCCTCGCAAACAAGCTTATTCTTAATCTGCGAACACACATAATCTTCCAGGTATTTTCTTGAAGATAAGATCACGAGCCGATTATATCACTGAAATCGGGGCGGGATTTTTTCCCTACTTTTTCTCTTCTGTCTTGTTTTCTACTTTTTCTTTCACGTCTGAAATAGCTTCTTCAACTTTTTTTCTTGTCTTATTATTCCCAAGAATTGCTCCTGAAGCGACACCTACTAAACCAACTACTCCAGCTAATAATGATTTTACTTTTATACTTGCCATATTATTTACCTCCTTTATATTAGTCTGTCAAACAAAGACATAAAAAGTCAATCGGTCCGGGATTATTTCCCAAGTTAATTTAGAAGAACTATCGAGAGATTTAGGAGTTAAGCTAAAACAGGCTGATGCCCTGTGAAAAACACCACAGACCAGA
The DNA here is from genome assembly GCA_964611415.1 of uncultured Gammaproteobacteria bacterium. Lineage (GTDB taxonomy): Bacteria > Patescibacteriota > Microgenomatia > Levybacterales > UBA12049 > 2-01-FULL-39-10-A. The sequence goes on from CAZSXQ010000047.1 coordinate 2,570, forward strand.
GAAAGTTAAGAAATAATTGAAAAGCAAACAAAGAAATAATAAGATTTCTTTTCTCTTGCCCTGAGCTTTTACCCTGAGTCAAACTGAAGGGTGCCGAACGGGTCTTCGGAGTTTTTTCCAGAGCTAAGACAACGGAAATTCCCATTAAAGCGTACAGAACTGTCCAGACTGGGCCAAATACAAAATTCGGAGGACTAAAAAAAGGCTTATTTAAACCTATATACCATGTGGTAATTTCTGAGAACGTAAACAATGAACCAAGAATTCCTATCCCTTCACAAATAATTATCGATATTATAAGCTTTAGTGTTCTATTCATAGATTAATTGTAATTATTAACAAAAAGTTTTGTCAATTACTCTTGAATCCGAGGGTTTTTCCCTGCTATACTAAATTCTCATGCTTAAACACCGGATCGCTAATAATCCTCTTCCAGTAATTTATTTCACCATCTTTGTAGACCTTATCGGATTTGGAATAATTATCCCTATCATCCCTCAGCTTTTGGCAAATCCAGCCTCAGAATATTTTCTTCTTCCAAGCGGTCAAACAATTCAGCAGGGATATGTTCTCCTAGGACTTTTAACTGCAATCTTCTCAATTATGCAGTTTTTGGCTGCACCGATTTTAGGTCAATTATCTGATAGATTTGGAAGAAAACCGGTCCTAGCTCTTTCTTTAGCAGGCACTTGTATTTCTTATGTAGTATTTGCGCTAGGAATATTTACTAAAAATATTCCTCTTCTTTTTCTTTCACGAGGATTTGCAGGACTTACCGGCGGAAGCATCTCTGTAGCCCAAGCTTCAATTGCAGACGTAAGTACACCTCAGAATAGAGCGAGAAATTTCGGATACATGGGCGCTGCATTTGGATTGGGCTTTATTCTTGGCCCCTACATAGGAGGCAAAATGTCAGATCCTTCTGTAGTTTCGTGGTTTAACCCCACAACTCCATTCATATTCGCAGCAATTCTCGCTTTCATAAATATTATTTCCGTATTCATATTCTTCCCGGAAACAAATAAATTTATTAAAAAGGCCATGGTAATTAAATGGAGCAACTCATTTATGAATATTTGGCACGCCGCGACACATAAAACTCTAAGAGAATTATTTTTAACTAATTTTCTTTTTAATGCCGGGTTTACGTTCTTTACAACATTTTTCAGTGTTTATTTAATTAATAAGTTTCATTACACGCAGGGAAATATTGGCGACTACTTCTCTTACATCGGCATTTGGGTAGTTATTTCTCAGATGATCATCACTGGTCAAGTCGCTAAAAGATTTTCAGAAATTAAAACACTTAGAGTAAGTTTAATCGCTGCCGGAATTGTTATTTTCCTATTCTTCATTCCAAGCTCTACCATGGGCTTACTTTTAATTACTCCTTTCCTAGCTATATTTAATGGTCTGGTTATGGCAAATCTTACAGCTCTAATCAGTAGAAGCGTTGAACCAAACGTTCAAGGCGAAATAATGGGAATTAACTCGAGCATATCAGCCCTAGCCATGCTTATTCCTCCGATTCTTTCCGGTTTTATTGCGGCAAAGTTTCATCCCGATACTCCAATTTATATTGCAGGATTTGTTATGGTTCTCTCAGGAGTTGCATTTTGGACTTTATACAAAAGCAAAACAATCATCCACGAACACGTGGAATAGTGCTTACATCTCAACTCCCCTAAGCCATCTTGGATTTGCTTGCCTAATTTCTTCCCCGTATTCTCCGCTCCTGGAAACAAATAACGGTTCTTCAAGCACAACAACTGCCCTACGAACTCGATTATCTCCGTTTACAAAGGGGAGTATCTGCTCTCCTACTCCATCATGGTTCAACTCAAACACTCTACTTCCATCCTCAGAAGGTCTTCCTGGTTTTCCTGCAATATGAGAACTATTAATTCCTAATCTTCTTTCTCCAGTTCCTAAATCTATTCCGTCTGTATTTACAGCAATAGCTGTTCCATCATGCGCTTCCCAAACTCCGGTAAGAGCCCTCACTCTTGCAAGTTCTTCTCCATCCACTATTAATATTACATTTGACATAATTTCACCTCCCTTGCCCGCCTAAATTCGCTCTTTAAATCGCGCTACGAATAGTAGGTAAGATTTAAAGCAAGAATGGGTGGGCTTCATCCTTGTTTTACCACAAAAAAACCTCCCGTAGGAGGTCTCGTGGTTTCGTAAATTGATTTTACATTACAAAACTACCAGCCTCCAAAGAGAGGTTACACATGTAACACATGTTGTTGGTAGTCTTTTTAAACATAAAAGTTATATTACAATAGAATTTATAAACCGTCAACGGTTATTTAAACTCGTAAGCCACCATTCGGCTTCAAGAGCAGCCGCACAGCCATATCCTGCAGCAGTAACAGCCTGTTTGTACTGCGCATCATGAACATCTCCAGCTACAAAAACACCTTCGACATTAGTCTTGTAATGGTCGTATGCTTTGATAAATCCGCGCTCATCCCGGTCAATTCCTTCAAAAACTTTGGAGTTTGGAATGTGTCCTATTGCTACAAAAACTCCATCAATTGGCATTTCGGACTCTTCATTTGTTTTATTATTGAACAAACGCACCCTTTCTACTCTTTGATCTCCCAAGATTTCTTTAATTTCAGTATTAAAAAGTGTTTTTATTTTGGGGTTATTTTTTACCCGCTTTTGCATTATCTCGCTGGCTTTGAAGATATCTTTTCTATGCACTAGTATTACTTTATTCGCAAAATTGGTTAGAACCAATGCTTCTTCCATAGCAGAGTCTCCTCCACCAACAACAATCACATTTTTGCCTTTGAAAAACGGCGCATCACAAGGCGCGCAAGAAGAAACACCTCGTCCTATCTTCTCCATCTCTCCTGGGACACCCAGCCATTTAGTATCTGCTCCCGTTGCTATGATCACTGCTTTTCCTTCGTATTCTTCGTCTCCTGCTTTAACTGTAAAAGGTCCGCCCGGTTTGCTAAAATCTCCCGAGACGAATTCCTTCTCTACAATTTCTGTGCCAAATCTTTCAGCCTGCTTTCTCATTTTTAGCATTAATTCCGGCCCCTGAATTCCCTCGGGAAAACCCGGAAAATTCTCTACATCGGTCGTTAACTGAAGCTGTCCTCCCCACTTAGACCCAGCAATTATTAAAGTTTTGAGATTTGCTCTAGTGGTGTAAATTGCTGCAGTAAGACCTGCGGGGCCTGAGCCAATAATGATTACGTCGTATACTTTATTTTCCATAAATAATTAGCGCGG
>CAZSXQ010000048.1:0-5803 GCA_964611415.1 uncultured Gammaproteobacteria bacterium
CGCGAGGCGAGCAGGCGGGCCAAAAAATGATATCCTGGTAACGGAACGCGTTGGACGCTTAAGTATAATTTCAGGCGGTCAAACTAAAACTATTGCAAATATTGAGGATGTTAAAGTAATTGGTGAAGGCGGACTAATGGGAATGGCTCTTCATCCGAATTTTGAAAACAATAATTACATATATTTTTATTACACGTACGCCGGACAAAATAGTGACACTAAAAATAGATTAGTAAGATATAAGTTAAAAAACAATACTTTATCAGATAGAAAAATTTTAATCGACAATATACCGGGAGCGGTTTTTCATAACGGAGGGCGGATAAAATTTGGTCCTGATAATTTTTTATATATCACAACTGGAGACTCCCTGGAACCCTCTCTAGCGCAAAACACCAACTCGCTTGCAGGAAAGATTCTCCGCGTTACAGATGAAGGAAAATCCGTATCGGACAATCCCTTCGCTAGTGCTCTAGATAAACCCTTTGCGAAACTGGTCTACTCTTACGGGCATAGAAATCCCCAGGGCCTTAGTTGGGATGATAAAGGACGGCTTTGGGCAACGGAGCACGGAAACAGTACAAAGGACGAGATTAATATAATTGTTAAGGGCAAAAACTATGGATGGCCCACCATAACCGGAGATGAGGTAAAAGACGGCATGGAAAGTCCTTTTGCTCAAAGCGGATCAGAAACGTGGGCACCCGCAGGAGCAGAATTTCTAGATGGCTCCTTGTTTTTTGGAGGACTCCGCGGACAAACTTTATTTGATCTTAAAGTGAGTAATGGAAACGCTATTATTACAAAACATTTTCTAGAAGAATTCGGAAGAATAAGAGCAGTTACTGCGGGACCTGACGGATTTCTTTATATCTCAACAAGTAACAAGGACAGGAGAGGAACTATTAAGGAAAATGACGATAAAATTATAAAAGTGGATATATCGAAGCTCTAAATTTAAAAATCTGAGTCTTTTTCTAAAGCTACAAGCTGTTTTTCGAGTTCACTATCAGCTTGGGCAACTTCCACAAGAAGCTGATCTAAGTCGGAAACGCCCTGAACAGCGGTAACCGAACTTGTTACTTCTGATGATTCCCCTACTTCTTCTGTTACAGCTACTGGCGCACTCTCTGTAACGGTTGTGGATTTTGAAGAGCTTGATGACATATAAAAGAACAGTGCTCCTCCTAAGACTGCGAGAATTATAGCTCCAACCGCAACAAGAATTATTAACTTTTTACTTGATGAATCAGGACTTACCGGACCCGGAACTACCGGCGGCACCGGTGCTTGAGTTGGGCTTGGTGTTGGATTTATTTGATTTGGCTGATTATTCTGTACGTCCATTATTCTTCTCCTCCTGCTTCAGCTGGTGTTGGTGTTCCGCTTATTTTATCTGTTTTTACTGTCTTCGCAAAGTCTCTTACGGCTTTTACGAAATCATGAATTGAATCTTTATAAGTCTTGTTCGCTTCAACCAGGGCTTTCATGTCTTCATGAAAAGCATCAGCTTGTCCTTTTGGATCTTCAGATTCACAATCAAACTCTCCTCCGGTTGTTTTCGCTGATTCCAGAAGAGCTGTCACGTTTGCTTTATTTGCAGCAACCTCAGCTTTTAGATCCTCGTAATTTGATAAAGTATAGCCATTTGGTACGAGTTTTCCTGTATAAAACTTATCTACTAATGCATATACTCTTTCGTGAGCTTTATGAATATTCTGAGCTCTGGTCTGCATATTCTTAATTCTATTTGAGATATTTTTCTGTCTTGCTTCGCAAACCTTAAGCCTAGCCTCACTTAATCTTTCTTTTCTTTTCTCTGCTGAGGCCGATGCTCTTTCTTTTATGTTTTCGTTAATTTCCTTATTCTTCTCTCTGGCATTCTGAATTCTATCTTTTAATAAAAGGGGTCTTACAAATTTAGGAGTTGGGCTGGTACTGTCGGCAGTAGTTTCATCGCTATCAGTGTTGGAATCTTCCTCTGCAAAAACTGTTGGAACAATAGCTATAACAGATAAAGCAAGCGCCAACAAGAAGACCTTAAAATATTTTCCTATCACTTATACAGCCTATTAGACTTACATTGGTTTGTCAAGGTCTGCCCTTTACGTGGGAATGGCAGACCGAAGACCCCTCCCAAATCGCAGCACAAAGCGTATTCGAATAGAATTGCAAAGCTGAGTGCTAAGATGGGTGGGGTCAAGTTATTTCCCGACTAGCTCGAAGAATACAAACAAAACATATATTCCTAAAAGGATAAAACCATTGGTTCTTGATATAAAATTTTTAGTACGCGAGAAGTAATAAAAAAACGTCAAAGCTGATCCTATAAATATAAAAGTGGCTATAAAATTATTAACTGTTAATACTTCTCCGTCGTTTAGAAACGTAAAAATACCAAAAAGTAAAGTGTTAGCGGACGCCGATCCCAAATAATCTCCCATCGCAATATCCCTTTTCCCTTCAATTACGGAGCGAACCGCAATTGACATTTCAGGAATATTTGTTCCCAGAGAAACAATTATAAGGCCAACATAGAACGCAGAGATGTTAAATAAGTCTGCAAAGTAAGTTGTCTTATCTACTATGATAGTACTTGAGATAAAGACTATCGCAACACCTAAAAAAACCTTAAGAATATCTTTATACGAATAGGCCTTTTTATTTAGAAGACTTGAATTTTCTCTGTCAAATAATCCGTTCTTCCGCTGTACCAGAAAAGCCAAAATAAAATACATGAAAACTAAAATAAATCCTTCCAGATTTGTCACTCTTTTATCAAGGACTACTACTGAAGGCGCAAGAATAACTCCGATCGAAGCTATTAGGTGTTTCTTATCCAGCTCATGCTTTAAACTTATTCCATTCCCAAAAATAGCCAAAAGAGGAATAATAAATAAAAAAATCACAATTATTCCTCCGAGCAAATTTCCTACAAAAATTCCCGGATTATGATCTGCTACGGCTTGGATTCCCACAGAGAATTCAGGAGTTGAAGTGAGAATTCCAAGAAGTAAAAACGAGACAGTAAAAGAAGAAAGTCTTAGTTTTTTCGCAAAGTTGCTCGTTGAGGAAACAATTAATCCGGCTCCTATCCAGATAAAGAAGAATGAAACTAAATATAGAAGAACGTTTACTAAGACCATTAACCTAATATAGAATAACTATTTTCCGCTTACTTGACAATATGCACTGTCAGAATTTTATCAAGAAATAAAATGTGTGCTATATTAAATTTATTGTTATGGCTTTAGTAAATACAATGCAAGCTCGTATCCAAACTTTGTTAGGGAGAGGAGAACCTATTCCCCAAGAACATCTCCAACACCCACCCACCGAAGGAGAAAAACTTGGAAAATTTATGGATGAACACCGTCACCGGCTAACTCCAGAACAGGCTATCGCATTAGATGCACAGGACATGAGAAATGCAGATGATGTAACTCATGATGTTGGAATCGATGATGCATTGCACGAAGAACGCCTTGGAATAACTGAACCTGTTTCATTAAGTGACGAAGCACAGAAAATTCTTGATCGTCAGCTGGAAATTAGACGAGGGGAAAGAATAGCTGCAGAAGAAAGAAGGGAAATTACTAAACAAAAAGGAGAACTACGATCAACTATTGGCGATCTTTTACATCAAAGAAGAGGCCAATTGGAAACAACCTCACCAGCTCCTGCAAATACGGTTGAGGCTTCTCATCAGTCTGGAGAATCAAAAGGTTAATTTTTCCTTATCTTAATTCCCTCTTTACTATCTTCTACCGCAAAACCTTTGCTTTCAATTTCGGAACGAACCTTGTCTGCCTCTTCATAATTTCCAGACTTTCTAAGAGCTCCTCTTTTTCCTACTAGCTCCTGAATTTCAGCAGGAATTTCTACGTCTTCTTTTTTATATTCAGATAATTGCAAACCTAAAATCTCGTCCATTTTTAAAAGACTCCTTTTCTTAGCTGAACCCGGATAGTCTGACTTGACCATTTCCCAAACAATTGAGAGTGCTTTTGGAATATTTAAATCATCATTAGCAGCGTCTATAAAGTTTTGTTCAAACTCAGCGCATCCGACTTTAGCTTCTTCCCAGGAAACAAATTCTTTTCGAAGTTTATTGAGAGCAGTTTGTGAAGCCTCCAAGGCCTCCCAGGTAAAATTCATCTCCGCTCTCCAATGTGTTTGAAGATACAAATACCTAAGGGCCATTGGGTCAAATCCTTTTTCCACAACATCCGCAACTGTATAAGTATTCCCCAAGCTCTTACTCATTTTTTCTCCCTCAACAGTTAAAAATGCATGATGGACCCAGTATTTTACAAAGGGCTTATTTGTTACTGCTTCTGCTTGGGCAATTTCATTTGTGTGGTGAATATTTATGTGATCAATTCCTCCGGTGTGAATATCAAATGACTCACCAAGCGCTTTCATGCTCATGGCAGAACACTCAATATGCCAGCCCGGAAAACCAACCCCCCAAGGACTCTTCCATTCCATTTGTCTCTTTTCCTCGGTTGGAGAAAATTTCCATAATGCGAAATCAGAAACACTCTTTTTTTCTCCAAGATCAACACGAACTCCGCCTCTTAATTCTTCAGGATTTTGGCGGGATAATTTAAAATAATCGGCAAACTTAGACGTATCAAAATAAATTCCGTCAATTGTCTTATAAGTAAATCCTTTATCTTCAAGTTTTTTGATAAGTTCAATCTGCTCAGGAATGTAATCAGTCGCATGCATTAAATCTTTAGGCAAAGTAATATTAAGAAGACTGCAGGAGTCTTTAAATTGAGCTTCAAATTTCTTGGCAATATCCCAAACGGAAAGACCAAACTTCTTGGCTCCCTTTTCCATTTTGTCTTCACCTGTGTCTGCGTCTGAAACCAAATGCCCTACATCAGTGATATTCATTACGTGTTTGACGTCAAAATTATTTGCCCTAAGAACCCGGATTAAAATATCGTCCCCCACATATCTCCTCATGTGCCCTATGTGCTGATAATCATAAACTGTGGGTCCGCAGGAATACATTCCCACTTTTGGAGAATTGATAGGATCAAACTCTTCAACTGAGCGAGAAAGTGTATTGTATATTCGCAACATAAATTAATTGAAAATTGAAAATTGAAAATTGAAAATTTGTCTTCTCATCCCGAAACTCCTACTACGCTTTCTCCTGTCCCCTGCTTAACGTTCGCAAGCGGATCCGGCTTCTTTTTATCTTTTTCCCAAAGCTCAATTTCTTCCTCTTGTTTCTCTCGGTCCAGTTTTTCAGTCACGGTTTCCTCTTCCTGATCTTTTGGAGTAATTAGACTCTGATAATAATCTCCATGAAGCTGTTGCCTCAGGGCTTCAATTTTTGCAAGTTCTTCAGGAGATTTACCTACATTAGAATCCTTAGGATTCAGGCCTACAGCTTGAGCAAGCGGATTCTGCGGATTTGTACTAGCGGGAGGAGTTTGTTTTTTTGGATCAAGAGACTTTTTGTCATTTTGTGAATCCTTATCAGGCGTCCCGTACAAATCCTTTAGAAATTGTTTTGCCTGATCATCAGACATTTGTTTTTGTGCTGCGGCATTTGCTGCTTCATTAGTTCCCGGATCTTGCGCGTTAGGAGTTTTTCCGGTTACTTGTCCCACTGCGGCACTTGCGAATTTTTTAACACCTTGTGCTGCGGATTTTTGTACATTTTGAACGCTGGATTTTCCAGCTTCTACTATTTCTTCAAATCCTCCAATTTGATTCATTTAAAGCTCGCTCCTTCCTTCCATAGCTCTTTGAAGAGTCACTTCATCCGCATATTCCAAAT
>CAZSXQ010000049.1:0-5731 GCA_964611415.1 uncultured Gammaproteobacteria bacterium
ATTCAAATGATCAAGTTTTGATAGTTACCAAAGGCCGCGGAATTGTGGCAACCAAAGATCAAAAATCAGCAGTTGAGGAAGGCGATGTGATTTGGGCGCCGGCCGGTGAGGAGCATTGGCATGGAGCTACAGATGACAGCGATTTCACCCACATTTCAGTCACCCGCTCCCACACAAAGCTAACGCAGGTTGAAAAGTAGCAATAATTTGTTTTTGTGATATAATCCAATTAATGGCTGAAGAAAAGAAGAAATTACAAGAATTAATAGTAAATACAGGGACGGTTATAGGTAGCGCATATTCTCAGATTGCAAGGGTGACTGTTAGCGATGCGGAAGTTACAATTGAATTTGCTTACGTACACCCGTCAGATATCACGAAAGGTCAGTCAGTAGCAAGAATAACAATGCCGAGAAAATCAGCTCACAATTTAGCGGAGACGATAATCTCAGTAGAGAAAATTTATGATAAAAGGAAGGAAGGTAGCAGAAATGATTAATGCACAAGGTTTTTTTCAAGCAAAAATTAATGTAAAAGCAGATAGGTCTTTAGAGCTTCCCGATACTCTTCCCAACATTAAAATGATAGTCATGAAACCGAGATGGACAAATATTTTAGGCATAGACGAAAAAGAGCTTACAATAGCGCCTTTAGTAAACAGTTCTAGATTTAATAGTTTTGTTCAAGAGACGCAAGAAGATTTCAAATCAAACAATACTAATTTCAAAAAGTTTCCCAAGATGAGTGAAAGCGATTGGATTTAAAACATAATGCCATGTATGAGATACGGTTTAAAGGCGCTAAAGCAAAAAAAGACTTCAAGCTACTCTTAAAAAAGTATTCAAAAAATATAAAAAAAAGATTAAGATATACTCTGGAGAACAATCCTTATCCAAGTTCGACTCATGGAACCAATCTAAATAAAGTAGAGAAAAAAGGACAATTGTATTGTTATCCAATGTCTGGTGGAGATCGAATATTATTCGATATTATAGAACTAGAAAATAACCAAAAGGTAATACTTATCCATTATTCAGGAAATGATGATGGAGAGATAAGATATTTAAGGAGACATAGCTAAGAAAAAATTCTCCAAAAGATAACTACGGGATTATTAGTTAAAAGTGGTCACTAGAATTCTAAAGAAGGCTTTTTTACTTTGTTAAAGCGGGCTGTAACATCTTTCTAAAATAAAACATCCAATTGCCCAAAGTAATCCAAGCGTAAATAATAAAACTATTAAAAAATTACCTATCCAAAACACCCACCATTTAAATATTCCCCAAAGTGGCACTTTCATAATTTTCTTGACACCAGTAGTTGATGCAGATATGCTTTTATCAGTATTCGTGTATAACATAGTTTTGAAACTAACTTTCCCCGAGTTGATATTTTACTGATTAAGTATCTATCATGTTCTTAAATTTCAACATTAGATAATTTTCTCAGACAAAGTTATTTATAGGCAAATTTTTTACAAAAAAATCCCGACTTCGGCGTAGTACAATCACAACGCTTTTGTCGGGCTCTTAAGGCCTCTTGCTGATATTATACCATTTTTGACTATATAGTTTCCCATTGAGCCACAAAAAAACCAGCGACTTAGCGCTGGTATATTCCGTAGCTATAATTAAATCACATTTAGCCTAGATTTGCAACCGTGTCTTCAAGGGAGCACCTCCCCTACTTGCCCTGAAGGATGGCCATGTTTTTAGTAGAAAATTAGGTGTTAAAAGACTGAGGAGAGTTTTTCCAGTTGTCCGTCAATTTCGTTATCTTCGGGTAATATTTAAATGTGAAGCCGCATCATTGTAGGTTGGAAATTATTCCTGTAGCTTATTCACATCAACTATAGGAGGAGTGGTAAGCTTATATACTAAATTTCTTTCATCTGAATAAACAAGTTTAAATTTATTGAAGTCCCAAGTGGATATTATCTGCTTGGCAGGCCTGCTTCTAGAATGATCTTTCAGCATTACAATCCAAGTTGCATACTTAGAGGAGGTGTGTAAGCTATCCTTCCAATATATTTGGGTGCCTTCGTGGATATATGTTTTATAGGGTAAATTAAATTGCGCCATTTCCGTATCATGCTCAGCTGCGCTTACTAAAATTAATCCTCCATCATAATTTTCTCTCATCCATGTAGATACAGGAAAAATTTTGTAATCAACGTTTTTTCTTAACTGAAAAGTTAAGCTTATCGGTAAGTAGGCATAATTTATAACTTGAAAAAGAGACAAGAGGATTATCCCATACATTATAATTTTATTTCTTTTGGCAGTAATAAATGCAAACAAAGCCAGAAAGGGAAGTAACGTTAACCCGTACCTGATGTTATTATATTCTGGAGCAAACTCTATATCTCTATTGAAAAAATTCATTATATTGAAAGCTGGTTGGTCAATTATCGTATTTTTAGATAATGTCCCTATCATAAAAAGTAATAAAAACAATGGCAAGAAGAGTAAATAACTATACTTTCTGTCATTTTTAGATATAAGCGTATAGATAAAGCCTAATACTCCTAGGACAACTGTAATTAATCCACACATGTATATAACTGAATGTGAGTAAATGGTAGCAGCATTCAAGTAATTCGGTTTCGCCGCTTCAACAACTTGCTGCGGGGCCTCTGCCGCGATTATTCCATAATAGTGAAGCCAATAAATAGGGTCGCCAAATATTGCCCATAAATATATCGACCACAAGAAAATTCCTAGACTTGCGGGTACCCCGTATAATATTAGAATACCTTCCATTTTCTTAATTGGATACCTGTGGAAAATAAAGAATATAAGGAGAAGCAAGAATGAGCCTATGATAATAGCATACCCTTCATATCTAGATAGGCTTCCTAAAAATGCGAACGCGGCAGCTATTAATAAACTGTATATAGACTGAGTCTGAATATATCTTGCAAAACCATACATTACTCCCGTAAGACACATTAAAAAGAATGCCTCAGACATTGCAGTTGTTTGAAGATAAATTAAATTTATATTCGCGATATATGAAAGCGCGCCGAAGAATGAAATCATATTGCTCGAAGTTATCATCTTGAGAGTCTTAAACATCAAATACCCCGATATGACATATGCGCCACCGGAAATAATCCATGCGGCAATTCCGCTTCTCCATAAGTAATCCGAGAGTACAAATGGGACAAATAGAATTTGAGGAAATGGCGGCCAAACGCTCCCGATCTGCGCAATTCCGGGTGTAAGGTTATCAAAAATTCTTCTTGCAGTGTTAAGTCTGGTATTGGCATCAATGTAAGCCAAATTGCTTCCGGAAAGTATAAAATAAGTTCCCGCGGCAATTGAAATTTCAATTGCAATTAATACAAATATAAATAGTATGTTTCTATCAATAAAATTCTTCATTTTTTAATTATGGTAGTCATAATGAGTGATAATTGACTATCAGGTTAAAATATTTTTTCATATATTTCCTTATATTACTTTGCAGTTATAGTTTTAGTTGATTGAGAGATGTCCCAAAACTGATTTTGTTTATAAAAAACAACTAAAACTCTAAGTAAAGATTGTAAAACTAGATAAGAAAATACTATGTGAGGAGGGGTTCTTAAAACTTCCCTAAGCAATGACCTGCACTTTTCAATTTTTGTTATTTTTTCATATTTCCTTATTGTTTCTTTACCGAAATAATCTACCATTTTACTTCTGTGTTTAAAAAACCTGGACATCTGCTTAGTATAATCATTAAACGTGGAGGCTAGCCTGAAATACACTTTTGCTTCTTTAGCAACTACTACTTTATATCCTTTCGTTTTTGCATAATAGTAGCTATAGCTGTCTTCCCCATATCCTATGTTATCTGGTAGCTTAAATTCTTTAAGAAATTTTTTTGAGAATGCTCTTATCGCACCAGTGCAATAATCTCTTTGTTTTTGTCTGAAATTTTCCTCTCGTATATTATCCCATTGTGTAAAACCAAAATATGCCACATTTTCAATAAAAGTAATTGGGGGCAGCGGTAAATGTATCCCACAGACTAGCGATGTATTTTTGTTTGAATGGAATGGTTTAACTAATTTTTCAATCACGTTTTTATTGCTTATCTTTATATCGCCATCAAATGTAACAAGTATATTCCCTTTAAATAATTTAAATAATTGATTTAATCGTTTTGGTTTTCCAAGTCTATCTTTACCGATTATTAGTCGTATGTTTTTGCTTTTAACTTTATTAATTTCTTCTATCGTTTTATCATCACTGCCGTCTGATATTATAATTATTTCTGCTAATTTAAATTTATCCTTTTTCTGATTCAGTATAGACAACAACAAGCTTTTGATATTTTTTTCTTCGTTGAATACCGGTATGCCAACAGATACTAAATATTTTTTATACATATTATTCTATTTACTTGCAAAAATTAAAAAAGCAAAAGGGTTTGATTCGTTGTTTGTGAATCTATAAAATCCAGAAAAGCTTAAGCTGAATTGTGATTCCCTTAATATCTTAACTATTTTATCAAATGAATTTTCTGAGATATTTGGAACAACATGATATTCAAAAATTACCCTGTCAGTTTTTGGCAAGATATTTTTTAAATCATCTAACAGATCTGCCTCGGCTCCTTCAATATCAATTTTAATTAAATTAATTTTGTTTAGAGCTTTTATTTCTTTAAGATTGCTAATTTTTACTATTTTTACGTCCTGGTATTTAGAGTTTTTGAGTTGAGAGCCTGAAGCTTTTTTGTTGATAGTAGAGGATCCTGATGTTCCTTCAAGATCGCTATATATTTTTATCTTCTTTTCATTACTACCTAATCCTACATTGAACGCATATACATTTTTTAGGTGATTATTAATAATGTTTTTCTGTAAAAGTTGATAGGCTATTGGGAGTGGTTCAAAGGCATAAATCTTTGAATCAGGATAGAGCCATTTAAAATAAAGTATGGAGTCACCGATATTTGCGCCAATATCTATAATTACTGGATTTTTCTTCAAGCTTTTAAAATAATAGACGTTTATCCCAAAGAGCTCAAATAAAATATGGGCAAATTTTTCTATGTTAGCAAGCTTCATTTTATAACCAAGAAATTTATAAGTTTTATTCTTAACTAAAGATGGGAAAAATCTGCAAAAAATATAATGATAGGATATTTTTAAGCCGGCAAAAAACCCCCTATACTTAACACATTGGACAAACATCTCAATAAAACTGAAAGTTCGATTTTTTAAATCCATAAGGCTTATAAAGTTAAATTTTTATTATTAAAATATGTTTCATGATAGGCCAAAAACCTCTTTCACAAGAGCGGGAATTATTTTTTTGTCTGTAAAGTTTTCTCTGAAATAATCTACTATCTTTTCTTTTTCTTCAAAGAATTTTCCATTTTGTTTTTGTAGATAAATCTGTCTAAAAAGTTCTAAATATTTTTCATATTTGTTATAAATATTTGAATGTTTGATAAAGAGCGGCAGATCAATAGGGATTTCCGTAGATCCGACAATTTTTAGACCACTTGCCATAGCCTCAAGCGTCACCAAAGACATGCTTTCTGCTCGAGATGGAATAAAAATAATATCGCATTGTTTGTATATTTTTTTAACTTCATCTAAGGTATGAGAATTGGGAGCATTAACTGTTTTACTAATTGAAGAATCGGTATATTTTTGAATAACTGCCTGCGTTATAACGTGATTTTCCGGAGTAAGCTCGCTTGCTGTTATAAAATAGTCAGGCTTTTCTTT
>CAZSXQ010000050.1:0-5605 GCA_964611415.1 uncultured Gammaproteobacteria bacterium
GCTTTGCTTGGCAGGCGGGCTGGCAGGCCTTGGCAGGCGGGCAATTGCATTAAGAGTCATTACAAACTTTTGAATAGTTCCATTAAGAGTAGCAGCTAAGCCTTGAATAGGGGAGTTGAGTGTGCCTACTAATTGAGCAAGAAGTGTTTCTCTGTTAGGAAGAGATGCGATTCTTAGTACTTGTGTCTGGTCTAGCACTTGCCCTTCTAAGATTCCAAATTTGATCTTGGGAAGTCCGAATTCTTTGATAGCTTTTTGGAGTTTTTTAAGAGGTTCTACGGTGTCTCCCCGTAAAAGTAAGGCTGCTGTAGGGCGGTCAAGTCCCGCGTTATCCTTAAAGTCTGCGAAGTTCTTTGATTTTCCTAGGCTAAGTTTGATTAGGCTATTTTTAGTAACCACTATAGTAGAGTCAAGTTTCTTAAGTTCTTTCTTGAGGTTCTCAAGCTGTTTGTGAGTTAATCCTTGATAGTCGGCAAAAACTAGACCATTTGAAGAATCAATTTTTTCGACCAATTCTGCTACGATCTGCTCCTTTTTTTGTCTATTTTGGCTTACTTTAGGTGTGTTGTCGCTCATAAAAAAACTCTCCCGAGGAGAGTTTTAGCGTTTAGGGTCTAGCGTTTAGCGTCTAGAAAAACTAGGCGCTAGAAGCTATCTTACTAGTCGCTGAATCCGCCTCGGCGAGATTTATCCCGATCCAATCGGGACTCGCTGTCTTAGGTTTTGTAATTTTAACAGAAGATCTAGCCTTAGTCAATGCTTTATGCTGCTATAAGACCGTTTGAAATTTCCATTAACTGCGCATATTCCCCATAATTCTCTGGGTTGAGAGGTTGGGCGATATGCAGCATCACTACATCCGCTACGTCTGCGAAGGGGGTTCTTGTTTCTTGTTGGCCTAGCTCTGTTATTCTCTGGTTTATCGCTGCTTTCTCAGTCATAATCTGTGGGCGGAAAAAGGGCTCTCCGATAGTTAATCTTGCCCTGCCTCTTAAAAGTCTTAAGTCTGTATAAGCTTCCGTTATTGGCAAAACTAAAACATCATCTCCGCCTTCCCTGAGTAATCCACTTATTCCTACTCCTGCCCGCAATAAGCCTCCTTCCGTACTTCGTGTTCCCTCGGGGAGCATATACACAAGTTGTCCTGGTCTATTTATGGCTTTTTCTAATCTTGCCTGAGTTCTTGCATTATATTCTCTCCAGTCCGGGTAATCAGCTCTGTCTTTTTTTTGTACAACCAATGCTATGTCGATTCCATATGCTTCTTGCCACCATTCTCTAAGTAAACCCTTAACTGCATTGTATCTCCCTTGCTTGGGATCGAAATGTCTTCTGGACCCTACAGCTATTATATGATCGGGAGTGGTGATTTCGCCAAGTACTTTTGCATGAGCCACCGGATCCATTGCCCCAATATGATTACCAACTACAAGAGCCTTTCCGCCTTGAGCCACGTGATCTCTTACTGTAGCAATGTGCTGGGTATGAATGATTTCAGTAAATAAAGCTGCCTGAAGGGCTTCATTGGTAATTTTCCCCATTAGTCTTTGCGTTTCTCCCATGGCTACCTATATATATCAGCGTAAGAATGCTTAGTCAACTCCGAGTCCCGTAGTCAGCGACTCATTCGGGAATTAAATTAACTTATAGTAAATAGCTAAAACTTAAGAAATTACGTTACCGGGTTATATATTTGGTCGTAATTTAAAATTCAAGGTCACCTAGGGATTCTGGTGAGGTTGATTGAGGACTAGGGCTTATGTTTGGCGCCGGACTTTCTTCCGGAGTTGGCGTCATGACATTAACCGGTGTCATATTTTCCGGTTCCGCTGCCCGGGTTCTTGTATCCCGTTGCTGTTTTATTACTGTTAAAACAAGAGGAAGAGCTAGGAGCTGAATTACTATGGTGGAAAAAACTAACTTATGTTTTTTAAAGTAGTCCATATCAAAAGCTTAGATAAAAAGATGTTTTATGTCAACTTTTTTACCTCTTTATATACTGGATCGGGAGCAATACCTTTGAGGTTTTCATTATTTTGTTTGACTAAAAATAGCGTGATGGGGAGAGCTAGAATTAATATATTGATTTATAATTAAGGTATATTTGGAACATTTCCGCTAAAAGAATAATCTCCTGCGCTGATAGGATTCCACCAGCTGCCACTTGGCCAATTGTGTCCAATGTTATTTGTAATCAATCCTGAACCACCGACTACACTAATACCCCTTATATCAGAACAAAAAACCGTATTACGTCCGTCATTAATACCCTGACATGCAGATATTTGAGCAGTAGTTGGAGCAGTCAAATCATTACTTTTTGCAATAACGCTTTGAGGACTTGATGTAAGAAAAATTGCCCTTCTGGCTCCAGAAACAATATTGCCTACAAAACTGATTCTAACTCCACCATGGGTATCTAGACCATGCCAAGTGGGAACGGTATCAATTGTATTTCCGGAAATTAAAATATCTGTTGATGGGCTGTCTCCGCTTTGCTGAGTTGCGGTTATACCGTAGGCATTCCAGCCGTTAGCGCTTCCTCCATAAACACCGGTTCTTCGAACAACATTGTTTTCAACAGTACTATTGCTAACGCTTGCTAAAAGAATACCGGTATAGACAGAATCTTGGATAGTATTGTTACTTATTAAAGCTGATCTCCCAAAACGCAAATAAATTCCTCCATATCCGCAGCGGGAAATTGATGAATCACGAATAGTTAGGCCATCTATGGAGTCTGTCGATGATCCTGTGGCCATAATACATTTTTCACCGCTTTGGTAAACAGACGATTGAGATCCTGTAACAACCGCATTAGTTATTATGACATTATCTGCAGTTATAAAAATCCCGCTTACGTTCGCCGGAGCGTTAATTTTTGCTCCTTTTAAGGTAATTGATTTACTGATATTAAAGGTTCCGATATAGGGTCCGCATCCTGTTACATCAAGGACTCCGTTAGATGCAGTATTATTGATTGCGGTTTGAAGAGAAGATGGACAAGAACCAGGAGTTGGAGTATTGCTAATTATTATGGAAGTGGGCGTTGGGGTTTGATTTGCAAAAGCCACATACTGCCCGCCAGAAGCATTTGTATCGGTTTTGATTTGCGCCGAGCCGCTAAGAACTCCACCTTCTGCTTCCAATTGGTCCGTAGCTGTAGCTCTACTCCTGCTGTTTTGAGTTTGTTTAACAACAATGAGAAATAGGGGGAGAGCGATGAGGAGAATGACAACAACAATTAGAGATAGTTTTTTTCTCTGTACCATACTGTATTTATATAACTTGTGAAGCCCTAAGTAAACTTATTGAGTTATGAAATAAAACTGCAAATCTTGTTCTTTACGATTATCTACGCCCCATTGTATCCAACCTTTCCAGGTTGTGCTATCCGTAGTGTACTCAGCCACGCCGTCGCTAAAATAAGTTGTAGGCGGAAAATTGTAAAAACCGCCCTGGCGGATTGGATATGCTTCATAAACACTTGTCGAAGGAGCAGAAAAAGTTAGGAAATAAGTTTGTCCACTAAGCAATTGCTTAGAACCTGAGAATTGATATTTAACCCAAGAGTGTGCATTGCTAACTAAATTTGCCGGAATAGCACCTTGTTCTATAATAGTGCCGTCAGATTTTGAGATTTTTATTCCTAAAGGATCTGTTCCAGACGTCTTTTTTAGTCTAATATTTAGTTCGCTTATGTTTTTATTGCCACCACTAACAGTAATTTTTTCGCGCACTGAATTTGTTCCAGATATGGACATTGCAGCGCCTACCCAAACTTCCATATATCCCATACCTTCGGTAAATCCATCTGAATAATACAGTGCAAGAATAGGAGTGTTTTCCCGTCTTAAGGTCCAATTACTTCCATTGTAAGTTACCATTTCTGACCAATCGAGATCGTTAAGCAAAGGCTGCATAGGATTAGTGGGAGCTTGGTTGTAAACATGATCCATGGATACATAATTGGTTGCGGGATCAGGATCTATATTTGTTACTGTTAAGTGGTAAATTTGGCCTTGGGTTATGTTTGGGGAAGTAGAAAATGAAATCAGGGGGAAAAAGCTTTTATTCAAAGGATCGGAATGAATAGCCGTTGCCAGAATAGTATTTGAAGGCCCGTGGTTTGACGTTCCATCATCCGTTCTCAGTTCAAATTTAAGAGTTCCGCCATTTCCGCCGTGATAACCCGGTTTGGTAAAACTATAAATAATATAAGGCCTAAATGAGGCAAGCGTACCGGAATGTTTTGCGCGGAAACGATAATCATCCCGATATCCGTACTGGGTACCGACGCGGGTATTATTAAGCGCATCTGCTGAGAGCGCAGGCCCATAAAGACCAGTTGAAACTGGAATTTGTGTTGGAGTCGGAATGGAGGATGGTGTTGGTGTTTGATTCGCAAAAGCTACAAATTGTCCGCCGGAGGCGTTTGAATCCGTTTGAATACTTGCATTTCCGCCTAGAACTCCACCCTCTGCTTCAAGCTTATCCGGCGCCGCGGCAGAGGAACGGTTATCTTGATTTTGTTTGACTAAGAAAAGCGTGATAGGAAGAGAAAGAAGAAGGAATGATATTATTAAACCAGTTAATATTTTCTTGCGAGTCATACCCTATTTATACACTTGTTGAGGCTGTGTGTAAATCTTATTGAAGATTCAAATAGAATTGGAGATCCTGATCGCCTTTACTGCGTCCCAGATTTGACCATGTGACGCCATCACGTGTGTATTGCGCAACTCCATCTGAGAAATAAGTAGAGACATGATATCCATAGCTTTGAAGTCTTCTGTTAACCCACGCCCAATAAGAAGTGTCAGCACTTGTTGAAAAACGCAAATAATAAGTTTGTCCATTAACTAGAGTTCTTGGAGCGGAAAACGTCCCTTTTACCCATTTAGCACCTGCTCCAAGGTCATCCCAGTCTATTGGTGAGGTAAAGTCTGGTGCGCGTCCGCTGACAATGTTTGAAGCAGGAATCGTGAAGGAATCAATAAGAGTGCCATTGCTGTCTTCAAGCCTTACGCTCAAAGGCGAGGTGCCCCCAGTTACTTTTATTATTCTTATTCCAGCTCCCGTGACAGTCTTGTTGCCTCCTGATACTGTAATTTTTTCTCTAACCATTTTGGAGATTCCATTTACCTCTCCAATCTCGTCCACTCCATTGTAAGACGCTTCAGCATAGCTCCAGCCTTGGTGTTGTCCGTTTGAATATGTTAGATCGAGCACCGGAAGATAGCCTTCACGAATAGTCCATTTGGTGCCGATTTTATAGCCATGCCCCCAGTCGCTATTGGGCATTAAAGGATGGATTTGTGTAGGGTATGGAGTTGTTCCAGCTGCTCTGTCAGGAATACTATTAAGATACCAAAAGTCAGGAGAAAAGTAATTAGTGGTAGGAGAAGAATCAGTATTCGTAAACACCAGGTGATAAAGTTTTCCCGTAACAACCGGAACGGATGTTGTAAGAGTTACCAAGCGGCCCGCCTCACCTGTAAATTTTGCCAGAGCCGGAACGTTTGTCACTGTTGTTAGGGGAGATTCGGTAGGCAAGTGATCCGGAGAACCATCATCAGCATAAACTCCAGCGCTCCAGGTTCCG
>CAZSXQ010000051.1:0-5456 GCA_964611415.1 uncultured Gammaproteobacteria bacterium
TCCCTTATCCCGGCGGGCCACATATTGAACGGCATGCAAAAAAAGGAGATCCAAAGAAATATCAATTTCCGCGTCCAATGATTGGCTCAAAAGATTTTGATTTTTCCTTTTCAGGTCTAAAGACTTCTGTCATGCGGGAGGTAGAATCTATTGGGAGACCTGCCTCGCCGGCAGGCAGGTTAAGCGAAGAAATAATAAGTAATATATGCGCCTCTTCTCAGGAAGCAATAATTGATGTTTTAGTTAGAAAAACTTTAAAAGCAGCAAAAAAATATAATGCGAAATCAATTCTTCTCGGTGGCGGAGTCGCAGCAAATCAAGCTCTTCGAAACGAATTCCAATCATCCATCATAAATCTTGGATCTTCAATCAGATTTTTCGCTCCCGTGAAAAATCTTTGCACCGATAACGCCGCTATGATAGCTACCGCAGCATTTTTTAATCACAAACAAACATCATGGAATAGAGTTAATGCAAATCCAGGACTATACTTTGACAATAAATGATAGAATAACAAAACCATGCAAAAAGAACTGCTCTTAATTTTAGCTTTAATCGTAATAGGATTTGTTACGCTTTACTTTCTACTAAGCCGGAAACAAACTTCACAAACTTCGGACAAAACTCTTCTCGAATGGTTAAAAAGTATGCAAGCTTCAATCAACGACACTAATTCAAATATTTCAAAAACGCTTCAAGAAAACTCAAGACAGCTTAATGAAAGATTAGACCGCGCAGCTATTGCAATAAGAGATGTTAATAAAGGGGTCGGTGAAATGTCAGAGATTGGAAGAAACATGAGAGAGCTCCAGGAATTCTTGAAAAGCCCAAAACTCAGAGGAAACATCGGAGAAGAAGTTCTGAAAGATTTAATTTCTCAAACATTTCCTAAGAATAGTTTTAATCTTCAGTATCAATTCAGAAGCGGAGAAAAAGTAGATGCAGCTATTAAAACTGATGCAGGAATATTGCCAATAGATTCTAAATTTCCAATGGAAAATTTTCAAAAAATGAATAAATCAGAAAACCAATCAGAAAAAGATTCTTTCAAAAAAGAATTTATAAGAGACGTTAAAAAACACATCGATGACATTTCTAAAAAATATATTTTACCAGAAGAAGGAACTATGGATTTCTGTCTTATGTATATTCCCTCAGAACCTGTTTATTATGAAATCGCTGATAATCCTGACATATTAGATTATGCGAGACGAAAAAGAATTTACGCTGTTTCTCCAACTACCCTTTATGCACACCTTCAGGTAATTCTTCTTTCTTTCGAAGGAAAGAAAATTGAATCAAAAAGCCGGGAAGTATTTGCGCTTTTGCGAGGACTTAAGGTAGATTATGAAAAAGTTAATGACAACCTTGGAGTTTTAGGGCGCCACCTTGGAAACGCTTCAAGTCAATTCAATAATGTTTCTGATTCTTTCCATAGAATTGGAAAAAAACTTAACACTACTAAGGAGATCGAATCTGAGATTGTTAAAGAAATTATCCCGCCCGAGCGAGATCCCGACTGAAAAATATCAGCGGGACAACTTAATATCCTGGGAAGTTTTCGCTAAATATATTTTTCTCCTTAACTCCAATTTCTTTTAAAATTGTTAAAAAATTTTCTTCAAAAGCAACGGAGCCAACAATAAAAAATTCTGATCTTTTGTAATCCGGGCGGTATTTTAGTATCATTTCCTTATCGATCCTTCCGTTTTCAAATCCATTAACTTTTTCTTTTGTTAATGTATAAATAATTTTAATTTTTGAATTATTTAATTCTATTTTTTTAAGCTGATTAAAATAAATAACGTCATCTCTATTAGAAAAAGACACGAGCAATAATATTTCAAATGATAACTTTTTATTTTCTAAAGTATTTAGAATACTATAATAAGGAGTAATACCAATTCCTCCAGCTAGAAACAATTTTGATCTTTTATTTTTTAAATCAAAGTCGAAATATCCAATCGGCCCAAATGAATTAAATCTATCTCCCGATTTCAAACTCAGAAGTTTTTTCTTAAACGAACTCTTTACCACCTTGGTTGTAACTACTAAGAAAAATAAATCTGA
Organism: uncultured Gammaproteobacteria bacterium; assembly: GCA_964611415.1. GTDB lineage: Bacteria > Patescibacteriota > Microgenomatia > Levybacterales > UBA12049 > 2-01-FULL-39-10-A. The sequence continues at coordinate 2,071 of CAZSXQ010000051.1, forward strand.
CGGACTAGATGAAATAGTGAAATACCTTGAAGTTCCACGTGTGTCTGATTTTTCATGCGGCAAAAATATTTTTAAATATTGACCGGATTTAAATTTAAATTTGGGGGGTCTTTTAAAATAAAACTCGTATGTATCTTTCCCAATTTTTTCTTTTTTAATAAATTTTAACTCATATTTTTTTGCTTTCATGGTTGTTTGATTATACCAATAAGTTATGTTAGAGTTAATAACACTTCAGGCTCATCAAATGGCAGATAATTTACTCAACAAAGAACAAAATCAAGCAGTAGAGCATGGCAAAGGACCACTTCTCATAATAGCAGGAGCAGGTACAGGTAAAACCACGGTAGTAACTGAAAGAATCAGACACCTAATAGTTAACGGGAACATTCAGTCAAATCAAGTCCTTGCGCTCACGTTCACTGAAAAAGCGGCGTTTGAGATGCAGGAAAGAGTTGACGTGCTTCTTCCTTATGGATATACAAATTTATGGATTCATACATTTCATTCTTTTTGCGATGCAATTCTTAGAGATGACGCACATGCAATAGGACTTGATCCAAATTACAAATTGATTTCTGAAGCCGAATCTATTCTCTTGCTCCGTCAGAATATATTTGATCTGGGACTCAAACTTTTCGCACCACTCGGTAATCCTACGAAATTTTTAGATGCACTACTTACTCATTTCGGAAGACTCAAAGATGAAGACATATCACCCGAGCAATATTTGAATTGGGTTCAAGCTCAAAAATCCCACCTCCGCCAAGGCTTCGGCGGGCAAGCGGAACTCGAAACTCGAAGAAAGTCAGATATTAGCAGTCAGGAGTTAGAAGTTGCGCAATACGCTGAATTAGCAATTGCCTATGAAAAATACGAAGAGTTGAAAGTGAAAAATTCTTTAATGGATTTCTCTGACCTTATTTCAAATACCCTAATGCTTTTTCGCAAAAGACCAAATATCTTAAAGAGATATCAGAAGCAATTCAAATTCGTTTTAGTTGATGAATTCCAAGACACAAATTTTGCACAAAACGAGCTGGCAATTCTACTCGCTGGAGATGACAAAAACATAACAGTCGTAGCTGATGACGATCAATCAATCTATAGATTCCGGGGTGCTGCAGTTTCAAACGTGTTGCAATTCAAGAAGAATTTTCCTGACGCGAAAATCATAACTCTAACCAAAAACTATAGATCAACCCAGATAATTTTAGATTCATCATATAAGCTTATTCAGCATAATAATCCCAATAGACTTGAGATAGTTGAAAATATAAATAAGAGACTAAAAAGTCATTCGCAGGCTCCAAAAAAAGATATTGAGTTCATACACGAACAAAAATCAGAAGACGAAGCCGATGCAATTGCTTTAAAAATAGAGAAATTAAATAAAGATTATGCGTACAAAGATATTGCAATTTTAGTAAGAGCAAACAATCACGCGGAGCCCATCACAAGAGCCCTACAAAGTCATAGAATTCCTTATCAATTCCTTGGCCCTGGTTATCTTTTCCAGCAAGAAGAAGTTAAAGATCTAATTGCATACTTGACCTTTCTGACAAATCTAACGGACACAGTTGCTCTTTTCCGAGTTCTTTCAATGGAAATATTTAAAATTTCCTACGTTGAACTTAATTACCTTTTAAACTTTGCAAAGAAAAAAAACCTCTCACTTTTTGAAGCACTAACTGATCTGAATCAAAATTTCTTAAAACCCGGAACTCAGGAAAAATTAAATAACTTTAGGAAAATGGCAGAAACACATTTAGAAAAAAGCAAAAAGGAATCTGCCGGACAAATTCTTTATGACTTTTTAATTGACTCAGGAATTTACAATACTTTAAATCAAACTGATTCTGTAAAAGATGAAAAGAGAGTTCAAAACATAGCAAAGTTTTTTGACAGAGTTAAAAACTTTGAAACAGAAAGGAGTGATGCAAATATATTCACTCTAGTAGACTGGCTTACTCTAATGCTTCAAATAGGAGACAGTCCTACGGCGGCCGACGTAGATGTAAGAGATAGAAATGCCGTAAATATTTTAACGGTTCATTCCTCAAAAGGATTAGAGTTTGATGTGGTTTTTTTAGTTAATTTGGTATCTGACCGCTTCCCTTCCCGCGAGAGATCAGAAAAAATTCCCCTACCTCAATCCATTCTTAAAGAAGACTTATCATCTGAAGTAGATTTTCACCTTGAAGAAGAAAGAAGGCTTTTTTATGTAGGAATGACCCGGGCCAGGGAAAGACTTTTTTTTACTGCAGCTGACTACTATGGAGCAAATAAGAGAACAAAAAAGATTTCATCTTTTATTTATGAAGCGCTTCCAGAATTAAAAAAACAGGAAGAACTTAAAAGTAAAATAAAGCAGCTTTCTCTTACTGACGTATTATCTGTTTACAAAAACACTGATGAAAAAGAAGAAAAACAGCCAATTAAAATAACCTACATAACATTTTCAAATTTACAGATGTTTGATATTTGTCCCCTCCATTATAAAGCAAAAGTAATTTTCAATATCCCGTCTCCTATTACCGGCGCCCAAAGTTTTGGAATTTCTGTGCACTCCGCTCTTTATGAATTTTACAAAAAAGTACAAGAGGGAAACATTCCAACCTCCTCTGATCTTTTAAATTTACTTGAACAGGAATGGACCGCTGATGGATATGAAAATAAGAAGCATGAACAAGAAAGATTTTTACAAGCAAAAAACTTTTTCAAAGAATTTTATAAAAAAGAATGCAATCCACCGATAAAACCTTTGGGATTAGAACTTCCCTTTTCTTTCACATTAAAAAACGGTGTAAAAGTTTTTGGGAAAATCGACCGCATTGACCCCAAAGGTAAAGGCATAGAAATAATAGATTATAAAACAGGGCAGGATAATCCAAAAGCAAAATCCGCCCATGAACTACAGCTCGCAATTTACGCTCTTGCAGCAAGCAGAGTCAAAGACCCCATATTTAATAAGAACCCGGAAGACATAACCCTCACTCTTCATTTTTTGGAAGGGAACACTAAAAAGTCCATGAGTTTTACTAAAGAAAGTCTAGAAAAACTGGAAAATGATTTGATAGATAAAATTGAAGAAATAGAAAGAAGTGATTTCAAATGCGGAGGCTCCGTTCTTTGTATAAATTGTGAATATAAAATACTTTGCAATACTATAAGCTGATGTGGTATAATTAGATTGCTGGGAAGAAGGTCTACTAGTCGACGATGAGTCGACAGGAAAGTCCAGACAGCATTAGAGAAGGGATGGAGCGTAAGCTCCGACTAGCAATAGCTGGTGTTCAAATTCTTTATGCCGTAACTTGTTACGGTATTAGCCTACTAAACGGAATTTGAAACAGGTTTTGAATTAACAAAACTTGAGAGCAACA
>CAZSXQ010000052.1:0-5349 GCA_964611415.1 uncultured Gammaproteobacteria bacterium
GCCTTGAAGGATCAAGGCCTGGATCTAGTGTTAGTAACGCAATTGAAGAAGTAAAAGGAAATGAAGTAATCCACGTAGATACTGGATTAGGGCCACTTGATCACCACCAAACATTTTCAGATAAAGTCTGCGGAGCCACTCTTACATGGGATTATGTAAGAGAACATGGGCAGATGTTTGAAAATGAAAGTACGTCGGATAAAATCCAAAACCGCGAGCAAGCAATTTCCAGAATGATAAATATAGTAGTAGCGGACGATCACTTTAAGCAGGTTTTTTATCCGGATCCAAATGCAGATCATTACGAGTTTATGCTGACAGATATTCTAGATGGATTAAAAATTCAAAAACCCGGTCAAGACAGCGCTTATATTGAATTCACAAATCAAGCACTGGATGCAATCCTTCACAATTTTGAAAATAAAATTTGGGCTGAAAAAGAAATTGAAGAAAACGGTAAGAAATTTGAATCGAGATGGGGAAAAGCTATAGCATTTGAGACCATAAATGATGATGTTGTTAAAATTAGTCAAAAAATGGGATATGCGATTGTCGTGAGAAAAGATCCCAGGAAAGGTTATGTGAGGATTAAGGCGAGCCCTGCAGTAGATGTGGATTTAACACCAGTTTATGAACAGCTTAAGAAAATGGATCCGGAGGCGACATGGTTTCTTCACGTGGGAAAGAGAATGCTTCTTAACGGAACTCCAAAGAATCCGAAAATGATTCCGACGAAGTTAAAGCTTGAAGAAATAATTAGTGTATTGAAAAAATGAATTGTTTCATTGTTCGATTGCTGCATTGTTAGCAATTAAGCAATAAAACGAGCGGAGCGAGTTAACAATGGATTCTTGTATTTTTTGTAAAGTAATTGCCAGGAAAGTGCCTGGATATTTCATCTTGGAAGAAAAAGAATATGTAGCTTTTTTGGATATTTTTGGCTCCACCGACGGGCATACTATGGTAGTTCCAAGGCGCCACGGATATAGTATTTTGGAATATAGAGAAGAAGAATTAGGGAAATTAATGGGAGGAGCTAAAAAAGTAGCAGAAAAAATGAAAAAAGCACTAAATACTGATTCAATTACAATTGGAATAAATCACGAAGAGGAAAAAGGCGTTCCGCATCTCCATATTCATTTGATTCCGAGATTTAATGATGACGGAGGAAAAGTTTTGCAGAGCTTAGTAAGTAGTGGGATTAGGAAAGATTTAAAAGAAATTGCAGAGAAAATCCGCATTGCCTAGCTTGTTTATCAGCCCATTTTGGAGTACAATTTAACACAACAAATAGTAAATATTGTGAATCCGCCTAAGCTTACCGTTTGCCTCCAGGTACTATTCGTACACGGCTCACGGAGCGCTTTAGCGGCGGACCAGGGGGAGGTGTTTGTATAATTATGGTAGTAGTAAAAAAATCACCGGGAGACAGTGACGATTCTTTAATTAGAAAATTTTCTAGAAAAGTTATGTCCGAAGGGATAGTTCAGGAGGCAAAGAGAAGGGAATTTTATTTAAAACCCTCCTTGGCCCGGAAACAAAAGGCCGAAGATGCCAGGAGAGTAAAAAAAGTTTGGTAAGTTATGCAGGATAATCTTAACGTTCTAATTTTTGTGGAAAGCAGGTATAAGGTAAATAGGAAAAAAATAAAATCCGCACTTTCCAAAGTAATAAGTGAACAAAGCATTAATTCTCCGGTGGAGGTTTCTGTTGCGATAGTCGGAGACCGGAAGATGCGTGAACTTTCCAAGAAGTATAAGGGAGAAGATAAGACAAGAAATATCCTATCTTTTTCTTTGACTGAGGGAGAAAGTATTGCTACCCCGAAAGGAATTCTACGCCTTGGAGACATTGTGATTTCATATCCCGTTGTTATAACAGAAGCCTCAAGGGACGAAGTTTTAGTAGATGATAAAATTGATGAGTTAGTATCTCACGGCATGACTCATTTACTTGGATTGCACCATGAATAAATTCTTAATTATTCTAATTTCTAATTTCTAAATAAACCCCAAATCCCAATTTCGAATTAGGTCAATTAGAGCAATTAGGTCAATTAGAAATTTTGTATTATGGTTTTTTATTTAAAGTATCGCCCCAAGAAAATTTCAGAGCTAGATAGCGAACTTCTTCGCGAAAGGCTTGCAGCAGTTTTGAAAGGAAAACTTCCGGATAATATTCCACACGCATTTTTATTTACCGGTCCAAGAGGACTTGGAAAAACTTCAACGGCGAGGATTTTAGCAAAAACAATAAATTGTACCAAGAGACCAATAGACGGGATTGAGCCATGTAATAAATGTGACTCGTGCGTTTCCATAAATAGCGGATCAAGCATGGATGTGATGGAAATTGATGCCGCAAGTAACCGCGGAATAGACGAGATAAGAGATCTAAGAGAAAAAATAAGACTAGCTCCTTTTTCTTCAAAAAAGAAAGTTTACATAATTGACGAGGTACACATGTTAACGACCGAAGCGTTTAATGCGCTTCTTAAGACACTGGAAGAACCGCCTTCCCACGCTGTTTTTATTTTATGTACTACGGAGCCGCAGAAATTACCCCTAACAATTATTTCCCGCTGTTTTCATATTAAATTTACTAAAGCGACGGAAGCGGATTTAATCTCTTCATTTCAAAGAATCATAAAAGGGGAAGGAATGAAAGCCAGCCGGGAAGTGCTTGCTGTAATATCGGGTTTATCCGATGGGAGCTTTAGGGAAGGCTCAAAAATTTTGGAAGAGTTATCTGCAAGTTCTTTAGATATTACACCGGAGTTAGTAGAGGAAAAATATAAAACAAAAAGTATAAGCGGATACATAAAAGATCTAATGGAATCTTTTGAAAAAAGAGACTCAAAAAAAGGAATTGGAATAGTCGGAGAGCTTACGCGCGAGGGGGTCGATTTTAAACTTTTTACCGAGGAAATAATAAATGAACTCCACAAAAGTTTGATTGCAAAAGTTAACGGCGAAGTGTCGGGGTTAACTTTATCAGAAACAAAAAAACTAATCGAACTTTTAGCAGGGGCACATATGAGCGTTAAGTATGCAATCCTTCCGCAGTTGCCGATTGAGCTAACTATAGTTGAATGGGCCACATTAGGTTCGGAGGAGATTCCGGCTGCTGAGATTTTTGCTCTGCCAAAAGTTGAGAATACCAAAAATGTTAGTGTTCAGCCAAGCGCGGATGACAGCGGACATGATAAAATACTTAAAGATCTTATAGAGGGGTTAAAATCAGAGAACTTTTCAATAGCAGGAGTTCTTAGGGGATGTGCTGTTAGTAAGTTTGACGAAAAAGAGCTTGTGCTATCAACTGGATTTAAATTCCATAAAGAAAAATTGAGTGAAGCTAAGACAGTAGGGTTAATTGAAAACCTGCTATTGCAAATTTCGGGAAAAAAGATTAAATTTTCAGTTATATCCAAATAACCCTTAATAAAAGGGTGAAGGAGGTGATTTTTATGAACAATCCATTCGGACAAATTGGGGAACTTAAAAAAATGAGAGACCAGGCAATGCAAATTCAGCGTTTATTATCTGCTGAAGAGGTTCAAGTTGAAAAAAACGGAGTAAATATAGTAATTACCGGAGATCAAAAGATCAAAGAAATAAAAACTAACGGCAGAGGGGACAACGACATTAAAGAAGCCGTAAACGAAGCAGTCAAAAAATCACAAGAGTTAGCTGCTAAAAAGCTTTCTCAAATGCAAGGCGGACTGGGAGGGCTATTAGGTAAATAATGTTAATTTTTAGCGGGACTTCAAATCCGGCACTAGCTAGGAAAATTGCAAAAAAACTAGATACAAAACTTTCTTCTTTGGAAATTTATAAATTTCCGGATAAAGAAGTGAGAGTTAGGGTTTTGGAAAATGTTGTAGACAAACAGGCTATTGTCGTGCAATCCACGGGAATACATCCAAACCACTATTATATGCAGCTCTTCTTTATACTTGATGCTATAAAAAGGAGCGGGGGATCAGAGGTGACACTAGTAATTCCATATTTAGGATATCAGAGACAGGATCACATATTTAGATCTGGTGAGGCTGTTTCTCTCGAGGTGATTGTAAATCTTATAAAGGCAATGCAAGTTGATAGAGTAATCTCTTTTGATTTACATGCGCCTAGAATTTCTGAGTTTTTCACAAATAGAAAAATTAAAATGGATCACCTTTCAGCTCTTCCTGTTTTTGCTAAAGAAATAGAGAAAATGGATATGAAAAATTTAGTTTTGGTTTCTCCTGATATGGGAGGAATAAGAAGAATTAAAATTTTAGCTAGCCTTTTAAATGATCAAGTTCCATGTATTTCTATAGAAAAAAATAGAGATTTAAATACTGGTGAAATTAAATCTACAAAAATAAACGGAGAAGTTAGAAAAATTGCAGTGATAGTGGACGATGTTATCTCAACCGGAAAAACACTTATAGCAGCTGCAGAATTGCTTAGGAAAAATGGAGCTCAAGAAATTTTTGTTATGGCAACTCATGGAATATTTGCGGGCGAAGCGCCAGTTGCACTTCAGAATTCAATTATAAAAAGAGTAACAATTGCAGATACACTTGAAGTGCGTTCAAAAAGAAAATTCGAAAAGCTTCATATTATTTCTGTTTCTCCACTAATCACAGAGGCTCTAAGGAAATGAAGATACCAAAAGCGATACAAAACCTCATCGAATCTTTTGAGAAGTTGCCGGGCGTTGGTCCAAAAACTGCTCAGCGGTTAACTTTTTATTTGCTACATGTTCCGCAGTATGAATTAGATAAATTTGCCGGAAGTCTGACTTCACTTAAAACTGGAACTACGATTTGTTCAAATTGTTTTACGGTAGGAGAGACTGATCCGTGCGAGATTTGCGAAGATGGAAATCGCGATCAGGGTTTGATCTGTGTTGTAGAAGAGCCACTTGACGTTTTAGCTCTCGAGCGCGGCGGAAAATATAAAGGAGTGTATCACGTCCTACATGGAAGAATTGATCCTCTAAATAACATCGGACCGGACGAAATTTACATAGATCAATTATTAGAAAGAATTAAAAAAGCAGAAATTTCGGAAGTGATTTTAGCAACTAATCCCACTATGGAAGGAGAAGCAACCGCGATGTATATCACGAAACAAATCAAATCTCAAATCTTAAATCTTAAATCTGAATTGAAAATTACGAGGATCGGGAGGGGTTTGCCAATCGGAGCAGACTTGGAGTATGCTGATGAAGTAACCCTCCAGCGGGCTATGGAAGGAAGGAGCGAAGTCTAAACGAATTACAAGTTATAAATTATAAGTTATTAGTTTGAAAAAAAATAATTATGAATAATTCAGGGATGATTGGGGAAATGCTTGAAAG
>CAZSXQ010000053.1:0-5338 GCA_964611415.1 uncultured Gammaproteobacteria bacterium
GACTTTTGTTTGATCAGAGCCTGTGGAGATTACTACCTGAACTTTACCCGTAGTATAAACCGGACCCTCTATTACTTCCGGAAAAGCCGTGGAGTTTACAGCTAATGGATTAGTGGGCGAAAGAGTCATTTTTGTAGAGTCATATAAAACTTCTATTTTTGCGAGTGAAATCAAGTTTGCTCCCGGATTTACCATTAAATCAAGAGAAAATTCTTCTCCTAGGTTTTTGTTTAAAGGTCCGCTTTGAGTGGTAGAAGGCAAGAACGTAAGGGTGGTTGATTTAGCTGCCTGGGTTCTGGTATCCTGCTGCTGCTTTACTAAAAATAGAATTAGAGGTAGAGCAAAAATAAGAATTACGATACCAATAAGGCTAAATTTGTGCTTAAAGAGAAAATCTTTGTTTAGGTACTGTTCCATCAAATAAAAGCTTATAAGAACCAAGTCATATTGTCAATTTCTAAGTTAAGGTGTAATAAAGTTAAATTCACGTCTCCAGAGATTAATATCATCCAGATCCACCTTGCCGTCACTGTTTAAATCTGAATTTATCATATAGAGAGATCCATTTTGGCATACTTTGTTATCTTTTGCTCTGTCATAGATTGAACAAGCATTAATCAAATTCCAGTCTAGTAAGTTTCTTACAGAGTCTCCGTTAATGTCTCCGGCAGATAAATTGAAGGTCTTAATGTCATTGCCCGTTTCCGGAATAATTTCTTTGTCTATTCTTGAAGTTAGGTAAGAAGGAGACGAGATGTAAAAGTTATAAACCTGTTTTTGGGATATGGGGATTGGAATTTGTCCTTTGTATCTTCCTAGTTCTTTGTTATAGGGAATCTCTTTGGAGAGATTACCGATTCTTATTCCATCCGGCGCAAAAATATCAATGTTGATCTTAGCAGACTTTTTCTTAGGGTTTTTATTTCCTGTAGATCCAATCCCGTTTAATCCAACATCAATAGTAATTTTTGTATCTGAATCAGGAAGGGGTGTTGGACTTCCTGATGGAGAAATGCAGCCATTTGAAGGAATTGGGGATGGATTCACGAAGCCTGCTTTTTTTGACGGTTTGGAAAGTTTATCTTTGTCAGCAAATTGATTATAAATAGCATTCCATGTATCTAAATATCCTTTATCATAATTCTGTGCCCAGAACCCCACTCCTTTTAAGTTTTTAGAATTAACTATAGCAAATTTATCCGTAAAAGCCTGCTCGTCGTCAAAATAAACTTGTCTCCAGCCCTTTTTTCCAGAGCAAACATAAAAACTATAATATGCAGCCTTATCTTTTTTGTCGTATTTTTTGCCATAAGTTTTTGCAAACCTTTGGGCAAGCCGTGTACAAGTGGAGCCTGAAACGCCGCAGTCACTTTCTATAGTTGTTTTTCCACCTCCGGTATCTGGTTTTTTGGTCGCATGCAGTGAATCATCTAAAGTTTTCCATTCGGCTAGGTAAAGAGGGAAACCCAAAATTATTTTTTCTCCAGGGATTTTTTTAAGGAAATTTTCCGAAAGAGTTTGGAGTGAGCTTATCGGATTTGTAGATCCGGCTTTTTTGGCTGTTCCTGGATCTTTTAAGTGATATGACATTACAAAAAAGCCGTCTACTTCTGGGCTTAATGCCGGCAGATTATATCCTCCTCCTCTGTAGCTTGATCCGTTAACATCAATATATAGTTCCAGTTTTGAATTGTAATCTTTCATTTCTTTTCGGAGTTTTTTTATAAAGCTTACGAATTCATCTGAATTTGAAGATTTAGGATATTCCATGTCGATAACCAATCCGTCTAATGGCTGGGGGGAGGTTTTTAATAAATTAATAATTTGATTAACGCCTTTATTTCTGGCGGTTTCGTTATTTAGAAAATCAGTAAGTCCCGAACTATTTGCGCTGTTAAAAAGTACAATATCAGCCATAACTTTTGCTCCTGAAGATCTTGCGTTAGTAACAATTTTTTTCATCTTTTCTCCTTTCCAAACAATCCAAGTTCCATTAGTTTTATTAATAACTCCGTTTTTTCCCAGACTTATTCCATGGAACACGAGGTGTGTCATATATTTATATTGAAGATAAGCGTCAGCTTCGTCATTTACCTGCCAGTATGGGAGGTGAGTAAAGACAACTTTTTTAAGTCCCGGATTTGATGGAATTGATTTGGGAGCACTTAAAGCTGTTAATGCCTCGTTTCCGGTTTCCTGGGGAGTATCGTTTGAAGATATAATTAGTTCAGGGGAAAAAGCTGAGTTTCCTGATTGTTCTGTCATTGTTTCGTCTTCGTACTCTGTGGCAAAAGCAATTTTATTTGATTGCAATATGAAAATTAAGAGTGTTAGCAGTATTGGAATTGTTATAAGAAGTAAATCGTTACGTGATAAACGCATAAAGTAAGAATAAATTACCTGGAGAAAGAAGTCAATTGAACTTAGTCTCCTGCTATGACAGAAAGCTCCCGGATGTACAGGCTAAAATCATCCTGATTAACTTTACCGTCATTTGTAATATCAGAAGCTGCCTTTTTTTCAGGAGTACAGTCTTTCGGAGGGAGAAGGTCAGAGTAGCATCCCTTAATAATACTAAAGTCGAGAAGGGTTAGTTTTTGGTCTCCATTGATGTCTCCGGTTACAAGAGAAGAAACTCCTGAGCTCTGATTCGTAGTTCCTTTGACAATATTTACAATCCCCGGAAGCTGACGCCTTAAGAACTGTGAAGATTTTATCTTAACTAGATAATTTCCTGAATTAATTGTTGAAGGAAGCTTTATTGTTCCTGAGAAATCTCCAGTTGTAGAGGCATAGGTTATGTTTCCCACAGCCGAAGTGACTAACGTTCCCGATGCATTATGTAGCTCAACTGTTAATGACCTTGTGGGGGTTAATGGATTATTATTACCTGTACCGTTTGAATTTACATTATCTCCGCCTTTTCCTATTCCATGAAGCTTAAGACTAGAAAACCTTAGAAAAGTATCTCCTGCAATAGGGGACGGAGAAGGAGTAGGGGCATTTGTTGGTATTCTAGTTGGACTAGGTGTAGGCGTAGTGACCCGGGTTGGGGTAGGAGTTAGAATCCTAGTTGGTGTTGGAGTTGGGGTTTTGGATGGGGTAGGAGTAATTGTAGTCTGTTCGATATTGTATCGTGCTTCTTTTGTCCTGGTAAATGTTGCATTAGCTCTGTTTTTAGCAGTTATTTGGATTATATATGGATTGCCTCCCGTATTAGCGCTGGCTGGAGAAGTGACATCAGCATATAAAGTTATAGTTTGGTTTGGTGCAACAGTAATTCCATTTTGCGAAAAGTTAATTGTCCAACCCGCCGGTTTCTCTCCAGTAAAATCAAAAGTAGCATTTGGGCAAGTCGTAGAGTCATTGCTGGTTAACTTCATCTCGTATCTTACTTTTTCTCCGGGGTCACCGCTTAATGATGGTTCAGTAATTATTAATCTTGGGGATTCTTTCACGCAGGGCGGAGGAGCCAGCATTATTTGCAGTCTCACAGAGTTTGCATCGTGACTTATTTGTCTGATAGTAATATCATTCCTAGTATCATCAAAAACCAAATTGTCTTTAAAGGTTGGATTTACCAAGCCTCCTCTGGCAGAGCTGTCTCTTTTATCAACATCAATCAAATAGCTTTGTTTTGTCCGCCATTCGTCCTGTGTTCTACCCCTCTCGTTGTTCATAGGAGGCAGATCTTCGTCAGATAGCCGTAGTGTCGCGCCTTCATAGACGTAAGAAGGAGCACCGCCATCTCCATTTGTTTTAGTTTTGTAATCCAGGTAGTAATTGCCTCCGTCAGTAGGCCGATGGATTTTTATTACTTGTGTTTGTTCTAGTACCTCTTTGGAGATCGTAAAGAGAGTATATTCTCCGTTTGCTGTTACCGTTTTCATATTAACAGCAGGGATCCATCCTTCCAATACTTTATTTTTTCCGCTAGTATGTGAATGGTAATCCCAGGCGCCACCCATAAGATCAAACCTGTCTCCGTAGTTGTAAATACTGCAATTAGAGTACGCTGCTATTGATCTAGAGCCACAGAGTATTCCGTGTGCATGACTAAGGCCTAAATTGTGTCCTACCTCATGAGCTAGAATTCCTGAATAGAATTTTATAGCTGAGGTTGAAGTTAACGCGCCGTGATCATAATCATTTAGATCATCATAGTCGCCATTTAGAAAATGCACGGGTTCAGCAACGGAGTCTCCCTGCAGTCCTTTTGCAATTGCATTCCAGTGGCAGTTACTTGAGTCTGAATTTGCACTTTCTTCTTTTACTGAAGGGAAGACGTAGCCGATAATGTCATAGTCATCAAAATTTTTTCCCAGAGCAGTTGCCTCAGCCCTTACCATCTTGTTGATCGCTTTCTTAAAGCCCTTGTTTGCTGGATTCTTCTCCCAGATATCACACACCTGCTTTCTTGTGTATCCTTCAAGATCTAGCCATCCGTAGACATCGCTTTGATCTCCCTGAACGGTCAATTTCCCAAAGGAATTGTCTTTTATGTAATTCGCTACGGAATCAGGATGCGTGAAGTATACTTGATATAAGTTAGTTTTGGTGAATTCATTAATAGTATCGGAATCGTCATTTTTAAAGTTAACCATAACAACTGCAATTTTAATAATTCCTGTAGTATTTACCCCTAAAACGCTGCTTGTGTTCATTGTCAGATTATTGTTTAAAAGACTCGTCTGAGGCATATCAACGTTCTGTATTGAGATAGGTATTATTATGTTGTCAATTAGGTAGCCTTTTATTCTAACTCGTCCTTCAAAGTCGGGAGCTTGATCTTCCCTGGGATAGACCTCATATGTTTTTTTTGATTCGCCTTCGTTGTCCACTTCTTGGAATGTTACCGAGTCTGTTGCCTTTTTTATTTCCTCATTTGATGCGTTTTCTTCAACAATAGTTTCAAACATAATTCCTTCAAGCTCCACCTTTTTTTCAATATTATCCTGGGCGGGAATTGGCAAAGCGATTTTTAATTCATCCGAGATAACATTCAAAAGAAATTTATCTGGATTTTGCTTTCCAAGCGTTAACATCTGCTTTTTTCTCTGAATAGAGATTGAAATTTGTTCTGTCTCAGTTCCCGTATCAGACAAAAGTTTTCTAGTATTTATTTCTACGTCTTGAGATAAATCCGCGCGCGATCTGGTTTCTTGCTGTTTTTTGACTGCAAAAAGAATAATGGGGAGTACTAGCAATTGGATTAAAATAAAAGCAAGAATAATCTTCTTCCGGGAAGGAAAGTGCATATGCTAAGCATAAAATAGCTGTCCTAAGAAGTCAATTGAACTTAGTCTCCTGCTATGACAGAAAGCTCCCGGATGTACAG
>CAZSXQ010000054.1:0-5299 GCA_964611415.1 uncultured Gammaproteobacteria bacterium
AAAAGATTTGCTATACTTTAACTATCCTAGAGCGTCCGTAACTCAGCGGTAGAGTGATATCCTTATAAGATATAAGCCGATGGTTCGAATCCATCCGGTCCCACAAGCTAGCCCACCGCGTCAAACGCGGTTGCGCAATGCAGAAGCGTTTGTGATTAAATAAATCTATGGATAGAATTGTAATTCTTTCTGCGGGAGCAAGCACTAGATTTTGGCCGCTTGCCAGCATTCATCATAAAGCCTTTTATCGAATTGGAACAGGAAAAACAATCTTAGAAGAGACTGTTTCAGGTATTCTTGAAGAGTTTGAAAACCCTACTGAAATAAGTATTGTAGTTGCACCTAGGGATTTTGATCTCGCAGTTAGGCTTTTTAATGATAACGATAAAGTAAAAGTTTATGTCCAGGAAAAACCCACTGGCGCAGGGCAGGGCTTACTAAAAGCCCTTAAAGGAGATTTTTCAGGCAAATTCATGTTAACCACGGGAGATAAGATAAATGCAGGTAAAATTCTTAAGGAATTGGCAGGAGAAGATTTGGCCCATTCGGCAGGCTCAGGGCAAGCAGTTGCGCTTAGAAAGACCAAGGATCCAAAACATTATGGAATAGTTGAGCTTGAAGGTGACAGAATAAAATCAGTTACCGAAAAGCCGGATGAAGGGTCTTCTCCTTCAGACTCAAAAATTACAAGCGCCTATCTTCTGGATTCTTCATTTTTGACATTTGTTGAAAAGCATCCATCCGATCATTACTCACTTGAAATTGCCCTTGATGAATATGTAAGAGAGAATGATGTTAAAGGCGTTTTTGTAGACGAAATCGAAGATACCAGGCTTAAATTCCCATGGGATTTACTCGACATTAATCAAAAAATTCAATCCAGAAAAAGCATGCAGTTTATAGATCCTTCGGCACAAATTTCAAAAACATCGGTAATTGATGGGCCGGTTTACATAGATAAAAACGCTAGAGTATTGGATTTTGTGAAAATAGTAGGCCCAGCATATATAGGTGAAAATGCTCTCATAGGCGATTTCTGTTTGATCAGAAAAAACTCATATATAGATAAGAACGTTACGATCGGAAGCTATTCTGAAATTAAAAACTCTTTGATTTATGAGGGGACAACAGTTCACAGAAATTATATTGGCGACTCGGTAATGGATGAGAATTCTAAAATCGGCGCTGGGACGATTCTTGCCAATAGAAGAAACGATAGGGGAGAAATTAAAAGCATGATTAAAGGGGAATTGATCTCATCCGGGCTTGATTTCTTGGGCGCATTTATTGGTGCAGGAGCTAAGACAGGAGCGAATTCAGCAATTATGCCTGGTAGAAAAATTGGGAAAAATGCAAATATCTGGCCTGGAAAAGTAGTTCTAGAAGATGTCCCCGAGGAAGAAACCCTGAAATAATTATAGGTCAGAGAGGATTTGATTTTCCGCGGCTCTATCCGGAACGTACTCAAGATACCTTTCTGTAGTGGATAACCTCTTGTGTCCCAATATTTTAGAAAGGAGAACGATTGAAGCACCATGTTTTAGGTGATGAGCTACAAAAGTGTGTCTTAGATCATTTACCTTTGCATGCTTGATCTCAGCTAAGCGGAAATATCTTTCAACTGAAGTCCTTATATTTCTGATTAAGAAGGGTTTTCCGGATTTGGTGATAAATAAATGATCCTCTGGAACATTAGGGCGCACTTCCAGATACTTATTTAAGGCCTCCTGAGCCCTTTTATTGAGAGGTACCGCTCTTTCGCCATGCTTTTCCATTGCAGGGATATGAAGCGAGTCTTTTTGGATATCTGAAAGCCTTAAGGCTGTGAGTTCTCCGATCCGGATTCCTGTTTGGAGCAAAAGCTCAATAATAGCGCTCATTCTGGCGTCATTTCTAGCCGCATCTCTTAAAGCCCTGTATTCGGTGGGGGTAAGGATTCTAGGCGGAGCAAGTTGGTATTTAGGGTGTGCCACGAGTAAAGAAGGGTCATCCGTTACGTACTCGTTTATTTTTAGAAATCTATAGAAAGTTCTAGTGGAATTGATCTTTCTTGAGATCGACTTAGGAGTATATCCTTCATTGTTCATCTTAGCTAAGAAAGCTTCAAGATCTTCTTTTACCACTTCATGAACTTGATGCTTTTCGAGTTCTTTTAAAAACTCTACAAGCTGCTCGATATCTTTTCCGTATGCTACAATAGTTGAGGTCGAATGACCTTTATCTTTAAGAAAATCCTTAAATTTTGCACTGGCATCTACAAGCTGAATCTGATTCATAATGGCCTATAATATCACAAAAATGAGCTCACCGTCAACTATCAAAAAGATTTTTTTTGTGCTTGTGGTTATAGCGTGTTTGATAGTAATTCAGAATCTTACAAGATCTATTTATGACCTTTGGAGTAAGCAGGACCTTGTGGTCAGAGCGCAGAAAGACCTTGATCGTGAAAGACAAGAATATCAAAGACTTAAGGCCCAGCTCACATTTGTAAAGAGTGAAGAATTCATAGAAGAAGAGGCTCGCAATAATCTTTTTTTAGTTAAGCCTGGAGAAAGTGGAGTTATTGTGCCTGAAGAGTTAATAAAAAAAAGAAGAATAAAGGATAAGCCTGAGATTCCGAATTGGCAAAAGTGGGTTAATCTGTTCGGATTTTAATTTCAAGGAGAAATTATGCAGCTTTTCCCCTCTTTTTGTAAGAGAGCGGAGATCTTCTCCCGTTTAGGGTATATACGTCAAAGTCAAAGAGTCTACCTAATCTTTTTGAAAGAGGGGAATCGGTCCCTTTTTCTCTTAGTGAATTCCTGTTTGTTTGTTCAAGAGCCTCGTAGTTAAATCCAGGCCGATGCATTAATGTCCATTTTATGCCTTCGTACATGAAATAGATAGCTTCAAACTTTGACCCAGTTAACTTATTTACAAGCTTTGTCGTATGGTTATGTTCGTGGACGAATAGTCTTTCTTCGCCAGTTTCGGCATATTGTCTTTCTGCAATAGGAACCTGTTTCCACGGCTTTGGATTGCCGTTTTTGTCAATATCAAGAACCTTTCTTACTTTGTATCTTCTGTCAATTCTATGAATGTCCTTTTCTCTTAAAATGTCTTCTGCAGATTTATATTGCGGTTTTAAACCAAGACCTTTGTAGATTAGGGGAATTGTTCCAATTCTTCTTCCAAGAATAGAAATGAATGAATGATGCTTTGCAAAAGCGACATCCAGAAGATTACTCCAGCCATGTTGTCTTGCCTGCTCAACAAATGTTTTGATTTCTCCCCCCGTGCTCCAGGCGTCTTGCCTTAGAATTATGTCCTCATGAGGAATTTGATAATGTCCTTCAAGCTCTTTAGCTACAAGTTCTCCTTCACTAGGCTCGGAAGATCCCCATAAATGGTCAATGTTAACAAAGACTGTTTTTGCTTCTCCTTGAGTTCTCTCTATAGCAGCGGCTCTTGTAGACAAACGGCTTCTTAAACCAAGGCCTGTTCTATGTTCACTCATCCAGTAACCATGAACTAAAAGCGCATCATACCTCGGGCGGCTTCGCGGTGCTTCTATTGACATAGTGGGGGGAATTATAGTACGAGGAAACTATTAAATCAAATTTATCTTAATCTGTTCGGATTTTAATTTCAGCTTCAACTATTGGATTATCAAAAAGGCGTTCAGCCGAGCCTCCTCTTAAGAATAATTCCATGAAGCGGTCTTCGTAGCCTGATGAGCCTGGTGCGATTGCTAATTCCCCTTCGTGGATGTTAAAAATGCCGTCTGTATAAGTAGCAGTATGTTTTTTACCGTTAATGTCCACAGTTACCATTTGTCCCGGTTTAAAGCTAATTTCAGATTCTCTTATGGAAGTTTTAATATTTCCATAGCCGTCAATCGAGGCCACCAAATTTGTTGGGGCGTTGGGAATTATGCTTATATCTTCGGACTTTCCCATGAATGATTTTTCTCCTTTTATCATCCCAGCAACTGCCTGAGGATATTTATCTCTGGATCTAAATTGAGATCCTTCATTTTCGCAGATTACATGGCAAAATTCTGTAATATATGGTTTTATGAACGATAGATTATAGCCTGCATTTACTCCTATTATCTCGAAGCCATCCTTAAGTTTTATATACATTAATCTTTCTCCGGAGTTGTTTGCTACAGCATTTTTTTGATGTTTTCTGGGAGCTGTGTTTGAGAAAATATATGTATTTTTTATGCCTGAAAGAGCAATTTGTGCTATCCAAAAGCCTGTGTTAACAGTTGAAAGGGGAGGAGTAGATTGGGGATGGATAAAAACGTCTGGTAAAAGCGCTCGGAGTCTCAAGACGACTTCTGTAAATGCAGGATCTCCGTTTCCGTAATCTGAAATTAAGATTAAAGTCTTATCCACAAGTGTTAAATATACCAGATTTTAGTAAAAAAAGACATTGGTATTTGATTAGACTACTATAGTTTGATATATTTGCAAAATGAATAGTCTGGAAGCTGATAGGGAATTCTTCGCTCAAGTAAATAGCGTAGTCGGCCTGCCAAGATTTGTGCCAGGGTTACTGGAAGCTGTTAGTCAATGGAAAGCTGAGGATGTAGGTACACCCCTTTATACGAGATTTGATCATTCTACGTATCCATACGATATGAATGTTTTAGTGGGAGTTGCTCTTCCTCTGGATGAGGGTCTTACAAGGCATGTGGTAGTTTTGATCTCAGGTGAAAAAATGATTATTGAGCCTAAGGATTTAGAGAATTTAGACAGATACGTAAGTTTTCTTGCCGGAGATAGGAGTATGGATTTACAGCAAGTAACAGATATGTCTCAGATTGCAAATATTGCTTTTGATAATCAAACATTAGGGAGTAAGGTCGTAATGAGAAATGATACAGAGGCAAATGATGATTATATTAATAGTTTAATTCCCGTGGCTGTTGGAGTTGCAAAACAAGTAAGGCAAAGAAGAGTAGATATTAGAACCTATTAACTTACTGTGTTGCGGGGCTAGGAGTTGCGCCTAGCCTGTGAGATTATGAGCCTCACGTGCACTGTACACTACCCCGCGCGTAATGCGTATTATAACAGTTTCGCGAGGCTAAGGCAAACTTATGAAAGTTTGAATCAGCCTTATTTTCTGGTATACTTATGGAGATTTGGCGGCGTAGGAAAGTACGTAGAGCGGTGTCTTCATCCGCCTGCAGTGCCGAGTCAGGGTAGCTCAATGGTGGAGCAGAGTCTTCATAAGGCTACGGTTGTGAGTTCGAATCTCACCCCAGCCACCACAATTGTAAGCCGTTATTATAACTGTTGGTTCAGTC
>CAZSXQ010000055.1:0-5288 GCA_964611415.1 uncultured Gammaproteobacteria bacterium
TAAAGAAAAAAAGAAAATATATTCTAATTGCAATTTCCATAGGAACGGTCGCGCTAATCCTATGGGTGGCTTTTCTCATTTGGTATCTCACCGGAATCACAAATAAACCAACTGTTTCCCAACAGCGAGAGATAGATGCCGTGGAGCAGGGAAAAAGCGACCGTTATTTTGCGGAGCTAGAAAAACAATTTATTATTGATCATCCGTGGTCTGACAAGCTTCCCCTATCAACTGATAAGTACTTTTTATTTTACAATCCTATTAATGACACTTTTGGCGCTGACCTATATCTTGATCCAAATTCCCCAGCGGAAGAAATAAATAGCGTTAAGCAGGAGGTCCTTGGCTATCTCTCAGCAATCGGCGTAAATGTTTCAGGCGCAAAGTTTTCTTGGAGCTTTATTAAAAGCCCTAACCTTGAACTCTGATAGGCATTATCAGGTGGAGGTATGATTTATTGGATTCCAGCTTAAAAACTCCCGGATTCAAAGGACCGGTCATTTGAAAAATTATTAACTCATCGTCTACGTTTGCAAATAAATCTAGCAAATACCTAGCATTAAAAGCTATTTCATTTTCTTCCCCCTCTACCTTAGCTTCGATTTCAACTTCGTTATCTCCCACCGAGGCTGTGTTTGCCGAAAACTTAATTCCTTCTTTACCAATACCCATCTTTACAATATTTGCGGCTTCTCTAGCAAACACAGAGCACACTCTTACAGCGTTTTGCGCTTCTTCACGGCTAAACACTGCTTTTGTTGAAAATTCTTCAGGGATTATTTTTTGATAATTGGGATATTCTGCCTCTATTAATCTTCCAACTATAGTAACGTCTCCGTTTTCAAATAGAACTTGATTGCTTTTTTCAAAAGTAAAAAGTTCTATGTTTTGATCGCTGTCTTTAAGACCTAACACCTCCCTTATTATCCTTGCTGGAATCAATAAAGAAAGAGGTCCCCCTTGTGTCTTGGCTATGTTTGCTTCTTGTTCAAGCGACAGCCTGTAACCGTCTGTTGAAACTAGAGTTACCCCTAGGTCTTTTTCATCTTTTTTAATCATTACTCCAGAAAGAGCTGGTCTTCCTACATCTGTAGCTGCAGCGAATACAACCCTGCCAATGTTTTTAATAAAATCTTTTTTTACAAAATCGGCCTGTTTTTGCCCCTTTTCCTCATATAACTTGGGGAATTCTCCAGCGGAAAGTATTGGAAATGAAGTTTTAACTTTGTCCCCTCTTAGCTCCAAAACGCTGGGTTTTTCCTCAAGCTCTACTTTTTCAACACTTATACTAGAAACTAAATCCATAAAGGTTTTTGCTGGCACTGTGGTTTCCCCTTCCCCTTCCACTCTTGCCGGTATTTTCACTCTTATTCCTATTTCTAAATCTGTTGCTGAAATATATAAATTTCCATCTTTAGCTTCTATTAGAAAATTTAATAACACAGGGAGAGGGTTTCTTGAAGATATAGCGTGGTGAGCAAATGATGCACCGTTTTTTAAGTTTTCTAATAAGACAACGGTTTTTAACATATATTAATTTTGTAGTTGTAGTAGGTTACCAGGAAAAGTGGAAAAAAGCAATAATTCACGCCTGAAAATTTGTGGATAACCTGTTCATAAATGATGTGAATTCCATGTGAATATTTTGGAGTGTGGTAAATAATGTGGGAAAAAAATTAATTGTTAACACTTTTATTGTGTAAATCTTTTATACCTAAAGACTCAACTGTGTATTTTTTTTCACTTATTAAAGTCTCAATTTTACTCACACCATGCATAATTGTTGTATGATCACGGCCCCCCAAGAGATTTCCTATTTCAGAAAACGTAAGACCCCCTTCCTTCTTAAGAACATACATGCACGCTTGTCTCGCTCTGACTAATCTCGCTTCTCTCTTAGCCCCCTTAAGCTGCGTAGGCTTAATATTGTAAAATTCACAGATACTTTTTACAACCTCTTCTGGGTAGAATGCTTTTTGGGTAAGCGTATTGCCCGAGAGAGCTTTTTCGGCAAGAGCGGGCGAAGGATCTTCTTGTTTTGACGTGGCCTCGGTTATTACCCTAAGAAGAAGTCCCTCAAGCTCCCTAGTGTCTTCTGTTTTCTCCGCAATTACTTTAGCCGTTTCAATATCCAAATCAAAACTAAATTTCTTTGCTTTGGTAAGAAGGATAGCGCACCTGAGTTCAAAATCCGGACTTTCTATATCAACCGTGAGCCCCCCCGCGAATCTAGAAAGAAGTCTTTTTTCGACCTTTTTAATTTCAGATGGCGGTCTGTCTGAGGTCAGAATTATTTGGGACGAGTTATCCACCAAGATGTTAAATGTATGAAAAAGTTCTTCCTGAACTCTCTCCTTCCCTGCTATAAATTGAATGTCGTCAATCATCAGTAAGTCTAAATTTCTAAATTTTCTTTTAAGTCTTGCTGTGTCGTTTCCTCTGATTGCTTCAACTACTTCGTTGGTAAATTCTTCACTTGTAATATAAAGGATTTTTTTGGTGGGGTCTTTTTGATATGTTTCGTTAGCAACAGCCTGCATTAAATGGGTTTTCCCTACCCCGACAGGACCGTAAATAAAAAGCGGGTTGTATGTAGTTCCAAGCTTTTTAGCGACAGTTGTGGTACTCACAAATCCCAACTGGTTGCTTCCAGATACTGCGTAGTTTTGAAAAGTATAGTCTGGGCGTACTCTTGGAAGATGACCTACAGGCTTTGGTTTGTCAGTAAAAGAAAAAAGCGGTCCTGTTGCTTCGCTGGTAAGAGGTGAAGATGAGGCCTTGGGGACAAAGATTATGTTTGTGTTATTTTGCGTGTGTTTGTCAATCGCTTTTTTGATCACAGAGTAAAATCTTTTATTAAGAAGGTCTATTATCATCGTAGAGGGAGCTGCAATAGTTGCGACGTTTTCTTCAAGAGAAAGAAGATAGGTTCCTCTGAACAGGGTTAGGAAGTTTGCCCCTGATACTTCTGTCTGAATTTCCTCTAAAACCTTTTTCCAAAGGTCGTCCTTTGTGGATAACATGGTAAGTATGAAGTTTATCAGATGATGTATCTTGTGTGTCAATATCGCGAAAATGGATATAACCAGGTCTTTTTTTACCACTTTCTAATAAATTGCCGATTTGATATACTTTAAGCCTGTAAATGGAAAAGTTTATAAAGCTAAAAAAAATAAAAAGAGCAAGAAAGCATGGATTCCTGGAAAGGTCCAAGACTCTGGGTGGCAGAAAAGTTCTTAAAAGAAGAAGACAAAGCAAGAGAGAGAAATTAACCGTTTAATGTTAAAAAGAGAAAACAGGTTAAAAACTGTAAAGCTTAATAATCCCAAGACTCTTTCAGCGCCACAGTTTATCTTAAAGATATCAGGAAACAACGCTGGCGTTAGTAGATTTGCTTTTATAATTTCTAAGAAGATTGATAAAAGAGCGGTAGTCAGAAATTCTTTAAGAAGAAAAATAAGCTCATCGGTAGAGGAAATATTTGATAAGATAAAAACAGGAAACGATTTTGTTTTTTATCCAAAAAGCTCGGCCCTTAAGCAGGAAAGAAAAGATCTCTCAAGAGAAATAAAAAACATTTTTTCAAAAGGAAATTTTTTAAATGATTAAAACAATAGTAATATCCTCAATTAATATCTACCAGATAATTATCTCTGTCACCTTAAAAAATATCCTGGGTGTATCTACTATGTGCAGATTCGAAGAAACATGTTCCGCCTTTACGAAAAGATCTGTTAAAGAAAAAGGGATTTTAATTGGTGTTTGTTTAGGGTTTATTAGGATTTTAAAGTGTCAGCCTATTAGCGCTAAATAATTATGGAAATTTTTAATTCACTTATAGTCCACCCGATTATTAATGTACTGGTTGCAATCTATCATGGCCTGGTTGTTCTTAATATTCCCTATCCTCTCGGGTTCTCGATTATAGGGTTAACAATTGTAATAAGATTAATTCTCTATCCCCTGATTTCGTCACAGCTTAGAGCTTCAAAAAAAATGCAGGCGCTCTCGCCGCACCTTTCAAACCTTAAAGCAAAGCACAAAGGAGACAAGAAAAGAATCCAGGAAGAAACAATGAAGCTATACAAGGAGCACGGAGTCAATCCGGCAGCGGGATGTCTTCCTACCTTGGTGCAGCTCCCTATTATTTGGGGGCTTTATAACGTTCTTAATAACGTGGTGCACAAAAGCTCAAATGAATTAGTGGGCTACATTAACGGAATCGTTCTTCCCCAGCTAAGACTTGATAGCGCATGGGAAACGACTTTTTTTGGACTTCCTCTTGGGCAAAGTCCGTCTCAGCTTATGAATACAATGGCCATAGTAGCAATTTCAATACCGGTTATTACCGGCGTTCTTCAGTTCTTACAGTCAAAGATGATTTTTGTTTCTCCCCCTAAGATTCCAGGTAAGAAAAATGATGACTTTGCGACTGCGTTTCAAACCCAGGCTGCATATATTTTCCCAATAATGATCGCCTTCTTTTCATTCACTCTTCCGGCAGGACTTTCTCTGTACTGGAATACGTTTACGATTTTTGGTATCATACAGCAATATAAAATTGGAGGCTGGGGAGGACTCGCGCAATTATGGCAAAAAGTAAAAACACTTCAGAAGAAATAGTAAAGGGGCTTCTTGAGAATCTTGGAATAAAAGACTCATTTGATGTTGATGAAGGAGAAGAGTCAATTAGCGTTGTAATAAATTCCGACGACCCAGGACTTATCATAGGACACCACGGAGATACTCTTGATTCAATTCAGCTAGTGTTATCGTTAATGATCGCAAAAAAGCTAGGGGAATTTAAAAGGGTGTCCGTAGAGGTTGGAGACTACAAAAAGAACAGAGCAGATTATTTAAAAAACCTTGCCCAACAAACAAAGGAAAGAGCTCTCTCTGAAGGCAGAGAAATATTTCTTCCAAACCTAAAGCCATGGGAGAGAAGAGAGGTTCATATGTTTTTACAAGAAGATCCAGAAGTTATATCAGAATCAGTTGGAGAAGGAAAAGAAAGAACTTTAGTTGTTAAGCCAAAGTAGTGTTTCCCCTCCCCGATATTTTCTAATACCCATTCTGGTAAATTTTTTATTTTCAGAATTTGCTAAAATGTTTTAGACTGCGATCCTATAATTTTAATGAAACGATTTTTTAGGATTAAGAACATTTAGTAAATTACCAGAATTATTTCTTATTGTTTTTTTTCAGAAAAATTTTATAAGAATGTGAAGGAGAAATGAATCCCGTTAGAAGCCGCGACCGCATGTGGTTTTTTAACAGGACAATATAAT
>CAZSXQ010000056.1:0-457 GCA_964611415.1 uncultured Gammaproteobacteria bacterium
GACTCGCGTCGAAGCGGGCCTGTGAGGCAGGAAGAAAGACAATTTCCCATGGAGTCTCTAGATTACTTGCAACAATCTCAATTCTCTGACTTGATTTGTCTTGGGTGTTATTACTGTTTTCTTGGCGTAGGGGAATGCTAATTGACTTTTGTCCGACATTTATTTGATAAAGAGTTATTCCGAGTGCAACTAAAATGACTACTGCTGAAGAAATAATAAATTTTTTCACTAAATTATTATACACTTAATTTTTAAATGCTGAAAAGGGTTTGGAGTGGTTGGAAAGTAAGGATTAAGAATTGGATAAAAAGAACTAAGACCACTGAAGCTAGAAGGTATTTATTTGAAAGCAGGGGATTTCCATGTCTTATGATTAGTAAGACAAAAGCCATCTGAGATATTATCATTGTTGTGAATGCATAAGATCTGGCTGAGTCGATTCCACCCGAATTATAGC
>CAZSXQ010000056.1:479-5268 GCA_964611415.1 uncultured Gammaproteobacteria bacterium
TATGAATGAAGCAACACTAACTAAGGAAATAAATAATCCGAAAAATGAGACGAATTTTAATGTGGCAGAATTAAATAGTGAATGATCTTTTCCTCTCGGAGATTCATGCATTTCTTTTCCTGTTGATTTATCCGCGGCAAGACTAATTGCAGGGAGCCCATCGGTAACAAAATTAATCCATAAAAGCTGAGCTGGGAGTAGGGGGACAGGATAACCCATCAGCGTGATTATTAATATCAAAAGAACTTCTGATAGATTACCGGTAAGAAGGAATCTCACAACTTTAATTATATTTCCATAAATAAGTCTTCCTTGTTCTATGGCTTCGATAATTGTTGAGAGATTGTCATCTAAAATGACAATGTCTGAGGATTCTTTTGCTACATCTGTCCCAGTGATCCCCATGGAAATGCCTACGTCTGCTTTTTTCAAGGCCAGCGAGTCATTTACTCCATCTCCTGTTACGGCAACAATTTTTCCCATTTCCTGAAAATTTTTCACAATTCTTAATTTGTGTTCAGGGGTAGTCCTGGCATAAATACGTATACTTTCAATCCTTTCCTTGAGTTCTTGATCAGACATTTTGTCCAGCTGTTCTCCTGTAATTATTTCGTCTCCTTTTCTAAGTAAGCCTACTTCTTCTGCTATGACTTTTGCGGTAAGCTCGTTGTCTCCCGTAATCATGACAATATCTATTCCTGCTCTCCTCGCTTTTGCTATTGATTCCAGGGCCTCTTCCCGCGGTTCGTCAGCAATTCCAACAAATCCTAAAAATTCTAAGTTTTTCTCTAATTCACCTGGGAGTTTTTTGCCCGAAAAATCCCGACTGGCCAACGCTAAAATCCGGAGACCTTGTTTTGCCATGTCTTCATAGTCGCGGGTAAGCTCCTGTTTTTCCTTGTCAGATAAGTCGCATAGTTCAAGAATTATTTCTGGTGCTCCTTTTGTAAGAAGTTCTGTTTTTCCGTTTTCCTCGATGAGAACACTCATCATTTTTCTTTTTGAATCGAAAGGAATTTCTTTTATTTTTTTAGCGCTTACTTTCAGGGAATCAACATCAGCTCCTTGTTCGCTTGCCCAAATAAGTAAAGCTCCTTCCATGGTATCTCCTAGAATATCGTACGAAGCAGCTTGTTCTTTTTTAACTAATGAAGCTGTATTGCAAATAACAGCAGTTTTTATAAAAGAATCAAGCGTACTCTTGTTTCTTAGTTCAAACTTTCTGACAGTCATCTCGTTTTTCGTAATAGTTCCTGTTTTATCAATACAGATGACATCTGTAGTGCCGAGATTTTCTATAGAGTCCATTTTTCTTATTAGGCTTTTTCTCTGATACATTCTGCGTGCTCCAATTGCCAGAAGTACCGTGATAATTGCAGGAAGTCCTTCGGGAACCGCTGCTATGATTAACGCGAGACTATTTAAAAACACATTCAGCAAATCAATTCCCTGGATAATTCCCAAAACCGAAATTACAATTGCTATTGAGAAAATTAGAATACTCACCCTTATAGCTAGTTTGTTAAGAGATTGTTCAAGCGGAGTTGGTTCTTCTCTCATGCTTCCCAAATTCATGGCAATCTTCCCAAACCTAGTGGTGGGGCCCGTTGCGGTAATTCTTATCCTTCCTTTACCTGATGTTATCCAGGTTCCCAAATATACGTCGTTGTTTTTGCTTTGACTAGATTTTACTACCGGAACTGACTCTCCGGTTAGAGACGATTCGTTAATGCTAAGTTCATATCCATCAGTTATTACTCCATCTGCCGGAATTTTATCCCCAGCCTCCAGTATGACAATATCTCCCGGTACTAAATTTTCACTTAAAATTTCTTGTTCTTTTCCGTCTCTTATTACACGGGACTTTGGAGGTTCATAATTTTTAAGCGCTTTTATTTCTCGTGAAGCCTTATATTCCTGCCAAAAACCAAGTCCTGAGTTAAGAACGAGAATAACTAGAATTAAAGATCCGTCTAAAACATCTCCAAGAATAAATGAAATAGCCACAGCCGCTATGAGCATAAGAGAAAACAGGTTTTTGAATTGATTGAGAAGGAGAACTAAGGGAGAGGGAAGTTTGG
The DNA here is from genome assembly GCA_964611415.1 of uncultured Gammaproteobacteria bacterium. Lineage (GTDB taxonomy): Bacteria > Patescibacteriota > Microgenomatia > Levybacterales > UBA12049 > 2-01-FULL-39-10-A. Next base: position 2,561 of record CAZSXQ010000056.1, read on the forward strand.
CTTCTGGAAGCTTATTTAATCCATGAACGGATAGTAATCTATGAGCTTCACTAGTAGATAAACCTTCTTTGGGCATACCTTTAGTTTAGCAGAAATGTTAGCTGAGTCTAATAATATCTTCAAGTAAAACTAAAAGTTCCTATAAGATGAAGTTAGGTAAATTGACTAGCGCTAATTAATGTTCCGGCGCTGAAAAAGCCGACAGTCCTAACCGTAGAAAAGTCTCCCCGGACGAACTGTTTGTCTATAACTTCGGGCGTAATTCCGCTTCCCGGGGGTGTCCGGCCGCTAAGTATTTTTCTAAGCTCTGTATCCATCTCCCTAACTCTATCATCAAATTCTACCTGCGATCTGGGTGCAGCCAGAGCCATATTTTGAACAGGTTGTGCCCAGGGTAAAGCTTGAAATTCTGCTGTTATGCCAAGGGGCAATGTGGGCATTAAACGCATTATGAGCCATGATTGTTCATATGCAAGGCGAACAGGTTGGGGAACTTCAACAACTGCCGCATGCGCTCCTGCTTGTGCAAGTCTTTCATTTGTGCCAAGAAGCAAGCTTCCCCTTCTGGCGTTTTGAAGAAAAGGAAGTGTTTGAGCTTCGATAAATCCTACAGCGTTCATATCCACATCTTCTCCCCGTAGGTATCCACCGAGGAAACGACTAGTGCCTTCTATGATTAAATCAGAGAATATAGCTCCTTCTGGTATAAAAATCCCTGCATTCTTCCTCACAACTGGAGATTTTATTTGCTTGAGGGCATTATGTCAATTACCTAATTATTCCAAGACCGATAATTCCTATTACTATTAAATATAATGCTACTACGTAGTTAAGGAATTTTGGAAAAGCCAGAATTAAAATCCCTGATATTAAAGCTACAATTGGACTTATGCTTTCCACTCCTAAAGTTATCAATTAATCACCTCCTCATACTTATTATATTGCTACTATTTGCCGGAAGGCAATAAATACTGTATAAAATCGGCAAAAAAAGTTTGACAAGGATTTTAATTCCAGCTAATCTGGGGATGTGAGATATGCGGATTTTATTGAAAGTGTTTTAAGAGAAGCTTCAATTATTGCCAATAAAAATTTTGGAAAAGTAGTGGGAAGAATTAAACCTCATGACAGTACTCAGGTTTTGACAGACACTGATATTGAGATAGGGAGTTATCTCGTCGGAGAAGTAAGGAAAAATTATCCCACACACAATATTATTGACGAAGAATCAGGAGCTATAGATAACGGATCAGATTTTACATGGGTGATTGATCCAATTGACGGAACAGCAAATTTTGCTGTGGGAGTTCCCACGTACGGCGCTATGATTGGGCTTTTGGAAAAATCTGTCTCAATAGCAGGAGGGTTGTCACTGCCTAGTTTTAATCAGATAATTACGGCAGAAAAGGATAAAGGAGCATATCTTAACAAAGAATTGATCAAGGTTTCATCAGAAACTGACCTTTCGAATACATTAATAGCAATAGGAATGGATCCGGATAAGGAGGACCCGGATAAAATCAGAAATCAAATGAAAATATCCGCAGAAGTTTTATTAAACTCAAGAAATCTCAGAAGCAGTAACAGCGTTTTTGACTTGGTCATGTTAGCAAAAGGATCTTACGGAGGATGGATTAGTTTGTCCGGAAAGATCTGGGATAACGTGGGTCCGCAAATAGTTTTAGAAGAAGCTGGCGCGGTTTATACAGATTATTTAGGAAATCCGATAGATTATTCAGATCCGCTTACAAAAACCGAATTAAATTATACGAATTGCGTTGCTTCGCCAGTTCTTCATAAAAAGCTTCAGGAAATAATCCATTCAATATAGGGGCTTACTCATTGTAATTTAAGGCTGATTTTGCTATAATTTGACGAGAAAATGGGCGAAGTGCCCAGATTGAGTGCCCAGCCAATATGAACTTCGCAGGAAGCTCTTTTTTTATGGATTTATTAGGTTTACAAAAAGATACTAGAAAATTAGGAAATAAGAAAAAAGCTCAAATGATGCAGCGTTTTTTCAAAACCGGAGAAGGCGAGTATGGTTTTGGTGATATTTTCTTAGGCCTCACGGTTCCTCAAAGCAGGCAAATAGCAGTAAAGTATAAAGAATTATCTTTTGAAGAGATCAGTCACCTTTTAAGATCTGAAGTTCATGAAGAAAGATTAATTGCGCTTCTAATCTTAGTCCACCAATTTCAAAAAGAAGAAATGCTTCAAAGAAGAATTTATGAATTTTATATAAAAAATACAAAGTTTATTAATAATTGGGATTTGGTAGATCTTTCATCTGACAAAATAATAGGAGCTTATTTACTAGATAAACCAAAAACTATTCTTTATAAGCTTGCAAAATCTGCAAATCTTTGGGAGAGAAGAATTGCAATGATCTCAACATATGGTTTTATTAAAAAAGGTGAATTTGATGATGCTTTAGCGATTGCAGAAGTTTTGATAGAAGATCAAAATGATTTAATTCAAAAAGCAGTCGGATGGATGCTTAGGGAAGTAGGTAACCGCGATTTAAAAACAGAAGAAAGCTTCCTAAAAAAGCACTATAAAATAATGGGACGAACAGCTCTAAGATATGCAATCGAAAAATTCCCTGAGAAAGTTAGAATTTCCTATTTGGAAGGAAAGGCGTAGGATAATTTTATGGCCATCGTTTCAGAACAGGCACCAATATCAGAACAACCCCTACCAGAATG
>CAZSXQ010000057.1:0-5106 GCA_964611415.1 uncultured Gammaproteobacteria bacterium
TTTTTCATTTATCGTTTATTCACCTTTCTTTTCGTCCCCTTTAAATTTTCTATATACAATTCCTGCCACAACGCCAATAAGATATACTGACGCTCCGAGAATAAATACTCCTACGATTCCCGTAGTACCCATATTTGATTCACCTCCTCCTTCATGAAATAGCCCTCTTTCTTATTACTCTCTTTTCCGATTCTTGTGTTTGCTCGATATATCCGAGTTTTCCAAGCAATGCTACAATTCTTTGTGCCCGCCCGTAACCTATGGCATATTTCCGATGAAGTAAAACTATTGATATAGATTCTTGTGTAATGATGAACTCAACTATGACGTCAAAGAGTGGGTCATTTGTCGCTTCAACATTGCTATCCATGTACTCATCCAGCGCATCTTGAATAATTTCTTCTGTTTTCACTCCTTGGATTGTTGCGAATTTCTCAAGACCTTCCGTAACATCATTTCTGAGTTGAATAGTATATTTTCTGTATAAGAGTGGATTTTTCTTATTATTTGGCATTTGATACTTCTTCAATAATGCTCCCTAGCTCTTCATTCGCCACTTTAATTTTCTTATCAGCTTGTTCTTTTTTTATGTTAAAAGCATCTAGTTTCTTCGTTTCCTCTTGTGTATTGCATGTGCTTAGGTTGGATACACAGGCAGTAGCAGTATTGTAGGCTTCAGAACACGATTCAGCGAGGCTCTGAGAGGCCTCCATGCTCTGGACAGCATTAGTTAATATCCGTGAGGTTAGTTTCTTTTGGGATTTTACATCGTTGCCAATTAATAAATAGGTAATAAGCATACCAACTAGAATACAAAAGATTCCTATTGCAATTTCTCTCTTACTTATTTTCTGGATGGTCTTTTTCATATTGTAAATACTCATCATGAACTTTCTTGGATAGCTCTTCATCTTTCTTTCGTCTTTTTTTAGCATCGTCTTCTAGGGCAGAATAGTGTAAATTATTATACTCTTCGTAAACCATCTCCTTACCTATAAACATACCCGTAAGCATAAATATTGCTATAGCGATTAGAAGCGAGAGGGTATCTGCCTTACCAAGTGCAAAATAGCTGAAAATTAATCCACCCCAAAATAAAACTCCTATTACTAATTTTGAATGCTTGTATTCTTTCATAGTCAAATGTGTTCAAGAACATCATAACTCTGCCTAATTAATAATTCAATAGCAATTTAGGCCAAATGCTCGCTCTGAGCTAGTGGTGTCTCTAGCCGTTAGCTATCAAAATTATGTCATAAGTAAAACACCAAAAATTTACGAGAAGCTAGGGAAAAAGATACAAAAGGCTAGAAAATAAAAGGGTATAACCCAGGAGAGGCTGGCCGAGCTATCTGACATATCTAGAACTCATATGGGGCATATCGAGCAAGGAAGGAGACAGCCGACTCTCGATGTTATTCAGAAGATTGCAAAAGCACTAAAGATGAAAGCAAACGAGTTAATCCCATTCTAATTACTATAAGCTACAAATAGACCCATAGTTTGTAGGTTATAGAATAAGCCTTTACACCCTCAACATAAGTCCGCTTTACAAGTGATTTTTTTGGATTTAATATGACCCTTGACAAGTGCAGTTTTAGTCGGATAGGGTAGATGTTAATCCAGGTGAGAACTGGCGAGGGGAAGGTAACCATGGACGTAACCTCGTAAAACAATAATGGGTCCTAGGAGGAATAAAGAGACAAGAATCAAGCAGTAATAAAATCAGTCACAGTCAAAGTTGTGGATGACTGGTCGCCAAAGAGAGGAAGCAAATGGTAACAGACTGCTCTGAGGTTTACAGACACTTGCAAAGATGCTCACTTAAGAGACAAACATCTAGGTAATTTTTCAACTTTTAAATGAGGGGGAAGGGGGAGGTTTGCTCAGCAAACAGAAGTTAGAAAAGTTGAGTTTCTAATTTTTTAACTAGGAAATGCTTAGGAAGAAAAAAAGTAATAAAGTAATTTTAAATCTGAAACTTTAGATAATAGTGAGAATTGTGCCTTCATTAGATACTGCAGGAGCAAGCGACAACAAGATATTATAAGAGTTATTGTTCCCATTAATTTTAAAGTTAAATCTACTATCCGCTCCAAATTTAAACTTATTTACAAGCTCTAAAAATTCATCAATTCTGTCTTGAGGGTTTTCATATTTTCTAAGAAGTGGATGTTTCCTAACAGCCTTTTGAAGAGTTGTGTCAGCCAGATGTATATACGTTTCGTATGTTATCCGTATGTCCTTATGACCCAATAGTTTTGCAACAAGAGTTATATCAATTCCAGCTTGAAGCATATGAGTTGCGAACGTATGACGGAGAATATGTGCGTGCAGTCTTTCAAATTTACTTATTCCAGCCAGTTTTCCTCTTAATCTGAGGTTTTCATTAAACGTGCCTGGAAATATTTTGTTTCCTGTGCTTCCAGTAAAAATAAGTTCCTCAGAATCTCTTCCCTGGATAAGCCCTCTCAGGGATTGTTTTAAATTATCGCCTTCAAAATAAACATTTCTATTGTCTCCATTTTTTGTTTGCACTAAGTAGGCTTTACCATTTTCAATATCTAGCCGTTTTATTTGAAGAGATGCCGCTTCATCGAATCTACATCCAGTTATGGCTAAAAACTCAGTTATAGTTAGATATTTGTCATCAAGACTACTGTTATCTTTTCCATTCCTGTTTTTGTATTCAACTTTTGTAGATAATAAACTCACAAGTTCAACTTCCGAGAGAATCGTTATATCAGGATGTGTTTTAGGAAGATTTTTTGTGCCATCTGTAAAACCAAAAGGTAAGTTGTGATATTTGCAGTACTTATCAATTAACAGGAAGACATTTCGGTATGTGTTTACTGTGGAATTACTACGCCTTAACGTATGCTTTTGTTCGTACAAGAAGTTTATGACGTTTTCGTTGGTCAGCTCTAGATTGTTATTCTCAAGCCAAGCCACTATTATTCTAAAACGGTTACTATACGTACGAATTGTATTACCTACGATACCTTGATTAATTGTGAGGAATTTTACAAAATCCTTTTCTTCAATTTGCATACTCAGTCGTCAAGGATTTCTTGACTACCAGAGTAGCTAAATGGGGACGACTTACTGCAAAACTAATACAAGCGACTTTTTGGCTCCAGCATTAAAGTAAAACTTTAATACATACAAAATATATCAGAGTCAAAGAGAGTTAGCAATAGGCAATCCAGACCGCTAAACGTTTAGTCGACTGCTGTTAATTCAGTCTTAATCCTTGAGTCAAAGAGAATGAAGATGTCTAGGGTAGATAATGATGTGGTGACTGAGGCTAGTTTTCTTTTTGGTTCATGAGTCCCCGCATTCTTGAGGCAGAAGAACTAGTCCTAAATCAATATTTGACAGATTCTTTATTTTGTTATAACATTGTTATATTATGGTACAACAGTTAATTTCTATTGGTAATTCGATCGGAGTCATTATTCCGAAGAATGTGCTTAAAGAAAAGAATATAAAATTAGGCGATAGCATTGAATTGGACATAAAGCCAGTAAAGCCAGAGGCAAAAGGTGTGGATGTTAAGTTTATGAAGATGGCAGATGAATTTATCGAAGAGCATAAAGATGTTTTACAGGCTCTTGCGAATCGTTGAAATACTTAACCACTCCACAAATTTTAGTTCTGCACGACCAAATGGTGAAAAGGTTTGGTGGATCAAATGGTATTAGAGATCTTGGGTTAATTGAGTCAGCTGTTGAACGTCCCAAAGCGACTTTTGATGACATAGATCTTTATCCAGATATTTTTATAAAAGCTGCAGCTCTAATGCATTCGTTATTAAAAAATCATGCGTTTGTCGATGGAAATAAAAGAACTGCATATTCTTCCTGCGGTGTTTTTTTGAAATTGAATGGATATAAACTGAAAAATATGCATAAGGCGAGTCTCGAATTTGCAATGAATGTCGAAAATAATTCGCTCCAGCTTGAGGAAATATCCAACTGGCTTAAAGAAAATTCCGAAAAAGTTTAGGTGTTTATTAGTAAGAAATGAAGCTAAGAACAAGTCTTATCTGGGACCTTCCCGCGTTCCTGATAAAAAAGAACTAACTAAAATTATAGATCTTTCTCTTTAATAAAGAGGACCTTTAGCAATCAAGCTCTCAATTATCGACAATGCGTGACGGGATGTTATCGAAAAACCTATCCCTTCAACTCCTTCTCCTACTAATTTTATTGTGTTTATTCCGATGACTCCACACTTGTTTATGAGAGGGCCACCTGAATTACCCCGGTTAATAGGAGCATCAGTTTGAATAAACTCAATATTGTCACTTTCTGTTTTCCTAGATACTACTCCTCGAGTTACAGTTGAGTCTCCGCTTGCTTCGAGTGGCCAGCCAACCACATAGACAACTTCTGAAGAATTGACTCTATTAGAATCGAACCATTGGCATGTATACATAAAGCCTTCTATTTTCAACAAGGCAATGTCATTTTCTTCATCATAATTATAAAGAGGTACATCTTCCCATTTTCCATGTATCCATACTTGAATTGTACTTGCGTCTTTAACAACGTGGTAATTAGTAATAATAAAGCTTTCGTAAATACCAATTCCTGATCCATGACCTAAGTCGGTTTGAACTAAGTACGTACATGATTGAGCATTGCTAATACTTCTCTGCTCATTACAACTAACACCGTTGTTTATACTGTTTGGATAATGCATAGATGTAAGTTTCTGTTCAGAGGGGGTTAATTCATTGTTAAGAACATCTAGGATTAACTGTCCGAAAATTAATTTCCATCCTACAATAAAACCTATTAATATGACCGTTAAAAATATGGCTCTGCTGTGACTAGCTTTCATTTCAGGCTATTAATATAGTAGCATTATAACGACATCGTATCTATATTTATCTTATTGAACTTCTGAGGTAAAAAAGCTATCTTGGTTTTTAGGTGTTTTTAGTGGAATATGAAGCTAGAAACAATGTCTGACTTAGACATCCTCCACCCGTCAGCGCCTGAAGTCGCAGACGATGGCGGACAGGCCGCATTCTTACGTCAGAAAAATTAGAAATAATTCTTAATTTCTCTTTCCCAGTGTATTGGCTTGGAAACGCCT
>CAZSXQ010000058.1:0-4914 GCA_964611415.1 uncultured Gammaproteobacteria bacterium
GCTGCAAATGTGTTAGAGCTTATTGAGAGAAAAAAGGTGGATGTGGTCATTAATATTCGGGACCGATGGCATAAATCGGCTGATGCGAAAACATATCGTAAAGAAACGACGGACGGATATCTTATTAGACGTTCAGCATCGGATCATAACATATCGTCGTTAACGGACATTAAAAAATCATCTTTGTTTGTATCAGCGCTTTCAGAAAAGAAATTGGCAGATTTAAAAATTCTATCTGGCCGGAGAATCTCGGCCATTTTCGAGATGTTCCGAAAGCAATCAAATCAATCTCAAATTTGAAAAATAAAACTGTGGTAACGGTATGCACAGGCGGAGTCAGATGTGAAACTGCTTCAGGACTTCTTATCAAACATGGATTTAAAAATGTTTATCAGCTTGAGAATGGTATTGTAACTTTTATGAAAATGTTTCCGAATACTTATTTTGAAGGAAAACTTTTGGTGTTTGACGGACGCGAAACCATTGCCTTCAATGCGGATTCTCCGGATCATAAGATTGTAGGAAAATGCAGAGTTTGCGGCGCAAAAAGTGAAAACTTAGTGAATTATTTTGATGGTGGTAAAAATACCTATGGAATAATTTGTGTGGACTGCTGTAACTCAAACAAAGTGGAATTAGAGCGCAAGCCCGCAAGTCAGATTGGGAAAAATTAACTACAATCCTACGTTTTGGATAAGAAGGGAGATTTCTACTATATCTCCATTGGTGATTTTTTCTTTTACTCTTATTTGTTTTTTAATTGGGAGTAAATATGTACCTTTTTTCTCCCAGAAAATTGAAGTTTTCCAGCTACTTTCTCCGATCCCAACAATTACTGGAATTGAACCCCATCCGCGGTGAAGATGACCAAACCTTTTCTTGATAATAGTTGAAACATTTAGAGGAACTGTGATCATGTACCATGGGGTTGGTCCTTCGTAAATCCAAATCTTAGCTTTAAATTTTACTTCAAAATCCTCCACGGGGAAATTATAACATCGATCTAAGGAGGAGTTAAATTAATCTGAAGATTCTGCCTTATAGCCGGTCTTTTTTATTTGTTCTGTAATATCTTTTTCCGTAACTTTCTCTTCATCAAACTCTACTTCCGTAATCTGTTTTGCATAACTGGTTTTTGCATTTTTTATGCCTTCCAAATCTTCAAGATCAAAATCTATACTCATAGCGCAACTTGAACAATGCATTCCATCTATCTGTAATTTAATTTTTTTCATAATACTTTTATGACTCCTGTATACATTCCCATAGAACAAGTAAAATCATAATTTCCTTTGCTAAGTTTTGGAAGATCTAAAACTTCAGTGCCGCTTGGTTTTAAATTAACTCCCATTTTAAGTGCTGGAATTCTAAATGCGATCGCACAAGAATAAGCATCTATTGTCTTTAATTTAAGCTTAGTTGAAATCCCTTCTTTTAATACTAAACTTGAGGGGCTATATCCATTACTTGAAACATTTATTGTTATCTCCTGAAAGCCATTTTTTACCGGCGGGTAAGCTAGGGACAATTTCTTAGAATCATCTTCTTTAAATGAAGATGTGATCTTATTAATAGATATTGGGGCTCCCATTGCGACAAGTCCTCCGTAAATTGAAATAAATCCTAAGAAAATCAGTGAAACTGCAGCGATCTTTAAAAAGCTGTTTTTAAACCTTTCACCTAGCTTCGCTGTAATAAATCCTACTCCAAAAAACATTGGGAAAGTACCTAAAACAAATGTTCCTAGAATTAATGCTCCCTTAATAGGACTTGCTGAGCTAATTGCTAATGCCTCCATAGCCAGAGTTGTACCGCAGGGAATAAAAATAGTCATAAATCCCAAAAGCGCAGGCGCAAAGATATCTCCGCTTTTTGATTTACTTCTAATTCTTTTCGTTAAAAAACGGGGAGGCTGAATAACAGCGTATCTAAATATAGGATGTACATCCAAAAGATTTAGAGCAATTATTATCATATAGATTCCGGCAAATAACTGGATAGCAGACTGCACTCCGGAAGTTAGACTTATTGCTGAACCGAATAAACCTAATACAAAACCAAAAGCAACATATGCAATAAGCTTACAAATTAAAAATGCTAGAGTTGGATAAACAGGATTTACTTTTTCTTTCCCCTCTATTCCTTCTTTTTCTCTGGCTGTTATAACTGAGGCTAAAAGCCCACCCTGAACTGCGAGACAAGTTAGTCCGCCGATAGTAAGTCCTGTTAAAAATATTATTCCAAGTTCCATATTATTTAGCTAATTTTTTTAAAAACAGTGAACTCCCCACAACTGAAATTGAACTAGCTGCCATTGCGAATGAAGCAAAAATCGGATTCATTAAAATTCTTATAAATGGATATAATCCGCCCATTGCAACCGGAATTAGAATTATATTATAGCCAAATGCCCACACAAAGTTAAGTTTAATCGTTCTCATAGTTTTTCTGGATAGATTTATTGCCCCAACAACTGTATTTAGGTCTTTGTTAATCAAAGTAATCCCCGCTGTTTCCATAGCAACATCAGTGCCGGTTCCCATCGCTATTCCTATATCTGCACTAGCTAACGCAGGCGCATCATTTATTCCGTCTCCTATCATTGCAACAATTTTCCCCATCCCCTGAAGCTTCTTAACTTCACTTTCCTTATCCTCGGGCATTACTTCGGATATCACATTTTCAATTCCAGCTTCCTTACCTATAGCCTCAGCTGTGGCCTTATTATCCCCCGTAATCATAAAGACTTCAATTCCCATCTTTCTTAGGGCTTTAACCGCTTCTCTGGCTGAATCCTTAAGACTATCTTGAATCGTAATAAGACCTAAAATCTCTTTTTCTACCGCCAAAATTACTACAGTTTTACCCATCTCTTCAAAGCTTCTTATTTGATTTAAATAATTATCAACTTTGATTCCTTCTGACGTAATAAGTCTTAAATTCCCCAGCAATACTTTGCTATTCTTTACAAATCCAGTAATTCCTTTTCCGCTTTCTGCTTTAAATTGCTCAACTTTTTCCAGATCAATTTTTTCATCATCAATTTTACTCAAAATTGCATCAGCCAAAGAATGTTCTGATCCTTTCTCTAAAGATCCTGCTAGCCTTAATACTTCTTCTCTAGAAACACCAAACGAAACAACATCAATAACAATGGGTACGCCTTTTGTAAGTGTTCCGGTTTTATCAAAAATTATCGTATTCACTTTATGCATTTTTTCTAGAGTCGAGGCATCTTTAATAAGTATTCCTTTTCCGGCACCAATCCCCGTTGCAACCATAATCGCAGTAGGAGTGGCAAGTCCCATCGCACAAGGACAGGCAATAATTAAGACTGCGATCGTATTTAATAGTGCATATATAAATGAAGGCTGAGGACCAAATAAATACCAAACCATAAATGTTGCAATTGCAAGAAGTATCACAACCGGCACGAAATATGCTGAAATTTGATCAGCCATTTTCTGGATAGGAGCTTTTGTACTCTGTGCTTGCTCAACTAATTTAATAATTCGGGATAAAAATGTATCTTTTCCAACTTTTGTTGCTTTATATAAAAATGTTCCGGATTTATTTATAGTTGCACCAATTACTAAGTCTCCTTTATTTTTATCCACCGGGATGCTTTCTCCTGTAATCATAGATTCATCTACGCTTGATTCTCCTTCTAGGATTTCACCATCAACCGGAATTTTCTCTCCAGGCCTAACTCTTACGACTGAACCTTCAGCTACCTCATCAATCGATACATCTTTTTCTATTCCGTCAATAACAATTCTTGCAGTCTTAGCTGATAGACTCATTAACTTTTTTATAGCGTCACTCGTTTGAAGCTTTGCCTTAGTCTCTATATACCTGCCTAAAAGAATTAAAGTGATAATAACTGATGAAACATCAAAATAGGGTATTGGCTCAATTCCGACACTCATCGGGACTTGCGGAAAAAATGTGACGAAAACAGAATAAGCAAATGCAACACTTGTTCCAAAAGCAACAAGGGTGTCCATGTTTGCAATTCTATTTCTTAGCGCCGGGATTGCTGCTTGGTAAAAGGTGAATCCTATAAAGAATTGTACCGGTATGGAAAGCACAAGCTGTAAGTAGGAATTTTTAATTATTGAAGGTGCGGTTTCCATGAGTCCCGGAAAACTACCCCACAAGATAACTCCTGAAATAACAGCGCCTATTAGAACTTTTATTTTTAACTTACTAAGTTCTTTTTTCTTCGCAATAGTTCGTTCTTCCGGGGATAAATTAAATACAGCAGCGTATCCCACTTTTTTTAAAGATTCTTTTATTTTTTTATCGGGGACTTCTTTGTCGCAAACAATACTTCCTGATTCCGTAGCTAAATTAACGTTGGCTTCTTTAACACCTTCTATTTTTTTTAGGCTTTTTTCAATAACATTTACGCATGACGCACAATGCATTCCCTTTATTCCAAAATCCAATCTTTTTTCCATATTATGTAACAATTAATTTCCCGTGATACATATTCATTCCGCAGGAAAAGAAATATTCTCCTTTTTTAGTCGGCCTGAGTTCTAAAGTGACTTTCTTGTCTAGCGGCAAATATTTTTTAATTTTAAAATCCGGTAGAACAACTTCTTCCAGGCAGTCTGAAGGATCGGTTCTTAAGAAATTGAGTTTTGTCAGCTGATTTCTCTTTACTTGGATACTCGATGGCTTATAACCCCCTGAAACTACAATTTCAATCTCGTCGCTTGCTTTTACTATTTCTTCTTTTTTCATAAAGAAAAACCAGTAAACGAAAAGCATTCCTGAAATTCCAAAAACTAAAACAAGTATTTGATCTATTTGCATTTCATCTTACTCCCATTCGGTCAGCCATTTGCGCATCATGTCAATTTCTGAAGTTTGTGCGAGAGTAATATCATCCGCCAGTTTTTTCAT
>CAZSXQ010000059.1:0-4865 GCA_964611415.1 uncultured Gammaproteobacteria bacterium
ATGGGCATGAGATAGTTTACTCTCTATGTCGTCCGCCGGGACATCATGCAGAGCATAAATCTATGAGCGGATATTGTTATTTTAATAATGCTGCAATAGCAGCAGATTGCCTTTCTGGGCATGGTAAGATTGCAATTCTTGACATTGATTTTCACCATGGTAATGGTACTCAGGATATCTTTTATGAAAGATCAGATGTTTTATATGTTTCAATTCACGCAGATCCCCATGATAAATTTCCATACATAAGCGGTTTTTCTGATGAATCAGGTAAAGGAAAAGGCATAGGTTTTAATAAAAATTATCCCCTTGCATTAGGAACAAAAGATCAAGAATATTTAAAAGTTTTAATGAGGGCCTTAAAAGACGTAGAGGAATTTAAACCTAGATATTTAGTTGTTTCTTTAGGATTTGACACATATGAAAAAGATCCAATTGGAGGTTTTAAAATTACTTCTGGTTTTTATAAAGAGATTGCAAGAAATATAAAAGGACTAGAATTGCCAACTTTATTGATTCAAGAGGGGGGTTATAACGTAGAAGACTTGGGTAAATTATCATACCTCTTTTTGCAAGGAATGGAATAGCTCCTCAAGATAGAGTAAAATAACATTATGTTTTGGGCTGATAAAGTCGCGAAGGAAATTATTGATTCTAAAAAATATAAACCTTACTGGGTGGATGATATGAAAACTCCATCTGGTAGGGTTCATGTCGGTGCTCTTCGCGGAGTGGTAGTCCATGATTTGGCTTATAAAGCATTAAAAAGTCACGGAGTAGATGTTCATTTTTCTTATGTTTTTGAAGATCATGATCCAATGGATGACATCCCCTCGTATCTGCCTAGAGAAAAATACGAACAGTATTTAGGAATGCCTTTATTTAAAATCCCTTCGCCCGAAGAAGGATACGAAAATTATGCGAGATTTTATGCCGGTGAATTTGAAAAAGTATTTCGGGCAATTGGATGCGAGCCTGAGATTATCTGGACAAAAGATCTTTATACCTCAGGGAAAATGAATCCGGTAATTAAAGAGATCTTGGATAATGCCCAAGAGGTGAGAAAAATCTACGAGGAGCTGTATGACAAAAAATTACCCGATAATTGGTTTCCCTTTCAACCATATTGCGAAAGTTGCGGTAAAGTGACGACCACTTTAGTAACTGATTGGAATGGAGAAAAAGTTACTTATGAATGTATTGTTGATAAAGTTAAGTACACAAAGGGATGTGGTCACAAAGGGGAAATCTCACCTTTTAGCGATAAGGATCATATCTCAGGAAAAATGCCATGGAAAGTAGAGTGGTCTGCAAAATGGAAGGCAATTGGAATAACGGTAGAAGGAGCAGGAAAAGATCACATGAGCAGAGGCGGATCCCATGATCTTGCGAGTCTTATTTGTGAGCGGGTTATTAATTATCCGGTTCCATACCCGATTGCTTATGAGTGGTTGCTAATTGGTGGGCGGAAAATGTCGTCTTCCCGAGGAGTTGGAACAAGCGCCGCTGATACACTTGAAATTCTTCCCCCGGAGCTAATCAGATTTATGATGGTGAGAATTAAAGTTAATACTCAAATTAATTTTGACCCTGCAGAAAAAGACACTATCCCAAATCTTTTTGATGATTATCAGAGAGCAGCTGATGCATATTTCGATAAATCTAATGATGACTTAGGGCGAATTTTTGAATTATCTCAAATTGCCCGCCCGCCAGCGAGTTCACTCGCAGGCGAAGTCGGGCGGGGAGAAATTAAAAGGCCACCGTCGATCCGTTTCTCTGTACTTGCTCAGTGGGTTCAAATGCCAAATATGGAGGAGGAAATAAAAAAAGAAAATCTTTCCGAATGGGCAAAATATGCCAGGATTTGGGTAGAAAGGTTTGCTCCGGACGACCAAAAATTTGAAGTTCAAAAAGAATTACCAAAAGGGGCAGGATCATTTTCGAAAGAGCAGAAAAACCTACTTTTGGAAATTTCAAAATTACTAGACCAAAAAACAGATGCTGAAATTTTTCAAACCAAAATTTATGAAATAGGAAAAGAGCTGGGTCTAAATGGAAATAAAACTTTCCAGGCAATTTATTTAAGCTTGATTGGAAAAGACCACGGACCAAAAGCAGCATGGTTAATTCTTTCTCTTAACCCGTCATTTGTAAAAGCTAGATTTTTAGAGGCCTCAAAATGAAACTAGGTAAACTGACTTTAGTTAGTGGTAATAAAGCAAAGGCGCGGGAAGTTGAGCGTATTCTAAATATTCCACTCGAAATTTTACAGATTGAACTGGATGAAATACAGGAGCTGGACTTAGAAAAAATAGCCCTTCATAAGCTAAATCAGGCATTTGATATTGTAAAAGGGCCGGTTATTATTGATGATGTTTCTGTGGAAATTGAAGCCTGGAATTCTTTCCCCGGACCTTTAATAAAGTGGTTACTCAAAGCCGGAGATGGCGGAGACGCTAGTACGCTTTTGAAAATGCTTGGGGGAGAAAAGAATAGAAAAGCAAAAGCCCGGCTCGCTGTTGGATTTCATGACGGAAAAAAAGCGCATATTTTTATAGGTGAGGTTGAGGGAACAATTAGCAAACAAATTAGAGGGGAGAACGGATTTGGATGGGATCCTGTTTTTATACCGCTTGGGCACGAGATGACGTTTGCTGAAATGCCGGAAAAAGAAAAAGACGCCATTTCGCACAGGGGAAGAGCGCTTAAAAAATTTAGCGATTTTCTAAAGAGCAATTACGATATATAATACTGTTATTAGTAAGCATGTCATTCTGAGTGTAGCGAAGAATCTATAAGATGTTTCACTTCGTTCAACATGACAACATTAAAAAATGATTGACATTAAGTATTTAAGAGAAAATTCGGAGAAGGTTCAAAAAGCTGCTAAGGATAAGGGAATAGAAGTTGATATAGCTCATATTTTGGAAATTGATTCCAAATACCGTGAGTTATCAATTAAGGTTCAGAATTTTCGCGAAGAGAGAAATAAATGGTCGAGTTTAAAAAGTCCAAACTTACCACATTCACTTATTAAGGGAGAAGAAACAGTTAGGGAGCAGGGGAAGAGGATAAAAGATGAGCTTCAGAAGCTGGAAAAAGCCCTTAAGGCAGTTGATGAAGAGCTCAGAAGTTGGCTTCTTAAAATTCCAAATCCCGCAAAGGACGATGTGAAGATAGGAAAAGATGAGTCTGGGAATGAGGTTGTTAGGAAAAGCGGAGAGCCGACGAGGTTTGATTTTACCCCCAAAGACCATTTAGATATAGGAGAAGCACTGGATATTATTGACATAGAAAGAGCTTCTAAGGTTTCAGGTTCCCGTTTTGCATATCTTAAAAATGAAGGAGTGCTTTTAGAGTTTGCGATAGTCCAATTTGCTCTTGAAACTCTTGTTGGCGAGGGTTTTAGACCAGTAGTTCCTCCAGTGTTGGTTAAGACTGATGTTATGAGAGGCTTGGGATATATGGAAAACGGAGGAGATGAGGATATGTTCCACATAACGTCTGATAATTTGACTCTTGTAGGAACTGCCGAGCATTCAATTGTCCCAATGCATATGGATGAAGTGTTTGCTTTAAAAGATTTGCCAAGAAGATATGTTGGATTTTCAACTGCGTTCAGAAGAGAAGCAGGAAGTTATGGAAAAGATACAAGGGGAATTTTTAGAGTTCATCAATTTGATAAAGTTGAGATGGTTTCATATGTTGCTGAAGGAGAAGACGATCGCGAGCAGGAATATCTGTTATCTCTAGAAGAAAAGCTATTCCAGGCCTTGGAGATTCCTTATCAGGTGATAAAAATGTGTACTGGAGACTTAGGTTTTCCTGCAGCTAGAAAGTTTGACATAGAAGCTTGGATGCCTGGGCAAAATAAATATAGAGAAGTAACGAGTGTTTCAACGATTGGAGATTTTCAATCCCGCCGTTTGAACATTAAATACCAAGATGGTAATCAAAAAAAATACGCAAATATTCTTAACGGGACTGCTTTTGCAGTTGGCCGGACCATGATTTCAATTTTAGAAAATTATCAAGAGGCCGACGGTTCAGTCCGCATACCTCAGGTATTGCAGAAATACATGATGGGATTTACTAGATTAGACCGGAAAAGCTAAATTGCTTTCCTTTTTAGCCTCGATTGTGTTAGAATAGTTCAACATGTTAGGAGCCCTCGGAAAGTTATTTGATTCCAATGAAAAAGAAATAAAAAAGCTAGAACCTCTTGTTGCGGAGATTGACTCATGGGATGAAAAGGTAAAAAAACTTAAAGACCACGACTTTGCAAAAAAGACCCAAGAACTAAAGGAGAAAATTGCGAAAGGTCAGTCCCTTGACGGAGTCCTCCCTGAGGCATTTGCTTTAGTGCGTGAAGCCGCTCACCGTTCAATTGGTCAACGCCACTATAACGTTCAGTTGATTGCAGCAGCTACTCTTTCTATGGGAAAAATTGCTGAGCAAAAAACAGGGGAAGGGAAAACTTTATCGGCAGTTCCGGCACTCTATCTCCATGCACTTACCGGAAAAGCAGTTCATTTAGTTACGGTTAATGATTATTTAGCCAGGCGTGACGCGGGATGGATGGGCCCTGTGTTTAAGCTTTTAGGGTTAAGCGTTTCCTCAATAATTAGCGAAGAGTCTTTTGTTTTTGATCCTGATTTCGTAAACAAAGAAGCGCATGATTTTAGGCTGACTCATTTAAAACCGGTAACAAGAAAAGAAGCATATCAAGCAGACGTGGTTTATGGAATAAATTCGGAGTTTGGATTTGATTATTTAAGAGATAACATGCAGCAAGATCCAAATAGTTTAGGCCAGCGCGGATATTACTATGCTGTGGTAGATGAAGTGGATTCAGTTTTAAT
>CAZSXQ010000060.1:0-4780 GCA_964611415.1 uncultured Gammaproteobacteria bacterium
TCAAGTAATCGGCGAGGATAACACAAGAAAATACGAAGATTCCCTTCCAACCATGTGGAATTATTTTGCTAAAAACTCCGGGAAGTGTTTCAAAAATCAAACTCCGGGAGCAGGAATTGACCGCTATCACTACTGGAAAGACGATTTAGCGCTCATGCAAGAATTAGGAATTAACGACTACCGGACCTCAATCTCTATTTCCCGGACTCTTAAAGAAAACGGAGACATAAATCCGAAGGCAATTAATTGGTATAAGAATTATTTTAAACATGCCAAATCATTAAACATTCGCGTCCTGGCAACTCTTTATCACTGGGAACTTCCCCAGTACTTAAGCGCTTCTGGCGGATGGACAAACAAGAAAACACTGGAAATTTATCTAAAACATGTAAATGCTGTAGTGAATGAACTTGGCGAATATATAGAAGAATATTTCATTATGAACGAACCAAGATGCAGTTCTTTGGTAGCTCATTATCTGGGCGCTCATGCTCCGGGCGAAACAAATTTAAAAAAGGCACTTCTCGTAGCGCACAACATTCTTCTTGCTCAGGGCTTGGCGGAAAAAGAAATCCATTCAATTGACAAAAATATAAAGCTAAGTACTGCCATTAACGCAGGGAAAAGATATCCAGCAACAGATAAACCAGAAGATATTATGGCAGCAAAAATTGTGGACGGACATAAAAACTTATGGTTTCTGGATCCGATTTTTCTTGGTAAGTATCCTGCTCTTATGATGGAAATCTATGAAAAGTGGCTACCTAAAATTTCTCAGGAAGACATGAAGATAATACGTATCGGAAACAAGCTTAATAGCCTGGGAGTCAATTATTATCGCGGAGATATTGTAAAATATGACTCTTCGAATGAATTAAAATTCAAAACTTTATTAAATGAAAAAGGAGAAACAACAGATCTGGGATGGGGAATTTTCGTTCCTCCTCATTATTCCGAAGGACTATATGATATTCTTTCACAAATATATTCCAGCTATAAGAATCACGGTTTGAAAAAGATTTATATTACAGAAAATGGTATGGCGCTTAACAGTAATCAAGATGAGGGGAAAATCATAGATGACGTGAGAAGAATTGAGTTTATGAGTAAGCATCTTTACCAAATTAAAAAAGCAATTCAAGAAGGAATTCCAATTGAAGCTTATTTCCACTGGACGCTAATGGATAATTACGAATGGGCAGAAGGATACCGCCCAGAAGGATCTTTCGGATTAGTTAATGTCAATCGGCAAACAATGAAACGTACGCCTAAAAAAAGTTTTTACTGGTATAAAAATGTTATAAGAAATAGCTCATTCACTCTCTAAAAATGGACATATCCATAACTAAAACAATTCGCGATAATTTTGTGGAAGAGCTGCAAGATTCTATTCAAGGAAGAAAAACTAGCTTTCCCTTTATCGTTAACCCTCTTCCCCATAAATCTTTAGTGTTAAACGGGGAAACATTTCAAACTATTGTTGTTGGAGGAAGTAAGGGTAAAGTCGCTCATGTAAAAAAAGAAGGCGGAAAAATTGTAACAATTAGTCACGAAGAAAAAGATCAGCCCAAATTTGACTCAGTTAATGGTTTTTTGGATTATTTAGACAACAAACTTCACATAAACACGAAGATACTCGCTGTGGACTTTGCATTTGCACTTTCTCCTATTCTAGATGGTGGAGTTTTAGATGGGATTCTTTTACATGGAAGTAAAGAACACTTGTTTAAAGGTCTCGTTGGAAAACAAATTGGAAAAACAATTAGTGAATATTTCCTAAAAAGAAGGGGTCAAGAAGTAATCGTTTCTTGTGCCAATGATACAGTATGCCTTTTACTTTCCGGCCTCACAAAATATAAGAAAGAAAACTTGGCTTGTGGAGTTCTGGGAACTGGAATGAACGCAGCGTTTTTTCTGAATGACAATGAATGTGTAAATCTAGAATCTGCAAACTTTAATAAGTTTGACCAGTCTGAAGAAGGAAAAGTAATTGATAAAAATTCAATGATCCCTGGAGCAGCACTACTGGAAAAGGAGACAACTGGCGCATATTTATATCAGCATTTTAATTTAATAATTGAGAAAGAGAATATCGACTTTAAACCTCTTCGCTCAACGCTGGAGCTTAAGAATCTATCTCATCAAAGTATTCCAAGAGTTTCAAAAATCGCGAATGATCTACTTGATAGATCAGCAAGCTATATTTCTGCTCAAATTACAGGAATCACTGAGTTTAAAAAAAGAGATATGGTTTTTGTGATGGACGGAAGTTTTTTCTGGGAGGAATCTTATAAGAAACGTGTTGACGAACTTTTACCTCAATTAACAAATTTCAATATCGAGATAGTGGAGATAAAAAATAATACTGTTCTTGGCCCCGCCTATTTAGTTATTTGAGATATTTGTCGAAGAATCCGACGCTTCTTTGCGCCGCGATGTTGAAATTTGAAGCAATATTATGATCATCCCCTTCGTAAATAAAAAGTTCGCTAGTCTTTTCTACTGCCTTTAAATGTTTGTCTAAAGTTTGTGAAAACTCAACTGGCACTGAAGTGTCTAAAGTCCCGTGATGGATCTGGATTGGCCCTGATATGTCTGAAAGAAATGTGTTTGCCGAAAGACTCGCCCAAAACTCCGGATTTTCTTGAGGTGTGCCAAATTGAGAAGTTAATGTTTGCCTCCAGCTCCCTCCGCGCGTCGGGGTCCCCGTTACCGATGGTGTTTGGGATAGCGCCCCCCTCCTTCTCCATCTTTCAAATAAATCTTCATAACTTCCGACTACCCCAGCCCAAATTACTCCTGCTTTTATATCTTTATTTACTACCATTGCGCGGAGCGTAATAAATCCTCCCATACTGTGCCCCCACATACCGATTTTATTCGGATCAACAATATTCTCCCCCTCTGAATCGGAGAGGGTTGGGGTGAGGTTTTTAGTGTTCAAACGCTTTAGTGATGCTAATGCGTTAAGAACATCAATCGTATAATCATTTGATCCGTATGCACCACTCGGTGTTCCTTCAGATTCCCCATGTCCTCTGTAGTCTGGCCGGAGTAAAATATATCCATTTCCCGAGAAAGCATCTGTGTATGCAATATATCGTTCCGTTGTCCTATACTCCGAAGGTGGAATATATCCGTGATTAAAAACCACTGCCGGCCATCCCCTTAAAGGCGGTTCTCCAATTGGGATTGTTAAAAGTGCATAAATTTTTAGTCCCTCAGACTTATATGACACGATTTGTCTTGAGTAATTGCTTCCAGGAGTAAGAGTCTGTTCAACCGCTAAATCACTTCCCGGATAATCACCTTCTCGCAGAGATTGTATAGATAAACCATAAGGCTCAGTCTCCATTTCTCCGCCCATATTATCCTGTGTGTCGGTTTGGAGATTGGGGAAACTAGTTTTATTGTTTTTTAAAGCACCCATAAACAATAATAACAATGAAGCAATAATAACAATGAGGACTTTTCTGTTCATCCCGTTAGAAGCAGATCGCGATCTGATCAACTTTCCTTTCTTTTATTGGTTTTGGTTACTTTCATTGATTATATATTGTCTTAATTAGATACCGGCATGCGATCGCGGTTTCTAACGGGATTCATGAGATCTAAAAAGTATAAACTACTTCTTGGGAGTTTATCAAACTGTTCTTAAAATTATCTTAAATCAAGAGTATCGCCTTTAAAAACTAAGTTTTTCGGTTTTATTATTACCTGCTTCTCCCCTTTTTCAATGTATCCTGCGTCAATTGCTTTAAATTTATTTTTTGCAATTATTTTTAAGGTTTTGTCTACATCTTTTTGCGGAATAAATAAAGCATAATCCTGCCCCATGTTATAAGTCTGATACATTTCGTAATCATCCAGATTTGCGTGCTTCGCAATGAAATCAAAAACCGGCTGGGGTTTAAATATTTTCTCAATTACATAAGTTAATTTTGGTTTTCCCCGCATAATTTTTCTAACTCCGTGTCCCGTGATATTAGAAATATAGTGAATGTCAACATTAGCCTTTTGTAAATCTTGTATTACTTTTGCATAAATATTTGATTTAGTTAGTAAACTTTCCCCATAAGATTTTCCGTTAGAGAGTTTTGTCCCATATCCTTTTGGTAATTTTTTAGCAATTGCCCTAGTTAGGGAAATTCCATTTGCATTAACCCCATTACTTTTTATCAAAATTATCCGGTCCCCAACTTTCAACTTCTTGTCTGTTACCAAATTCTTTTTATTTCTTATTATTCCCACTGCACTTCCTCCAAACTCCGCAGTATCTTTAACAACAATTTGTTTCATGGTCGTCGTCTCTCCTCCACCCCAGGAAACTCCCGCGATATCACAGGCTTTTTCCCATCCGGTTATTAAATCTGTCATCCGCAATTTATCGTACAGCCAATCATTATCTTCAATTGCCCAATATGCATGGAGAACTAGAGGAGTCGCGCCAACAGAAATCAAATCATTAATAATTGTTGCCACAGTGTCGTGAGCAATTACATCATAATGAGTTTTTTTTGTAAACTTTCTTGTGCCATCGGCCACCAAATTTTTGGTTCCGAGGCCTTCGATGACTGACGCCATTAAAACATTTCCCTGCTGCCAAACATAAGCTGACTCTCCCCGAGTGTCAGCAATCTCAGAAAACCCATGGGCCTTCAAATTTAATCCTGTGGCACGTGCAGACTCCTGAAACAGTTTTTTAATAGGATCTTTTGTAGAATAATCATCTCCAACTTGATAATAAGTTATTTTCTTTTTTTTCATAATGCTTGGATCA
>CAZSXQ010000061.1:0-4731 GCA_964611415.1 uncultured Gammaproteobacteria bacterium
GGCAGGCAAAATTCGAGATATGAAAGATTATGTTTTGGGTGGGTTTGTCCGCGGGGAAAAGGGGGATGTGAAGCATATGGTAAAAAAGGGCAGTAAGGCCCTTGCAGCCGCTCTAGAAAAAGGTCTGCAGTCCTCAATGAACCAATTCAACACCAAATGAAAAAGATTGGAGCAATCCTAAGTAATTATGATCCGAAGGTGGATAAGCATATTTCGCGTGAGTTTCAGGCTTTTGGTATACATTTGGCCGAAGAATTAGACGATTACAAACACCGGGGTTTGTATATAAAACTTGCCAAGAATTATCCCCGCTCATTACTCGAAAAAGCCCTTACTTTCTGCGTTGATAGTAATGCTAAGAATAAAGGGGCTCTTTTTATGTGGAAGTTAAGCCAGCTGAAAGCTGGGAATACTACAAATGCCACAAATACTACCAATAAACCAATAAAATAGTTTGAATATTTCAAAGTTTGAACTACAATAAACTCAGTGCCCAAGAATAAAAACTTTAAACGCAATTACCTTGTTCTACTCATAATCTCTCTAGTTTTCATTTCTCTTTCATTTTATTTCCGCGAAGAGCTAACTAAATTGCAATCTTTTGGGCTCATCGGGATATTTATAGTTAACGTTATTGGATCTGCAACTTTATTTATCCCTGCACCTGCAATTGCAACAGTTGTTGCAGGGGGAATTCTTTATCACCCTTTAATAGTTGCCGTCGTTGCAGCGTTGGGATCCGGAATAGGGGACATGATAGGTTATGCTTTGGGAAGAAGCGGAAAAGAGGTTTTATTTAAGAGAAACTCTTTTTGGTATACATTATTCCGGGAAATATTTCATAAGTTCGGCGCTATTTTTATAATATTTTTCTCATTCATTCCAAATCCGTTTTTTGACGCAATTGGAATATTTGCAGGAATCTTTTCTTATTCACCGGTTAAGTTTTTTGCTTACGTTTTAATAGGAAGATTTCTTAGGAACTTATTTCTTGCATACCTCGGTTCCTCATTTTAAATAATAAATAAAAAATTAAATCTCAAAAATAAGAACGATTAGGATATAATATCGAAAGATTTTAGATTTAATTTATAATCTATCATTTAATATATGGTTCATGTAATTATTTCAGGATCTGTCCAAGGCGTAGGTTTTCGGCAGTTTATAAAATACAACGCTAAGAAGCTGAATATTACTGGTTGGGTAAAAAACTTACCTGCCTCGTCGGCAGACGGGCCTGATAGAAATGTTGAAGCAGTTTTCGCTGGAGACCAAGCTGATATCAAAATAATGATTGAATTTTCCCGAAAAGGGCCATTTCTAGCAGAAGTTGAAAAAGTTGAGGTTGATGAAATTCCAGATCAGGATTTTGATAGTTTTGAAATAATTAAGTAGTTCTCTTGGCGATGTATGAAGCGATTAAAGTAGTAATTGGCACTGCAAGAATTAGACCTATGCTTCCCGCAATTGCTCGGACAATCTCTTCAGCAATCATATCCGTATTTAACATTACCCAAACAGGAGTCTTAGTGGGGTTTAGCACAAACATTACAAATAGCCCGAGTGAGGCTCCAGCATAGGCTAGGATAAGCGTATTAACAACTGAAGCTATATGTTCACGTCCAATGCTATATCCTTTTGAAAACAGATCGGTAATTGAGAGTTTTTTATCTAGCTTATGAAGCTCAAAAATTGCCGCTGACTGAGCTGTTGTTACATCGTCAAGTACTCCTAAGGCTCCGATTATGATTCCTCCCAGAAGAAGTCCCTGAGAATTTATTTGCAGATTTCCGATCTGAAGAAATACATTATTTTCGTCACCTAACCCGGTTAGATGAAATCCTTTTACGAAGAGAAAACCAAGGATGCCGGTTATGGTTAGTGAGATAAAAGTAGAAATCACGGCGCTTGTGGTTTTTTTGCTTATTCCGTGTGCCAGAAATATAGTCGTAAGCATGATTACGATACTACCAATAACGCTAATCAAAAGAGGATCGCGTCCGTTTAATATCTGAGGCACTATAAATCCAAGAAGAATTGCGAAGCTAATGACCATTCCCATAATTGAGCCTAATCCTTTAAGACCAGAGGCTAGTAAAATTACAGCAAAGAAACCGATTATTACAAAATAAATATAATTTAATCTGTATTTATCCCAGATGGAGTAGGCGATGTTGCCTTGATTTGTAACTTTTAGGATGACGACCTTGTCCCCGGTTTTTAAGGACTTTTGCTCAGCAGTTTTAATTGATCCGCTATTTTCAACGCTTACTGTTTTCCCTTTTTCTGGTCCTTCGGTAATTTTTATATCTACAAATTGAAAGAAATTTTTATAATTCTGAATATCTCTAGTCCCGCTTTTTATTATTTTTACTACTTCACCTTTAAAATATTCCTGACGTGGTGCTACAAATTCAGAGGAGGGGGCTTGGGCAAATACTTGTTTTGTAAAAAGTAACGGAGTAATTAAAAATAAAATGAATATTATTTTCCTAAGCATAAATTTATTATAACAAACGGATTTTATGCTATCATAATGTTTATGAACGAGCTTTCAACTTTAGGCTATATCTTACTGTTTACTTTAATAGGGAGCGTGTTTTCTCTTGCCGGAGGAATTCTTCTTTTATTTAAAGAAAAAAAAACC
Source organism: uncultured Gammaproteobacteria bacterium (assembly GCA_964611415.1). GTDB lineage: Bacteria > Patescibacteriota > Microgenomatia > Levybacterales > UBA12049 > 2-01-FULL-39-10-A. The sequence continues at coordinate 2,648 of CAZSXQ010000061.1, forward strand.
CTTAAATATTCACATTTTCTGGCTGCTTTTGCCGCAGGAACTTTACTGGGCACAGTATTCTTTGATCTTCTTCCTGAAGCCGTACATACAGGTGAAGAATTAGGGAATGGAGAGAATATCTTTTTCTGGACATTAGTAGGGATATTGGGATTCTTTTTACTAGAGCGGTTTATTCACTGGTTTCATCATCATCAGCATGAATATTTGGATGAAAAAATAAAACCCACAATACCATTAATAATTGCAGGAGACAGCGTGCATAATTTCATAGATGGAGTAGTTATTGCCTCTACCTTTTTAGTAAGTATTCCCTTGGGAATTGTTACAACATTGGCTGTAGCTGCTCACGAGATACCACAGGAAATTGGAGATTTTGGAATCTTACTTCATAAAGGAATGAAGCGTAAAAAAATAATATTTGTAAATGTTTTAAGCGCATTAACCGCGATTCTTGGAGCTGTTTTGGCCTTTTGGCTGGGTGAAAGCATAGAAGCTTCACTTCCAATTCTACTTTCAATTACTGCTGGATTCTTTATTTATATAGCAGCATCGGATCTTATTCCGGAAATTCATCATGAGAATAGAAAGGGGTTTGCGGTAATTGAAACGGCTTTGATGTTTGCAGGAGTTGCAGCTATTTGGATTTTTATTACTCTTCTTAATTCTTTGGGGTTTGCAGTTTAATTATTTTGCAAGTTCTTGCTCTATAACAGTTTTAAAATCTTCGTAAGGAGCTGCCCCTGATATTTGAAGACCGTTAATGTATGTTGCAGGTGTTCCTTGTACTCCAGCCGTAGTGCCATCGGCTAAATCTTCTTTTACTGCTTCTGCAAATTTAGCGGAATCCATGCACTCTCCCAATTGTGTTCCGTTTAGTCCTATTGTATTAGCTGAAGCTATGAAGTTTTCTTTCGCCTTGGCTGCATCTAGGCTTTCCCAGATAGTTTGAGTCTCGAATAACTTATCATGAAATTCCCAGAATTTTCCCTGGTCATTTGCGCACTCTGATGCTTCCGCTGCTTTTTGTGCATTTGCGTGGAAATCGAGAGGATAGTGTCTGTAGGCGAATTTAGCTTTTCCTGTATCAATATAATCTTTTTTGATCTGGGGAAGAGTATCTTTCCATAGGGATTCGCAGAAAGGACATTGAAAATCTGAAAATTCAACTATAGTCACCTTCGCGTCGGTTTCTCCAAGAACTGGTAAGTGCCCTACTTTTACATCAACCGGTCCTGTAGGAACTTGGGGGGAACCTAAGTCGTCTCCTGTGACAGTGGTTGTGGTTCCTGCGGTTACACCATTTTCAAGATATGAGACTTTGGTAACCAAAACACCGATCAGAAAAGAGGCGAGTATAAGAAGACCTCCTAAAACATAAACAATATTTAATTTTGCCAGCGTATTTATAATTTGTTTTGGGAGATTAGACAGGGAAGGAAGCTTAACTTTTCTTACTATTTTCTTGGCCGGCATCTGTTCATTTTATCGACTTTTTAGGTTAAAAGTCAACAGCTAAGACGTTTCACTCTAACGACTGAGACGCTTCACTCTAATTCCTAACGAAATTTTAGCAGTTAGAGTCCGAAGGACGTCTTATCGGTCAGTTGTTAGTCGTTGACACCCTGTGTCTACTTTTGTTATTCTGGATAGACAAAATATGGCAGATCTAGTATTTACAGATAAAAATTTCGAGCAAGAAGTTCTCAAGTCAGACATCCCGGTTTTGGTAGATTTTTGGGCTGTTTGGTGCCAACCCTGCAGAATAGTTGATCCTGTTATCCACGAATTAGCAGAAGATTATGGGGGGAAATTAAAGGTTGGGAAATTAAATGTTGATGAAAATCAGATAGCAGGAGACTTTAATGTTATGAGTATTCCTACAATCATGCTTTTTAAAAATGGCCAACCTGTAAAATCAGTAATTGGAGCCCAGCCTAAAGAGAGTTTCAAAAAAGCAATAGAAGAAGTGCTTAATAGCTGAGGCGCTGAGGTCGCTGGCGAAATTTTCGAGACTGCGCGCGCGGAATAGTTCGACTTTAACCCCGACTTCATCCCCCCAAATTCTCGCTTCGAAAATTTCGCCA
>CAZSXQ010000062.1:0-4672 GCA_964611415.1 uncultured Gammaproteobacteria bacterium
AACTATCCCGGTGGGAACTGTGCTGGTATCCTCAACTGACCTTAAATTCCTTACAGATAAAGCAATCACCGTTGCCTCAGCCTCTGGTGATATTTTCTCAGGGACCGATCCAGGAAAAGCAAACGTATCCGTTACTGCTGAAAAACACGGAACCAACTTCAATCTTCCTTCAAATACTAAATTCACTGTGGAAGGATCCTCATCGATTGCTGCAAAAAATGATGATCCTTTTTCAGGAGGCACTAAGAAAGACATAAAAGTAGTCGCCAAAGCAGATGTAGATAAACTCACTAAGGAAATCCAAAAACAGCTTGAATCTGACGCAAAAGAAGCAATTAAGAAAAAAGCTTCCGGAGATTCAGTAGTACTTCCCAATTTCATTTCTATAACATTTGACAGAAAAAGTTTTAGCAAAGATGTTGACGATGAGGCGAACGAGGTAAGCCTTACGGCAACTATTTCATACCTTGGTGTTTCATATAAAAGAAGTGAAATAAATGCTTATGCTAAAGACAAACTTAAGGAAAATATTGATTCCGACATGACAATTGATGAAGAAAACATTCAAGTAGAGGCAACGGACATAGAAAAAGATGGGGATGAAACTACGGCAAAGATTAAAATAAAAGCAGGACTTATTCCAAAAATTGACGTTTCGGAAATAGCAAAAAAAATTGCAGGAAAATCCTTGACTGATGCCGAACTAGACCTTAATGCAATACCGGAAGTAAATAATGTCGATATAAATGTTTTTCTAAATCTCCCAATTCTTCCCAAAAGGCTTCCGTTCTCCTCAGGCAAAATCAAGGTGGTGGTAAATAAAAATGGGTAAACTTTACATAAAAAAGAAAAGAAGAAATTATAAGCTTTTGTTTAAGGTGTTAAGTCTTTTGACTGTAACGGCAGGGGCGCTCATTTTTATCTACACTTTCTTTCCGCTGATTTCATGGCAGATTTATTTTGCCCCTGCTTTTGCATCACAAAAAATTCAAGCACCGATTCCTAATTATACTGTTCTAAATCCCTCAAGCATAGGAAACCTAATCGCAAGCGCCACTAATGCAATTAACACTGACTACACAAACGCATATAATTGGTATCCGGGACTAAATGACAAAGGACAAAATGTTGGCACATATACTATATCTATTCCTAAAATAGAAATTAAAAACGCAGTTGTTACAAATGAAGATAGTGACCTTACAAAACATTTAGTGCAATACAATTCGGATACTTTTCCGCCTAAAGAAGGCAATACCGTAATATTTGGACATTCAACTCTTCCACAACTATATGATCCCGCTAACTACAAAACAATCTTTGCAAATGCGTACAAACTTACCACAGGAGACGAAATAATTGTTAATACAAATAACGTTTCATATAAATATAAAATTGAAACTATCACTGTGGTAGAACCTACCGATACATCTGTTCTTGCTCAAAACTTCTCGGATAGTTTTATAACAATTATCACCTGTACACCTCCGGGAACAGTTTGGAAAAGACTTATAATTAAAGCGAGAATTCAAAAAACATAATGGAAAGATCGAAATTTCAAAAAGTTTTAATAGCGGTCTGGTTACCTATTTATAGATCTATAAATAGTGCCATTTCTTTTCTTATACTTTTGATTCAAAAATACGCCAAGATTGCTATGAACCAAATAAAAAACAATGGATCCCGTTAGAAGCCGCGATCGCGGACAGTGCTTAATGGAAAACAAAATCTATAAGAAACAAACAAAATAAGGAGTATAAGCAGATCACGATCTGCTTCTAAACGGGATGGATGAAAAAGAACAAGCTATTGCTGCCATTAGGAAAAAATTAGTAGGAAAAAGTTTAGACTACAAGGAAATTTATTCCATTATGGACCAAATCTCTCAAAATAATTTGGGAGATATTTTAACCACATATTTCGCTGCATCAGGCTTTTCCAAAGGATTTAGCGATGAGGAAATTTATTTTTTAACTAAAGCCATGGTTGAAACCGGCGAAAGATTAAAGTTCACGGGAATTGTTGCAGACAAACATTCCATTGGAGGAATCCCCGGGACAAGAACTACTTTAATTGTAGTTCCGATTATTGCGGCAGCCGGTTTTAAAATTCCTAAAAGCTCTTCGCGGGCAATTACTACTCCAGGAGGAACTGCGGACGATTTTGAAATTTTAGCACCTGTTAATCTAAGCAAGGAAAAGATCATGAGCATTGTTAAAAAAACTAATGGATGCATTGTTTGGGGAGGAAGTTTTAATATAGCGCCAGCTGACGACGTAATAATAAAAGTTGAAGAAGCACTTCTTTTTGAAAGTTTTGATAAAATTCTTATTTCTATAATGGCGAAGAAGGTAGCATTTGGAAGTACTCATGTAGTAATTGACATCCCCTACGGAAAATCTGTTAAAGTTCACACACTAATTGACGCAAAAATACTGAAAGGAAAATTTGAAAAACTTGCAAAAAAATTTGATATTAGAATTGAAGTCCTGATTCATAAAACCGATGAACCTGCAGGACGCGGCATAGGACCAGTTCTTGAAACCCGTGAGGCATTAATGGTCTTAGAGCAAGATCCAGAGAGAGCTCTGGATCTTGAAGCAAGGAGTATAAATTTAGCCGGAGCACTTTTAGAAATTTGTCTTTCGGATAGTTCTAAAACTTTGCAAGACTCAATTCAAAAGAAATATAGAAACGGATTTAATTGGGCACAGGATATTCTTTCGTCCGGTAAGGCACTTTTAAAAATGAAGGAGATAGTAAAAGCCCAAGGTGGAAATCCAGAAAAGGTAAATAGTCAAAGTCTAAAGCTGGGAAAATACTTCTTTACCTATTTGGCACCTCATGCTTGCACTATTAAAGACTTTAATATAAAAAACCTCACTCTGATCACAAAACTCCTTGGAGCTCCGAATATGAAAACAGCCGGAATTTATTTAAACAAAAAAATTGGCGAAAAAGCTAATACCAACGAGCCAATCTGTACTTTTTATACTGATTCAATGTATAATCTTAATGAAGCAAGGGAGTCATTAAAAAATCTCCCCTTGATGGTATTTCGATGAAAAGGCTTTATATAACCTTAGGGATTTTACTTGTTATATTTGTTGCAGCTTTTTTCTGGTGGAAGAATCAAACCGCTCCTATAAACCCTAACAACAATACTCCAAAAATTTTTATCATAGACCCTGGACAAGGAGTTAGAGCAATAGCAAAAAATCTTAAGGATCAAGGTCTTATAAAAGATCCTATAGCGTTTTTCTTGCTTACTAAAAAAATGGGGTTAGACAGTAAAATTCAGGCAGGGAGCTATAGATTATTTCCCTCTATGAACGCTTCAGAAATTGCCCAAGAATTCACCCACGGAACTTTAGATATTTGGATTACAGTTCCTGAGGGACAAAGAGCTCAGGAAATTTCTGAAACTCTTAAAGAAAAAATGCCAAACTATGACATCTCCTGGAATGATGTTTTAGAAGAAAATGAAGGCTATCTTTTTCCCGATACTTATCTTTTTCCAAAAGATGCAAAAGCTGAGACGATTATCTCAATCATGAGAAAAAACTTCGATACTAAATTCCAAACAATCGACGTAAGTAAGTCGAAACTCTCAAAAGATGAAATAGTAACACTGGCTTCCTTAATTGAAAGAGAAGCAAGACATGACGAAGACAGACCGAAAGTGTCAAGTGTTATTCATAACAGGCTTGATATCGGCATGAAGCTAGATATAGATGCAACTCTCCAATATGCCTTAGGGTATCAAGAATCTGAAAAAAGATGGTGGAAGAAATCCCTCACTAATGCAGATAAAAAAATAAACTCGCCGTATAACACATATGCTGTAGCCGGTCTTCCTCCGTATCCTATCTCAAATCCGGGAATTGAAAGCCTGAGAGCAGCAGTTGCGCCATCTGATACACCATTCCTTTTTTACATAACTGATTCAAGCGGAACAAATAGGTATGCTGAGACTTTGGAAGATCACGAAGCTAATATAGAAAAATACGGCCTCTAATTTTTTCTCTTAAAGAATCTCCTTGAGGAGGCTTCCGAATACATATCGTCTTTCGTAACAACCGGCTCTAATTCAATTCTATCTTCAACATGATCAATATCTAAAATTGGCTCTGATTTTTTAACTTCTGGGCTTGTTTTTACTTTCTTAGGATGGGTGGATGGGGTCGGGTTGGTTCCTTTCATTTGACCTTCTAAATTTTCAATTATATCCGTCAAGCCTTCTAGTCCTTCATCGGTTATAGCTTTTAATATTTTGTTTCCTTTTTTTGTTCCAAGAAAAAAAATTGCCGCACCTCCAACTAATGCTCCCAATACAAATCCGTCTGAAAATCTTCCGTTACCCATCTTTTTCTTTACCCTGTGAGGGCTCCTTATCTTCGGTAGCCTTTTTTAAAAGACTCGCGAACGTGGCGCCTGTTTTAAGCCCCATCAAAACTTGGGAAAAACTAGAAATAGGAGCTGAAACATTTTCAGTGATTTCTCCGGTTTTATCCAAAACCTTATTTGCTTTTGCGATAGTATGCCTGATATCTCTTAAAATTAAAAAAACCTGAGTTCCTAAGACCAAAAGAAGTACTGTCAAAACTAATATGACTATAAAAAGAAGCAATTGGGCAGGGTCAAACATATTAACTAAATTATACTAACCGCC
>CAZSXQ010000063.1:0-4669 GCA_964611415.1 uncultured Gammaproteobacteria bacterium
CAACTTAACTGAATCATCAAATGGGAAAAAACTATCACTTGCTAAAATAGCTCCCGAGACAAATTTACCTGCTTGTTCTAGGGCGATTTTTGTCGACCTTACCCGGGAAGTTTGACCGGATCCTATTCCTCTAGTCATAGGTAAATCCTTATCAAGAACTATAATAGTATTAGATTTAATTCTTCCAATAAAACCCCATGCAATTCTCATTTGCTTCATTTGTTTTGCGGTTGGTTTTATTTCAGTTACTGTTTTCCAATTCTTAAAATTTGCTTCTGATTTATCATCCCAATCCTGAGCTACAAATCCTCCATCAAAAAATCTCAAATGTTTCTTATCAGACCTAACTTTAGGAATTCTTCCAAACGTATAAACACCTGTACTCTTACGGATGCCCCTGACGAATTCAACTGCATTTTTATTAATTTCAGGCACTCCGATAATATCAATTAATACACCATTCTCTTCTTTAAAATTGGCAAAAGTTTTTGCAGTTTTTAAGTCCATTGGTTGATTTAAAACAATTACTCCGCCGAAAGCAGATTCAGGATCTGCTGCTACTGCTCGGGACAATGCTTCTGCAATATCTTTACCAAGTGAAATTCCCGAAGGACTATTGTGTTTTATTACAACTGCTGCTGGTTCTTTAAAGATGCGCACTGACTCAAGACCCGCAGAAATATCCGTAAGATTTGTTGCAGACATATCTCTTCCTGTTATTTTTATAAGTTTTGCTAGCGGTGAATTAGTATTAGGCTCTATATAAACCGCGGCTCTTTGATGTGGATTGTCTCCGTATCTAAGCTCTGTTGTTTTTCTTCCGGGAATCGTAAACTCCTGCGCGAACATTTTCTTATCAGGCTCTAAATACTTTGCAATTTGGGAATCATAAAAAGACAAATGTCTAAAAGCTTTTGCGGCAAGCTTTAATCTTAACTTATCATTTATCAATTTTTCCTTTAAAAGATCTGATACTAAAATGTAATCTAAGGGGTCTGTAATTACTAAAACATTTTTATTGTTTTTTGCAGCGGCGCGGATCATTGTCGGACCACCAACGTCAATATTTTCTATGGCATCAGTCATGGAAACACCCGGTTTTGAAATTGTTTGTTCAAAAGGGTAAAGATTAACAACCACGATATCGATTGGTTTAATTTTCAAATCAGCCGCTTCTTTTACATGTTTTTTGTTCCCTCTATCAAAGAGTATTCCGCTTTCTACTTGAAAACTGATGGTTTTCATTCTCCCGTCAAAACTCTCAGGATTTCCGGTTATTTCTTGAATTGGAATAATTGATAAACCTGAGTCGATCAAAACTTTTGCAGTGCCGCCAGTTGAGATAATTTTATAACCTAACCCTATTAACTCTTTCGCAAAATCTACAATTCCGGTTTTGTCAAAAACACTAAGGAGTGCGTATTTACTTGAGGTTTCCATCATATAATACATTTCTTATATATGAAAACGGATTGCCCTGTCAATACTATTTTTAGAAAAAATTGATCAAAATTGCCGTTTTTGATAAAATTGCCAGAATGGAAAACAAGTTAACAACAAATGACTTAGTGGATTATGGATCTTCAATTGATCCTGGGCAAAGACAACAAGGCGAAGAACATTTACATCATCATGAACCTTCAGAAGCTGTTACAGTAATTTCTGGGGTTAGAGAACCTGAAGCTGATTTTTTACAAGGAGATACATATCCTGGAAGAAACCATTTCGAAAGAAGATAAAACTTTAATATAATTGTTCAATGAAAAAATCAAAAAATAACCCATATAAAAGCTTCACGAAAGAACAATTAATACTAAGAGATCATTTAGCAATTGATAGAACTGTTCTATCTAATGAATCAACGCTTTTGGCATATATAAGAACAGGTCTTGCGGTAATTGCAGCGGGCGCAACCTTAGTACATTTTTTTATTGAGATATATGTACAAATTACAGGCGGAATAATAATCATAGCCGGAATATTAATTTTAATTTTGGGATACAAAAGATATAGAAATATGGATAAATCAATAAAAGAAATAGAAAGAATTTAACATGGCAGTTAGAAAAGTTATAAAAGCAGGTCATCCCGGACTTAAAACTAAAAACAAAACAATAGAAGATCTAAGTTCTCCGGATATTAAAAAACTTATTAAAGACTTAAAAGCTACGATGTATAAAACTGGACTAATTGGAATTGCTGCAAATCAAATAAATGAAAATCAAATGATTTTCGTGACTCATCCCAGAACTACGAAAGCAAGAAATCTTGGAAAATCAGACAAGCTAAGAACATTTATTAATCCCAAAATTATTTTAAAATCAAAAAATGAAAGCGTCATTTATGAAGGATGCGGAAGCGTAGGAGATATTTTTGGTCCCGTATTGAGACCATGTGAGATAAAAATAGAAGCTGTTGATGAAAACGGACAAAAATTTAGACTTACATGTGACGGGATTTTGGCAAGAGTTATTCAGCATGAGATGGATCATCTTGGAGGAGTAGAATTTATTGAGAAAGTTAACGATTACAGTAAAATTATTGGGACAGAGTTTTATAGGAAGAACATTAGAAATTCAAAAGAACAAATAAAAAACTCAAGGGTTTTCAAAATTGAATACGAGAAGATTTAATCAGTATCGGGAGAAAATCTTATTGCAAATATTCTAACAACAATAAGCATTAGAACTATTATAAGTAGTGACATCCAGGTTTGAATCGAGACCCCCTTAAACCAAGAAGAGATAATTTCATTGAGCATTACTATTAAAACTGTATCTACAATAAACGTGACCCTTACCCTTCCATCGCTCAAATAACTAAGAGACGTCTTAACTACCTCAACAACAGCTAAGAGAGTGATTACATTAAGCAAGAGCTGTCTTAATGCCTCTTCTACACTATGATCCAAAAGAAGCTTGAGATCCCATAAGGTCTTCAAAATTCCACCTAAAAATCCAATTAATATTACTAGAATTAAGAGTCTTAATAAAAGCGCTATTATTTTAGACAGAAGAGATCTAGAGAGAACAAATGAAGTAATGGTAATTTTTGGTTCTTTTTTTCTTGCCATTATCAATAGACAGGCAGAAGCATAATATCATATATTTTGAAAATAATCATAAACTTCTTTTGAAAAAATGGCAATTTTTTCAGCAGCTTTTGAAGGATTTTTTGTTTCCGAGAAAACTACTATTATATAGTCTCCATTTTCTGAATAAACAATTCCTGCGTCATGTTTTGAATTAAAAAGCTCTCCGGTTTTATGAGCTATTTCTACATCTTCAGGTAAATATTTAGGAATCCTATCATTTAAAGTTTGTCTTTTTAAAATTTCAATCATTTTAGAAGATGACTCTTTATCTATAATATTTCCTTCATAAAGTTTTTCGTAAAAAATAGCTATGTCGTTTGCTGTTGTCTGCGGGGGCTGTTTATAATTAGAGTTAATCAAACCGTAATCTTTTAAAAATTTTGTAATAGAAAGAACACCTGATTTGGAAGAGACTAGCAATGCTGAATAGTTATCTGAAATGGTAATCATTTTTTCGATCGCTTCTCCAGTTCTCATGGAAATCATTTTTACTTCAGTTGGCTCGGGTAACGGTACTTGAGTGATTTGTCCCTCAGGAATCGTAGTTGGCGTAGGAGTTGTAGAAAGAGTATTATCTAAATTTTCTAAAGGAGCGCTCAAAATTTCATCTTCGCTTAGTGTCCCATCCTTTATCTTCTGGAAAGCAACTGCTAATACCCATAACTTATATAAACTTGCACTGTCAAATTTTCCATTCCCGTTATAAGTATAGCTTTCTCCGTTTTTAAGATTTTTTATAACTATTCCGTATTTCTCATCTTCAGCGAATAAATGATTTTTCGCAATTAATTCGAGATCATTACTTAATGTTTTCTTATCTGCCCCTATGATCTTTTCAATAGGGAAAAGAACTGCCTCTTTTTCTAATTTATGAAATCTAGATAAGGCAAAAACTACAACTGGAATAATCACTAAGGCTGAAAGGACAAAATAAAGTAATTTTTTGTGGGCCATTTATATTCCTATAGATTTAAACATATAAATGTCTCACTATCAAGCATAAACGGTCTTTAATTTGATAGAATCTTTAAGTGAGTAATTTTATCTGGACTAAGCATGCGCTTCAAAGACTGAACGACAGGAAAATTCCCAAATCTTTTGCGGACAAAACTTTAGAAAGTCCTGACGAAACCACCTCAAACGAAGACGGAACCATGAAAATAAAAAAAAGAATGGAGACTCAGACTGCAACAGCCATAATAAAACTCAATGAAAAAAACGAAAGTATCGTTTTATCATTCTGGCTAAATCCACCAAACCCAGGAACAGACGATTTCAGATACAAAGAGATGCGTAAAGAAATGAAAAAAGCTTCCTTTGCGAAAAAGCTCTGGCTAACTCTTAGAAATCAAATTGGTTTATGAATAAAAAAATAGCATTCATTATTTTAATAGGCATTGCTTTAATTGGAGGATTTTATTTTGTAAATTCCACAAAGACCAAACAAAAATCCAACGATCAATTACAAAAACCTACAACAGGCTCTGAAAACGTAGACTACAAAGCTTCTTTTGCGATTTATACTAACGGCACTTTTAGAATTTTTACTGCTCCTATGTATCATAATCTTTCAAA
>CAZSXQ010000064.1:0-4633 GCA_964611415.1 uncultured Gammaproteobacteria bacterium
TCCATCGGGATCCCGCACGAATGAAATTCGTCGGGACAAGAAAGCGTTTATCATATCGCGAACTTCTCGAGATCCTTACAGGATAAAGAGGAGTTTTTTTATGAGCAAAATTTATACAAGAACAGGAGACAAGGGTAAAACTTCATTGTTTGATGGTAAACGAGTACTAAAATCAGACAAAAAGGTTGATACTTACGGCACAATTGATGAGCTAAATTCTGCAATTGGCGTCGCCTCGGCGTTTATTAAAGACAAGTCAATCAAAAAAGAGCTTGAGGAGATTCAAAATGATCTTTTGGAAATTGGCTCATCTTTGGCAGTTTCCCAAACTTTACCCGCAGACCAGATCTCCAACCGCCCTCATGAACTTGAAATACTTATTGATAAGCTAACTAATAAACTTCCGCCTTTAACTCAATTTATTCTTCCCGGTGGGGGAAAGGGAGGAGCACTTTTGCACGTTTCGCGTACTGTTTGCAGAAGAGCAGAGCGAAATGTGGTTGGCTTGACCAAGACAGAGGAAATAGACGAGATTATTATCATTTATCTAAATCGCTTGTCAGATTTATTATTCACCATGGCCCGCTATGTAAATTACAAAGAAAAAAAGAAAGAGAAAATTTGGAGAAAGAAATAATGCAAAGATTAGAAGGTGAGCCACAACTTGTTTCTTCAAATAGCTTCAGAGTTGAGCATAGACCGGATGTAACGGCTCCTGAAATGCATGACGATATCATTTCTTATCTTGGTGAATTTAGATTTCAAGTTCAAAAGTACGACTATAACCTGTCACTTTCTCGACAGGGGGACAGATGGAGATTAGGTGATACTTATCGAGGAGAACCTATGACGACTAAGGCTCATAGAGCCATGATGGAGCGAATCGCATGGGGTGAGCCTACGCATAGAGAGGAAGCAGAGTTTACTGGTTTAACTTTTCTAGAACAACAGTTGGCAGATGCGCAAACTGGAGATTCAATAATATGGTTTAGCCCTCCAGGGCCGAAAAGCCAGGGCTATGGTGACTATGGATTTGGATTTGAAGGCAGGGTTATTAGTGAAAACGAGGACAAAAAATCTATAAGAATGACTGCTAATAGATTTGAACGGCCGACTTTAGAACAATTTAATGAGGTATTTAGACACTTAGTTGGATCCGGGTTTAATGGACAGCATGCGGACGACTTTCTAAGAATGCCGGTAGTTATTAAAGGAGGTTTGTCAAATGAATTTATTGAATTGGTTTTTGCCAATAGCTTTGAATTTGATTACGATCCAAACGAACGAGTGCGGTTCGACGCAGTTATAAAACACAGAATAAGACCTTTAATCAACGAGTACATGCACTCACAAAAAGACATGTCTATCTCTGACAGAATAAAGTCAATTCATGCTATGGAAAATATTGTTACAGAAGCTAGAAGAAATCTTTCTAGCGAAATTGTTTTACTTGAAAGAAAAGTTTTGACTTTAGCTGATGCTCGAGCTCAATATGGTCATCAGCCAGAAAAAGTAGAAGGAAGCTGTCCGGTTAAAAGCAATAACCCTCTTTCTTTAGAGGGTGGGTCTGGAGGTTTATCAGCTATTCTTTTAAAGCTTCCTGAAGATCAACATGGAGCAAGAGAAGTTTATTGCAAAGCTTGTCGTAAATATAGCATAAGACCACAGGGTAGACTTCTTGACAGATGTCAGACCGAAAAATGTCCCGATCCAACATATATCGCATGTGGGCCAAAAGCAATGGTCGCATAATTTGTTAGTTTTTTGTGAGGATTTTTTCATGCGAAGATGCCTCTATGTGGTATCATAGTTATGTATGACAGACTTAAAAGACAGAGGACAAATAACTCCATTATCCGTTGTCCCCGGAGGTTTAACTGAGGGTCAATCAGCGTCAGCTCCTATGTCTGTTCCGGCAACGGAGCAAGCTCAGCCAGCAACAGTTGATGCATCCGTGAGTCTTTCTTCGCCAATACCTGAAATTTCCCAAAATCTTTCTCAGCTAGGAGTGAGTCATGGTGCAGATAGCTTTAAGCTTGCTCCCGGGGTTCAAGGATATTCACATAATCCTACCTTGCGATCCTTGCCTGGAGGATTAGCCTTTACTCAGAAAGAAATGGACGAGCTGTCGAGGGAAGGGGTGAAAGTCGGAGCAGGATGGATGGGGGCAATAGGAGATAGACAGTTAAAAGAGGCAGCTTAGCTATGGAATTTTTATCGGTTGATTTTACATCATTATTTATTACATTCTTCGTAGTCCTTTTCGTTTTAGGAGTGTTTGGAATTGGTTTTGGTATTCTAGGTTACGTTGGATTTTTAGCCTATAAATACAGAAATAGAGAAAAAGATTCGCTTAACTCAACTCTTCTTCAAGTGGCATTGTCTCGCGATAATGAAATAAAAATTGATGCCGCAGATCAACTTTTCTCAAGCTTTGCTTCTCTTCGAAAAGGCGGAAGATTCTCATTTTTGAAGCCTCAGCCGAGTATTTCATTTGAAATAGTGGGAATGCCAGGGGATATTAGGTTCTATGTCTCTGCCCCTAATAAATATAAGGATTTTATTGAAAAACAGATTAACGGTGCATATCCGGATGCGGAAATTTTTGAGGTTAGCGAAAAATCTTCTTTACACGCGGGATTTGCTTTGGGAAATGATTACAACATATTTTCAGAAGATTCAAAAGTAGCCTTTGCGTCTATGAAGCTTAAATCATCAAGCTATATGCCTATGAAGCTTTTTAAAGATCTTCCGGTGGATCCGCTTTCTTCGATCACATCTGTTCTTGCAAAAATGACAGATGGGGAAGGAGCTGCGATCCAATTGGTAATTTCTCCGGCTGATAACAAATGGAAGAAGCTAGGAAGAGCCTATCTTTCCAAAACCAAAAAATCAGAAGCAAATCCTGAAACAGCCAAATATTCAGCCGACCCTAAGGAGCTTGAGGGAATAGAGAATAAGATTGGAAAACCAGGTTTTGACGCTATTGTTCGCATAGTTATTTCTTCATCAACTAAAGAATCTGCTGAAGCGCATTTAAATAATATTACGAATATGTTTACGCAGTTTTCGGGGCTTAACTCATTTACCAAAAATAAGCTTAGAATGAAAAAAATGTTTATGAATGATTTTATTTACCGTTATATGCCTATGCGGGGACAAACTGCGGTTATGTCTTCGGAGGAGCTCGCGACCGTTTTCCATTTTCCCAACAAGGCGATTACTACACCGCATATTTTTTGGGTTACCTCCAAAAGATCTCCTGTAGCAGCCAATATTCCTACAACTGGTCTTTTCTTAGGTAAAAGCACTTACAGAGGTCTTTCCCGTGATGTATTTATTGAGCGCGATGACAGAAGGCGTCATACGTATATCATCGGAAAAACCGGTACGGGAAAAACAGAATTTTTAAAACAAATGATTATTCAGGATATTAGAAATGGAGAAGGAGTGGGAGTAGTTGATCCCCATGGAGATTTAATTGAAGATCTACTTCAGATGATCCCGCCCGAGCGAGCCGAAGATGTAATTCTTTTTGATCCGTCTGATACTTCCCGTCCTATGGGGCTTAATATGTTAGAAGCTTCAACCGAAGAAGAAAAACATTATGTTGTCTCCTCAATCGTTGGGCTTATGTATAAGCTTTATGATCCAAATAAAACCGGTATCATCGGTCCCCGTTTTGAGCACGCGATCAGAAATGCAATGCTTACAGTTATGAGTAAACCCGGAAGTACTTTTATTGAAGTAGTTAGGGTTCTTACGGATGCTAACTTTGTTCAGGAACTGCTTCCTATGGTGCAAGACCCTATTGTAAGACGTTATTGGACAGATCAGATTGCCCAAACTTCAGACTTCCATAAGTCAGAAGTACTGGACTACATTGTTTCTAAGTTTGGACGTTTCGTCACGAATAAAACTATGAGAAATATTATTGGACAGTCCGAGTCTGCATTTAATATGAAAGAAGTTATGAATAACCAAAAAATTCTTTTAATTAATCTTTCAAAAGGAAAAATCGGAGAAGAGAACTCAAGCTTTTTAGGTTTAATTCTTGTTCCGAAAATCTTAATTGCTGCTATGAGCAGGCAAAATATGCCCATGGAGCAGAGAAAAGACTTTTTCCTTTACGTTGACGAGTTTCAAAATTTTGCTACTCCTGACTTTGCCCAGATTTTGTCAGAAGCTAGAAAATACCGCCTTGATTTGATAGTTGCGAATCAGTTTATCGGGCAAATGGAAGAAGAAGTTAAGAATGCAATTTTTGGAAATGTAGGAACTCTCGCAGCATTCCGCGTAGGAGTAACGGATGCAAATTACCTTCAGCATGAATTCCAGCCGACATTTTCAGAGGCTGATTTAATTAATATTGATCGCTTTAATTGTTATATGAGAAGTGTTGTAAACGGAGAACCAATTCCTCCATTCTCATTGGATACAACAAAAGATATGGTGCAGGAGGAAGCAGCTAAGAATCCAAGAGTTTCAGAGCTAATTAAAGAATTATCCCGTTTGAAGTACGGAAAAGACGTAAACATGATAGAGCAGGTAATAGGCCAGCGTGCCATGCTCTAGCTTTAGCGACTAGCCTCTAGCAACTAGCGTTTAGTTTATTCTTCGAGCGAAGCGAAGC
>CAZSXQ010000065.1:0-4533 GCA_964611415.1 uncultured Gammaproteobacteria bacterium
AATTCTTTTTATGTTGGAATCACGAATAACTTGATTAAAAGATTTATTGAACACAGAAACCAAATCTCAATAGCTACAAAAGAATTTTCTGAAATTAAACTAGTTTACTGCGAAAGCTACAATAGCAAATATGATGCTGCGAAAAGAGAGAGACAAATTAAAGGATGGTCAAAAAGCAAAGAAGCAACTGTTAATTGATGGAACACTAGGAATAAATGCTTGTACTGAATTCGCCGAAGAATTACTTCGGGGAGGAGAAGTTTATGCTGAACGGAGCTGAAGCAACTCCCCTACGCGGTACTAGCTTCCCTCAACCATATCAAACTGATATAATAGCCGCGTGAATTTTAGAAATTTCTTTACCAAAGACATTAAAAGAGCTTTCGCTTTTTTTGTAGTCATAAATATTGCGTTATACCTTTTTATTACCGCGTTTTATAGTAGGGTAGATTTCAATAAATACAACTACCTTTATAATTCCCACCATTACAGACACGATGCCAGGGTTAAAGGACAAGACTTCAAACTAATAAATGCAATCGCACAATACGACGCACAGTGGTATCTAAAAATTGCTAAAAAAGGTTATCCGGAGGTAATAAAAAAAGAAACTAATCCGATGAATAGGAGCCTTATGGGAAGCATGTCTTACGCGTTTTTCCCTTTATATCCAACAGCTCTTAGATTTTTAAATATACCAATTAACAACATAGAGCTTACTGCATTCTTATTTTCTAATTTTATGATAATTATTAATATAATAAGTCTGATTTATGTTATAGGAAAAACAATGTCTGAAAAGATAGCAGTTAAAACAACAATTCTTTTATTTTTGTTTCCTTTCAGCATTTTCTATAGAAGCTATTTTACCGAGTCACTATTCCTGTTTTTGCTTATCTGGTATTCCCATTTCTTAATTAAAAAGAAAATGGTGCTATCAAGTGCCTTATTTGGACTTCTCAATATAACTAGAGGTTCTGCTGTTTTACTCTATATTCCGCACCTATACTTCCTGCTAAGAGAGTACAGAGCTAAGACTATATCTTTTACCAAATTTCTAGCGTCGGTGTTTTTCTCTATTGTCCCATTAGCGCTTTGGAGTTTATTTAATTATTTCCAAACAGGAGATTTTCTTTATTTCATGAAGGTGCGGTCTGAATGGATTGGCGGAATTAATATTATAAATAGAGTTACGGAGAATTTGAAAAAAATTGCTACTCCTGATTACCAGGAACTCCATTATTTTGATTCATCAAAGATAGATATATTTATTTTATTTGCAGTTTTTGTAGTTTTGATTTCTTCTTTTAAGATTTTAAATAGAAAGCTATGGATCATTAGCCTATGTCTTTTTTTATCTCCGCTTATATTTAATAGCCTTATGTCATTTTCCCGGATGCAAATAATCTCATTCCCCATATTTATTTACCTAGCAACTATATTAAAAGGGAAGTGGTTTGCTTTAGCAGCTGGAAGCTTTGCCCTAGGATTATTTTTAGTTTCTCTGTATTTTATAAATTGGCATTGGATTGGGTAATAAAGTATTACTTTATAAACTTATCGTAAATTACAAATAAGCTAAATGATCCATAGACAATAAATGCTGTAAGCATCGCGAAAATTCTAACCATAGATGGTCTTAATGGTTTCTCAATCCCAGTCATGTTTAGGAATAGCATAAGACCAATATGAACTGTCATTGCAAATGCATTTAGAACCGCTGCTATTATTAAAAGAGCTAAGGGTTCTGTAAATCCAGAAAGAAGAATAATAATTCCCGCAATTATTTGAACCCAAAGCACTATGTAATAAGCTTTTGGTATACTTTTTTCTGAAAGTTTTCCTTGAAAAGCGATTACAATATTTTCAGATAAAATTCTTGAAGTGGCGTCGAAAACCGTAAGCTGTGTTCCAAAAAGCATGAGCCCTGCTACTAAAAGAAAAATTATTCCGGCAATTGGGAATAAAGCTTCACCTATAACTCTCCCTTCATTGATTACAAAGTTTATACCTGCTAAGTTTCCTGAGAGTCCATATACTGTGGTAAATGAAAGAAGACCCAGAAGTATAATCGTGATAGAACCCATTAACCAGAAAATTAAGAAATGCTCTAGATTAATATTTCTCCACCAGATTTTAAAGTTAGATAAATTCTCCTCATTTATTAAAAATCTGGTACCTGTTAAAGAAACGCTTTCACCTTTTCCTGTAAAAAGACTTGTGATTCTTCCGGCATATTTACCCATGCCATAACCTTTTTCTCTAACATAGAAAGATTGCGCGAGATTTAAGTTTCCTCCCGCTCCAGCATATGCAAATGCAGCAAGAAAAGATGCTACAACTATTCCTTCAGGGAAAAATAAGTATCCTTCTCCAATCCCGACAGTGCCTTTAATGGTAGCTGTAACGCTTGATGTTTTAGATAGAGCAATTGCTAAAAGCAAGACTACAGGAATTCCAATTGAAATAAGAATTTTCTGAAAAGACTCAACTGTTTTATATAAAACTGGTCCTAAGGAAAGAACTACTCCTATCGCTATTAAAAATATTATGGTTAAATTTGTTGTATTTGATATCCCAAATGCACTTCCGATAAGCTTTGCCGAGGAAGCTATAATTCCGGGCCAAATCCAGGGAACAAAAGTAGATAAAAGAAACCATAGAGGAATCCACTTAATTCTCCTGGCAAGTCCTACGAATACGCTTTCTCCATGAACTAGGGCATAACGTTCTATTTCCATATTCATAAAAAATTGGAAAGTAACTCCGATTACAGCTGCCCAGATTATTCCCATGCCAAAATTTGCAGTAAGATATGGCCAGAGAATTACTTCTCCTGAACCAAGACCAAGACCTAAAAAAATAAAACTGGGGCCTAGAAGTTTTCTGAATCGGGGAGACTTAGGAAGAACATTTATCCCTAGCTCTTTAAGCGCCATGTGAATAAGTATGGCATTTTAATCTTATAACTTTCAACTATTTATTTCTAACAAAAACGGCAGAAATGTTATCTTCATAAAGCCATTCCCATTTTCCTTCTTGGGTTAATTTCTTAAGCCTCTTAAACATTTTTTTCTGTTTTAGGACAACTACTGTCTCATATTTTGATTTATCAATTGATTCCCAGTCCTGCACGTTAGTATAGTACTCGCCGAATGCGCTATAGCCATTTGAATCTTTCCAAAGATGCATCCGCCCATCAATACTAGGCTTTATGTTGGGATAATTCCAAATCATCCAACCTCCCCAACTGTACGGAGTAGAGAGATTAGCTGTAAGATTATTTTTATCTATAAACTCTATAGCTCCTTTTGAGCATGCATTGGAAGCATTTAAGCAAAATCTATTCCAATTCATATTAAGATATGCCTGAGGTGAGCCTTTAAAATAAAAAGCTGATAATAAAAACGCAGCGGATAAGAGAAGTGCCACTGTAGTCTGCACAGACTTGGTGGGAGGTTTTATATACTCAGACAAACCCATAAGTAATGGAACAGATAGGTAATACATAGACCAAGCGTATCTCCTTTCGTTAAAAGCGAGCGCCATAAATAATAGGATTAATACGCTAAATGGTAGAATTTTTTTAAGCCGCCCTGTCATAAAAAGGATTATCATACTGAATAAATATACATTCACAAAAAGAATTAGCTTCCACCACTGCTGCGACATATTTTCAAAAGGAGCCCATTCAGAAACATACTTTATCCAAGGACTACCGAAGTGGTTTAAAGATTCCAGATAAACTAAGTAACCAAACGGATTTATCATAGTTGCAAGTAGCACCACTAATCCTACGAATAATTCAAATTTTACTGATGGAAAAATATTTGATATTTTAAAATTCTTTCTAAGCTCAATTATTTTACTTAAACCCAAAAATCCAAACAAAATAATAAGACCTACTATAAATCCTCCATGAAAATTTGCCCAAATGAGAAAGAGTGGTATTGTATACAAAAGATTTTTTGGATTTTCCTGGTATTTAGTTAAAATCCAAACAAGAACTGCTGTAAAAAAATATGACATCATCTGAGATCTAAACGAAACTGCGTTAACGTTACTTACGAATAAAAGAAGGAGCGGAAAAATAATTGCCTTATTCCAAAGAGAAAACTTAAAAGCCTTACTTAACACGAAAAAAGTAAGCGTTACTATTCCGGCTCCCAAAACACTTATTCCCATAAATCCAAATCCGCTATATGAAAGATAAATTAATAGGTCAGATGCCCAGGAATGGTTGGTCCAAGGGTAGCCTGACATCATTGTTGAATAAATATTCTCACGAAGAACCGTACCGGTCCTAAAAAAATACTCACCGTATTTTAAGTGCCAGCCCAAATCAGGATCTGTAGGAAGATTTATGGAAAAAAGAAATACTGCAAGATAAAGAATACCGGTTAAAACAAAAATTATTAGGCCATTTTTACTTTTCATAAATTGTGGGGGTCATTATATCACGTTTGAAAATTCATTCTAATTCCTATTGACACCCCTTCGCGTCACTCTCCGATGCTTGGCATTGGGGAATCA
>CAZSXQ010000066.1:0-4518 GCA_964611415.1 uncultured Gammaproteobacteria bacterium
CATTTCATATTCGAACTCACCCCAACCAAGAACGCTTTTTTCAATTAATACCTGATTTATGGGGCTAGATTTTAATCCAGCAGTCACTTTTTTTTGAAGATCAGTTTGATTACGAGCAACACTGCTTCCTGTCCCTCCAAGAGTATATGCGCTGCGGATGATAATTGGATACCCGGTTTTATTAGCAAAAACTGCCGCATCGGAAACAGCATTGACGGCCTTACTTGGAAGTACAGGCTGACCTATTGCTTTCATTTTAGTAACAAACTTGCTTCGGTCCTCTCCAAGAGTTATGGAAGCGATATCAGTTCCCAGAATTGCAATGTTATTTTTTTCTAAAATACCTTTCTGGGATAGCTGTATGGCAAGATTTAATGCTGTCTGACCGCCTACTGTAGCAATTAGTCCGTCAGGTTTTTCTATGTTAATTATTTTTAAAACAGAATCGACAGTTAGTGGCAGTAAATATATTTTATCAGCGACTTCTTTATCTGTTTGAATAGTAGCCGGATTGGGATTAAGAATAATTGATATTATTCCTTCTTCTCTTAAAGCAATGCATGCTTGTGTGCCGGAGTAGTCGAATTCAGCTGCCTGACCAATTACTATTGGTCCTGAGCCTAAGATAAGAACTTTCTTAATTTTTTTCATAATAATTCCTTAAACTCATCAAAAAGGAAATGCGTATCATTAGTGCCCGGATTTGCTTCAGGATGAAATTGTACAGAAAACCATGGTTTATTCTTGTGTTTTATTCCCTCGATAGTTCCATCGTTAAGGTTCACAAAAGTGATATCAAAACCTTCCGATAGAGAGCTTGGGTCTACTGTATGCCCATGATTGTGGGATGTGATGTAAGCTTTTTTTGTCTGTTTGTTTATGACCGGTTGATTAATTCCCCTGTGACCATATGGTAGTTTGTATGTTTTTGCACCGGCTGCTAGAGCTAAAAGCTGATGACCTAAACATATTCCCCAAAGAGGAATTTCCGCAGAAAGCAATTTTGTAACTACCGAAATAGCATGAGTTTGTTTTGCAGGATCCCCTGGGCCGTTTGAAAGGATTATTCCTGCAGGCTGATAGGATAAAACATCTTCAGCGGAAGTCATTGCCGGAACAACCACAATTTTAAGGTTTTGATTTACTAAGTACTTAAGAATACTTTTTTTCACTCCATAATCAATAAGAACAACCGTATTGTCTCCGGTAGGGTTTAGGGTGTATGGCTTTTTTGTCGTTACTTCATTTATCCAATCAATTTGAGCATCATCGTACACAGACACAACAGCATTAACAGTTCCTTCCATTCGTATTTTTTTGATTATTAATCTAGTATCTATGTTTACTATTCCGCCAACGTTAGATTTTTCCAAGAAAGCTTCAACAGATTGCTCCATTTCATAGTGGAATGGTTTTTTGCAAATTTCTCCGGCGACTATAGCTGTTGGATGTATTTTTTTGGATTCAGTCCAGTTAGCGTTTACACCGTAATTACCAATTAATGGATATGCAAATGTTAATATCTGACCTGAGTATGATGGATCTGTTAATGCTTCAACATAACCAGTCATGCTGGTATTGAATACTAGTTCTCCTGAGTAGGAACCGATAGGGCCAATTCCTTCTCCTCGATAAATAGTATTATCAGGTAAAATAAGTAAGGCTTTTTTCATGGTGGAGATTTATACTAGCTGGCTATAGATGCTTGCTGCTTCTTCGATTTTTTTAATTTCACAATACTCGTTCGCCTTGTGCATGCTCGTATTATTGCCTGGTCCGAAGATAATGCCTGGGATTTTTGCTTCTGTAAAAAAACATAAATCATTTGAACCAATATTAATAGCAATTTTTGCTCCTGTTATTCGCTTTGCCTTAATTACTATTTCTGCATTTGGATCCGTATTTCCAAAAAAAGCAGGTTCGTATAGAGGATCTATTTTAGCTTCAAATTTTTTTAGAGCTTTTTTTAATAAAGAAATTGCAGAGCTGTGGAGCTGGGGTGTAGTTCTTATGTCTAAAGTTATACTGCATGAATCAGCAAATTTATTAGGCGATAATGGATTGCCCGCGGAAATTGTAGTTATTGCCAGCGTTGGTTGACCTAGGACCGGATGCTGATATTTTGCCGCCCATCCTGCGGCAATTTTTTCTATCTCTCCAATTACTAGATACATATTTTTAATAGCATTTATTCTTATAGCGCTAGGCCTTGATCCATGTCCTCCATCGCCGTGCAGAGTAACGCTAGCAAAAATATTTCCCCGGTGGCCGATTTTTATTTCTTCTAAGTCTGTTGGTTCACAAATTACAGCAGAAATCTTTTCATATTTTTTTAACCACCCTTCAGACGTGAACCATTTAATAAATTTTTTCGTTCCTGATCCGTCTACTTCTTCTTTTACGACAAACGTGAACCATACGTCGGTCTTAGGTGGTTTACCTACCAATTTTTTTGCAAGAAGCAGGAGTGACGCTATTCCCGCCTTGTCATCGCTTGCGCCTAGTCCATAAAGTTTTTTATCTATGGAGACGCCGGCATTTTTACCAACAGGAGGATATTTCCAGGAGCTTAAATCTCCAGGCTCTACAGTGTCCATATGTGCATTAAAAATAACAGCGTTTTCTTCATTTTCTCCTTTAATTTGGAGAATAACATTTCCGTCTTGAAGAAAAGGCTGAAACCCTAAAGAAGTAAGATGTTCTATTAAGAACATTGCAAGGTTTTCTTCCTTACCGGAGAGAGACTCAATTTTTATAAGATCTGCTAATATTTTCATACTTCATGCACTTTTTTCCGCTAATTTAACTGTTTTCTTTTTTGCATTTTCTATAGTGTTTTTTTGTTTTTTTATCCAGGCTTGTAGCCCGTCAATACCAGCCTTTGTATTTGTTAATGCAGAGGACATAGTTTTATTACTGCTTCCGCCGGTATGGGTTCTTTTCGCGATAGTGGTATAGGGATTAATTGCTTCCTGCATTTGATTGTTATTAAGCTCTAATATTATGTTCATGGAGTTTGCTTTTTGTTTAATGTCTTCTGCTGTAATTTCTGTTAACAATTTTCCTTCGTTTATTGCTTCATCAACTACCTGTCCGACAATTTTATATATCAACCTATAGCCTACTCCCGATTTTTGCGAGATATAATCAGCCAAATCTGTAGTCAATGAATAGTTGGCTATAACAAGCTGCTCCATCCGTTTTTTGTCAATAATTAGAGATGAGAGTACTTTTTGAAGCGCAATCATCATGTCAGTTGTTTTGGAAAAACCAAGATCTATGTATTCTTTTACCTCCCGGCTATCTCTGTTGTAGCCCATGGGAAGCGTAGAAAGTAGATTGGCGGTAATTGATGAGAATCCAATAACTTGCGGTGAAATTGACCGGATCAGTTCTAAGACATCAGGATTTTTCTTTTGCGCCATAACGGATGATCCGGTAATTGGATGCATCCTTTGTGCAACTTCTTCTCCCAAGCTTATCATTCCATATTCGAATGTAGTAAAAAGAAGCAAATCCTGGGCAAGTTTGCCAGCAGTGATAGAAATATCTCGTAGGCCGGTAAGATAGCCTAGTTGTGTTAAGCCTCGTGAGGAGATAACATCTTGGGGAATTTCCCAAACACGGGAAAAACCAAGTAAATCCGCCGTGTATTCCCTATCAAGGGGCCATGATGTCCCGTACGATTCGCATGCCCCTAAAGGATTCATGTCGTATTCTTGATAATAATATTGTAATGTTTTTCCTGCTCTCAAGAGTCCATTTAGATATGAAAGAGCCCATTGTCCAAATGTCGTTGCTTTCGCAGGCTGCATATGCGTGTACCCCGGCATAATGGTTTCTTTATTCTTATTAGCAATGGATAGTAATTCTAAACAAACGGCGTGTAGTTTCTCTAAAATCTCAAGAGACTTATCCCGTAAGTAAAGCATTTCTGTTACCATAACTTGATCGTTTCTGCTTCTTCCTGTATGAACACTGTATCCTGCATCTCCGGCAATCTGTACTAATCTTGATTCAAGAGTCAGCTGTGCTCCTTTTTCTGGGTTAATCTTAAATGTTCCTTCGTCTACCTCTTTTTGTATACTAAGCAATGCATTTATTATCGGTTTTATTTGTTTCTCGGAAATTACTTTTTGTTTATATAGCATGAGTACATGGGCAAGAGTTCCCCATAAATCATAGGAAACCATTTTGCTGTCCAGCGCTAATTGCTTTTCGTTCACAATAAACCCTGCGGTTTTTAATACCGGTTTTGTGAGAGTTGGTTTATTTTTGTTATTTTCTGTATTTTTCATAATATATTTCTTACGAAAGTAAGTGAGTAAGCAGTGCCATTTGTGCCCACATTCGGTTTTCCGCTTGATCGATAACGATGGACCTAGGACTATCTAGCACTTCGTCCGTTACTTTTACATTCCTTCGTACCGGAAGACAGTGCATGAAATATGCGTCATTGGTAAGCTGCATTTTTTCTTTTGTAACGATCCAATGTTTTAAATTATCCCGGAGTTTTTT
>CAZSXQ010000067.1:0-457 GCA_964611415.1 uncultured Gammaproteobacteria bacterium
TGAGATTCCGGCTTCTGTAGTATTAATATGTAATTCGACTGTCTCATCAAATTTAGCCATCTTCATTTTTCTTAGTAATTCTAATGCGTCTGAGAGAGAATAGATTTTATTTTTTTCTACCTCCATTAATTTAGTTTTGTAGATTGTAGATCTAGTTTTTTTCTTAATAAATTTGGATTTTTTTGTTTTTACTTGAGGTTTATTCTCTGCAGTTTCTGTTTGAGGCTCCAGGGTCTCTCCTTGCGAAGCTAATTCCTGTTTTTGTGTCATGTCGGATTTAGCCACGTTTTCGCTTGCTTCTTCAAGAGTCTGCTCTGAACTTGCCGAACGGCCCTGTCCGCCATCGTCTGCGACTTCAGTCGCTGACAGACGGGCTTTTTTTTCAGCTCTTTTTAGTTCCTGCTCAGCCTTATCTTTAGCTTCCTGTTCTTCATCTCCGATTGTTTTAACTCTTATT
>CAZSXQ010000067.1:486-4439 GCA_964611415.1 uncultured Gammaproteobacteria bacterium
ACCAATACGTACCAATATTCCAATATTTAAATATTTGTAGTATTTGAAATTGGTAGTATTCACTCGACTTTCACTCCCATAGATCTTGCAGTTCCTGCTACTATTTTTATAGCCGGTTCAATATCTGTTGTGTTTAGGTCCTCCATTTTAGCTGCTGCAATTTCTTCAGCTTGAGCGCGTGAAAGTGTTCCGGCTGGTTCTTTTCCTGGTTTTTGTGATCCGCCGCGTCCTAGTGCTTTTTTTATCATTTCCGCAACAGGAGGCTTTTTAGTTATGAAAGAAAAGGTTCTATCTTCATAAACTGTTATAACCGCAGGAATTATATTTCCTTTTAGATCCTGAGTTCTTTCATTAAAAGCAGTTACGAATTCCATGATAGGAAGTCCGTGAGGACCAAGCGCTGTTCCTACGGGCGGTGCAGGAGTAGCAGCTCCCGCAGCAATATTAATTTTTATAATTGTTTTAATTTTTTTAGCCATACTTTAAATATTTACCAGATACTATTTACAATTGACCATTTCGGAACGTAAATGATAAATGGTATATCGTCAATAGTCAATACTTTTTATAATTTGTTTACCTGAAGAAAATCAAGCTCAACTGGTGTTTCTCGTCCGAAGATAGATACCAAGACCTTGAGTTTTCCGCGGGCTTCATCAATATTATCAATAGTTCCTAAGAAGTCTGAGAATGGACCATCGACTATCTTTACAGCTTCTCCAATAGAGAAAGTTGCTTTGTAAAGAGGCTCTTCGGCGTTCATAAATTTCTGAATCGCTTCTACTTCCTTTTCTGAGATTGGAGTTGGTTTATTTCCAGCCCCGATGAAAGCGGTAACTCCCTGGGTTGTTCTGACAAGCAGCCAAGATTCGTCTGTAAGGACCATCTTTACCAGAACGTAACCCGGAAATATCTTTTCTTTAACTGTTTCTTTTTTGCCTTGAGAGACCTTGATGGTGTTCCGGGTGGGGACTATGATGTCAAAAATTCTATTTTCAAATCCTAAAGACTGAACTCTTTGTTTAATGGATTTTGCAACCTTATTTTCATGACCGGAGTATGTATGAACTATGTACCATTTAGCTGGGTCATCCGGATTGTTTTCATTAAGTACTTTTTTAGCTTCTTCCAGCTCTGGATCTTCTTTATCTTCAGAAAGAGCTTCTGTTACTTGGGTCGAGTCGCCAGGTTTTGGTTCTGTGGTTTCTGTTTGTTCGGCTTCTTTTGGAACATCTTCGCTTGGTGAAACATTAGGAGCTTCTGTCTGAGTTTCAGGATTTTCTTCCGCGGTTTGAGTAGCCTCTGTTTGAAGGACTTCTTCAGCTTGATCTCCCGATTTTTGATTTGGATCGTCTATCATTCGTCAAGTCTCAGCTTGGTGCCTTCGTCCTAAACGGACTTCGGCTTTCAGCTGGCCTTTCCTCCTTCAAAATTCTTCGAATTTTGAGACGAAGAATTTATTTTTATTTGTTTTTCTAAATTATTAATTATTTTTGAGATTTTATTTTTCATTTTTTAATTATCGACTTAGTACTACACCTATTGTTTTAGTTAGTACGAAGTCAATTCCTCCTAAAAATAATCCTACAACAGCGCTTATTACCAAAACCGAGATTGTAAGTCTTATTATTTCTGCTCTTGTTGGCCAAGTAACTTTTTTGAGCTCATCAAGGGCTTGTTTGGTAAAGGTAATAGGTGATGTTGCCATGAATATTTTAAATCCGCCAACTCTGGCGGATCTTGTCAATTATTTTATCAGATATTGAATTGTATGTAAAGTAGGCTCAGGCAATAATTGAAATTGTTGACAAGATGAATTATTATATTTAGTACTCTATGAAGAAAATAAGAAAGGCAGTAATTCCTTCTGCCGGTTTTGGAACCAGATTCCTTCCTCAGACAAAAGCTATGCCCAAGGAAATGCTTCCCCTGGTGGATAAACCTGTAATTCAGTACGTTGTAGAAGAATTGGTGGACGCCGGAATTACAGATATTATTTTAGTTACCGGATATCACAAGAGAACAATCGAAGACCATTTTGATACTGCGAGTAAAGATTTAGTAGAAAATCTTAAAGCTGGGGGAGAAAAGAAACGTCATTTATTGGAGGAGGTAGAGAATATCTCAAAGCTTGCAAATTTTGTTTATGTCCGTCAAAAAGGCCCATACGGCAATGGAACTCCGCTTATTAATGTAAGACATCTTATAGGTAATGAACCATTTATTTACACATGGAGCGATGACTTTATAGTTGCAAATCCTTCAAGGTTTAAGCAAATGCTTGAGGTATATGAGAAATACGAATCTTCAGTTTTGGCAAGCGTAAGGGCAAAAACTGATGAAGATTACTCAAGGTATGGGTTTGCAGGCGGAGAAGAACTAGGGGACGGGGCAATGGATGTAAAAACACTAATAGAAAAGCCCGGAAAAGATTATGCTCCATCGGATTTAGCCACAGTTTCCGGTTTTATTTTAACTCCTGACATTTTTGATTATCTGGATAAAGTTTTAGAAAATTTACAGGAAGGCGACGAATTTTATTACAATGATGCCTTAAAACTCATGCTTGCTGACGGAAAAAGAATAATTGCTACAGAAATTAAGGGCGGAAAATATTACGACACTGGGAACAAGTTAGAATATCTAAAAACTGTCGTTGATCTTGCCTTAAATCATCCAGAAATAAGCGGAGACTTTAAAGCATTCCTCAAGGGACTCGATCTGCAATAAATGAAAAAACTGCCGCTCATTGGGGGAATATTTTTCCTCACCTTTTCTTTATTTAGTTATTTGGTGTCAAAAGACATTTTTACGCAGTTAGATTTCAATACAACCGTAAAAATTCAGGATAAACTCGGGGAAACATTTGTTGGGCCATTTTCAATGTTTAGTCTTTTTGGGAGTGTAGAAATTGCGAGTATAGTACTCCTTCTAGCGCTGGTTGCTTCAAAAAGATTGAAATCAATATTTGTTCTATTTTTTTATGGTTTAACCGGGGTAATAGAGCTTTTAGGAAAGGTTATTATCGAGCATAGTGGTCCTCCAATTCTGTTTTTAAAAACCCATTTGCCTCTTCAGTTTCCAAGCAGCTATATTCCTCATGATTTTTATTCTTATCCGTCAGGACATTCAGCTAGAACAGCTTTTGTTTCAGTAATTTTGATTTTCGTAATTCTAATTTCCAAGAAATTAAATCCAGAAATGAAGAGAATTTTCATAGGAGGAGTACTTTTTTTTGATTTTATTATGTTTATTAGTAGAGTTTATCTGGGAGAACATTGGTTAACTGATGTTGTAGGAGGGGTATTGCTGGGTATATCTTTAGCCTTGATTTCAGCGGTATTTATTCTTCCCAAAAGAAAATAGCTTGTGCATCTTTGGTGACGTTTGCTAGACTGTATTCATGGATCTTCAGAGTGTGTTTTATATTGTAGCTATTATATTTATGCTTACAGTTATTACATTTGTTATATCAGCCATTATTGTTGTCTATTCCATCAAAAAAAGAATATTTCAGGTAAGCAAATTAGCCTCAAAACCAGCAGAAATATTTTTTGATATAGGAGTAGGGTTGTTTAATAAATTAGGAAATAATATTATTAATTTATTCGGATCCAAAAAATAAATACTCAGAGGATAAACTCGAATCCATCAGTTGCTGCGGTTGTTTGAGAAAAAATTTCCCTAGCTTTTTCTTCAGCTTCTTTTCTATCATTTAGGGTCGTGTATTGACTAGCATCAAAATGAGTGAGGATCAATTGTTTTACATTTGCCTTTTTGGCAATTTTAGCTGCTAGGATAGGATCCAAATGTCCCCAGGTATTTTTTGCCGGAGTTTTTCGATGTGCGCACTCAGTTATTAAAAGATCTGCATCTCTTGCAAGTTTTATTGTGGCTTCTGTAGGTCCGCAGTCTCCCGTATACGCCACTGTTTTTCCATCGATGATCTATAT
>CAZSXQ010000068.1:0-4367 GCA_964611415.1 uncultured Gammaproteobacteria bacterium
GTCATCTTAGTATATATAAAATACTTTGTCAAGAATATTTTTATAAAATAATTGAAAGTCAGAATTTAATTTACTCCAAGCAGACAAAAGATTAAATAGCGGACTTTATCTATTGCATAACGATAAGGACAAAAACGCAGAACTGGCGCAGTCTACGATATCAAAAGGCGAGGATTATTTTGAGGAAGCTATTAAAAATGCAGAAAAAGCAAAAAAACAGGGGATGGACACAAAAGATGTTCTAAGAAGGCTTTTAGACTCTTCAAAAAAGCACCAAGAAATATTGCAGTCCTTGGGTAGCAAATCTACGGAGGCTCTAAAAGATGATTATTTTCATTTGCAGGAAAGAGCAGAAGGATTTGAAAGAGCAGTTTCTTCTTTGAGCGCTGAATAATAAAAACTTAATTAAGAGGCAATTCCTCACCAAATGAAAATATTTTTTACTCAGGTTTTGCAAGCAAAGACTAAATAAAAAATATTTTTTACTCCTTTAATTTATTTTTAGAAAGCAAATCGGAAGTTTGAAGCTAAAAAATTTAGTTGATTATTTATGATACAGAAATTGATAGTTGACATGTTAGATGTAGCGCCATAAGATGATTCTTGGCACTACACCTAGCGTTTTTTATGAAGTGTCCATACTGCGGATCCAAAGAGTCAGAAGTAGTTGAAACAAGAGACAGTGAGGATATTGGGACTATTAGAAGAAGAAGAGCATGTTTAAAGTGCGAGAAAAGATTTACAACATACGAAAGAGTTGAAAATATATATTTGGTAGTAATAAAAAAAGACGGACGACGAGAGCAGTTTAACAGAGATAAGCTCAAGAGTGGAATCATGAGGTCTTCTGAGAAGACGAAAGTTTCTCTAGAAATCATAGATAAAATAGTTGCAGACATAGAGAGAGACCTAAGAAGTTCGGATTCAGTCGAGATTGAAAGTAAAAAGATAGGGCAATTGGTAGCAGAAAAATTAAAAAAGATTGATAAAGTTGCTTATATTAGATTTTCAAGTGTTTTTAAAAGATTTGTAGATATTGAGGATTTTGAAAAGGAAGTAAGGAGGCTTATTAAATAATATGAAGCTTGATGGCGTGAGACAAAAAGTATTTTCAGATAGATATGCTTTGAAAAATAAGGCAGGAAAAGCTATTGAAGAGACTCCAGAGGAAATGTGGAGAAGGGTTTCTCGTGGAATCGCAACTGTTGAGAAGAAAAAAGATAGAAAAAAGTGGGAAGACGAGTTTTACAGAGCCATGACTGATTTTAAATTCGTTCCAGGAGGAAGAGTTTTGGCAGGAGCAGGCACCGGGTTTGACGTAACTTTCTATAACTGTTTTGTACTGCCAAGTCCCAAGGACTCGAGAGATGGCATTCTTGACAACCTCAAGGCGATGATTGAGATTATGGCTCGGGGCGGCGGAGTTGGAATTAACCTTTCATCGTTGCGGCCCAAAGGAGCAAGAGTTAAAAAAGTAAATGGATTTTCCTCTGGTCCTTGCAACTGGGCTGAGCTTTATTCTTTGGCAACCCATGACATTATCCAGCAGGGGGGAACAAGAAGAGGGGCCTTGATGCTTATGCTTTGGGATTGGCATCCGGATATCGAAGAGTTTATTACAGTCAAGCAGGATCTAAAACGCATAAATGGAGCAAATCTTTCGGTTTGCGTATCTGATAAATTCATGAAGGCAGTTAAGGAAGATGCCGATTGGGACTTGTTGTTTCCGCAGTTAGATGATAAGGAATACGACTCGAAATGGGACGGAATCATGGATCATTGGAAGAAAGCTGGTAAAAAAGTAAGAGTTTACAAGACTGTCAAGGCTCGCTATCTTTGGGATCTTATCTGCAATGCCGCCTGGAGATCAGCAGAGCCGGGAGTTGTATTTATGGAGAGATACAACAAGTGGTACAACAATTGGTATTGGAATACAGTAAATTGCGTTAACCCTTGCGGAGAGGAAGGTTTGCCAGCTTGGGGCGTATGCAACCTTGCTTCTCTGAATTTATCCGCCTTTGTGAAGGGGTATAGCGTAGATAAAAAAGGAGAGATGGATTATAAAGCATTGGCAGAGCACGCCAGAGTGGCTGTTCGTTTTCAGGACAATGTAATTGACGCGGATAAATATGTTTTTGAAGGAATTGAAAAGATGCAGAAACATGGTGAGAGGCGAATTGGACTAGGCACTCTTGGACTTGGGGACGCACTAATTAAAATGCATCTTAGATATGGTAGCAAAGAGTCTCTTGAAGTTATAGACAAGATCTATGGAACTATCAGAGACGCGGCTTACGACGAATCTGCAAATATTGCCAAGGAAAAAGGAGCTTTTCCGAAAATTAACATAAAAAAGCATTTGAAAGGTTACTTCATCAAGAGTCTCCCTGACTCGATAAAAAATAAGATTAAAACATACGGCATCAGAAATTCTGTTTTGCTCCAGGCTGCGCCAACCGGTAGCACAAGCCTTCTTTCCGGCACATCCTCAGGCATAGAGCCTGTGTATGAGTTTGAATTTATTCGGCGGGACAGACTTGGAGAACATCATATTTATCATCCGCTTTATGAGGAGTGGAAGAAAAAACATCCAAATGAAAAAAGGGCTGATTATTTTGTCTCGGCAAATGATTTGACTCCCGAGAATCATGTAGAAGTTCAGGCAATTGTGCAGAAATACGTTGATGCTTCAATATCCAAAACAGTAAATGCTCCCAATACTCATACGGTTGATGATGTAAAGAGATTGTATACATTGGCTTATGAGCTTGGATGTAAAGGTATAGCATATATGAGAGAGGGTTCCCGGGAGGGAGTTCTTTCAAGAGTTGAATCTCAGAAAACAGAGGAAAAAAAGGAGCAAAACGGACAATATATTGGTAGAAAACCAGTTGCCCCTCGTCCTATGCAGCTTCAAGGTGTAACTTATCAAATTGAAACACCGGTTGGAAAGACATATATAACAATTAACCATAATGAAAATAAAGAACCTTTTGAAGTATTTATAACAATTGGCAAAAGCGGTTCTGACGTGGCAGCCATGGCAGATGCACTGGGACGGATGATTTCCCTGAATCTTCGTCTTACAGATGGGCTGTCTGCAAAGGAGAAAGTGAGGCAGGTGGTGGCGCAGCTAATTGGAATTGGCGGTACCAGAAGCGTTGGGTTTGGAAAAGACAGAGTCAGGTCTTTGCCTGATGGTGTCGCCAAGATTTTATCCACCCACTACGGTTTTGTCATCAATGGAAAAGTTGAGGACAGAAAAGACGCCGTTTCTTTAAAGTCCGAAATCAAGAATAGTACTAATGGCAACGGCGTTGACAAAAATGGAGGGGGGTCAAAAGAAGAAGATTCAAACATAATTAAAATCCAGCAGTTGGCTATAACGGGCGGAGGAAGCGGTGTATTTGCCGAGTCCGGAACCTCGCTTTATGATATTTGCCCTGAGTGCGGAAGTGGAAGCTTGGCATACGAAGAGGGCTGCAGAAAATGCTACAGTTGCGGATACTCCGAATGCTAGTCTATGGCTATTTATACTCGCACAGGAGATAGGGGGAAGACTTCTTTATTTGATGGACAGAGAGTTTCTAAGGCAAGTTTAAGGGTTGAGGCGTACGGGACCGTAGACGAGCTAAATAGTATTATCGGAGTCATTATTGCGGAAAAATTAAAAATAAATAAGGAACTTATTAAGATTCAAAATGACTTATTTGACATTGGCTCTTCTCTTGCAAATCCAACATCAAAGACTTTAGGATATTTAGGAAATCGAGTAAAAGAGTTTGAAAAATCAATTGATGAGATGACAAACGACTTGCCGGCTCTTTCAAATTTTATACTACCCGGCGGAGGAAAAACAGGCGCAACTCTTCATTTTGCAAGAACTATTTCAAGACGAACGGAGAGAAAAATAGTTACATTATCTGAAAAAGAACCGATTGATAAAAACATAATTATGTATCTTAATAGACTCTCAGATTTATTGTTTACAATGGCAAGATTTGTGAATTTTGGAGAAAAAAACAAAGAAATTATCTGGATACAGTCTGATCACTAATTTAGTACATTAGTGGTATTTGTTGCTAAGACCACTGCCATTTCAAATTTGCATAAAATGGCGGGAAGGTCAAAAAATTATTTGGGAATGTGGTTTGATTCCACAACTGTGCCGCAGCGGTAAAAGTCCGAAGACCGACCAACATTTTCTCTCGAGCAAGAGTTATTTTGGTTATTTAAGCTTATAACACTCCTCGAGAGAACGTTAAAATCCTAGCGTTCTAAAGAGGAGTTTTTTTATGGGTGTTGAAACTTTAGAAAGACAGCAATTAAGACATTCGGATGCATTTAGAAATGAATATCACGAGAAT
>CAZSXQ010000069.1:0-4315 GCA_964611415.1 uncultured Gammaproteobacteria bacterium
GAGCCTCAACACTGATTGGTGATGAAGGAGGATTTGGACCTGCTCTTTCAACAAACAGAGATGCCTTTGTTATGCTGAGTGAGTCTATAAGTGCTACTAGATACAGGCTAAATTACGATGTTTTCTTTGGAATCGATGCTTCAGCAAATAACTTTCACAATAACGGAAGATATACCATAAAAGATAAAGAAGCCGGAATGACATCAGACGAACTCGTAACAGTTTATGAAGGTCTAAATGAAGAATTTAATCTTCTTTTTCTCGAGGATCCGTTTGGCGAAGATGATTGGGAAGGATGGCAAAGTCTAAATAATATTACGGCGAAAAATACACTGATCGTCGGAGATGATCTTATTGCAACAAATCCTATAAGGCTTCAGGAAGCAATCAGTAAGAATGCTATTGGAGGCGTAATTATAAAACCTAACCAAATAGGAACCGTTACAGAAACCATAGCGGTTGCAGAAGTAGCCAGAAACGCGGGTATAAAGTTAGTTGCATCTCATAGGTCTGGCGAGACAAACGATGACTTCATAGCGGATCTGGCTGTGGCAATTGGAGCTGATTATGCCAAGTTTGGCGCCCCGGCAAGAGGAGAAAGAATTGCTAAATACAATAGACTTCTTGAAATAGAGTCACAAATTAGGTCTTAGGACTAAAAAGAACCACAAACTCCCCTTTTGGAGAAAACTCTTGATATTTCTCTATAAAATCCTCTATTGGACCCGAAATTTTCTCTTCATGTATTTTAGTGAGCTCCCTTGCAATAGAAATAGGAATGTTACCAAATACAGAATGGACAGAGCCAAGCGTTTTTACAATTCTATGCGGTGCTTCATAAATTATTACTGTTGCTTCTAGTTTTTCATTGGCTATTTTTAGATTTTGAAGAAGTTTTTTTCTATTTCCTTCTTTTTTGGGCAGAAACCCAAGAAATATAAACTTATCAGTCGGAAGTCCTGAGGAGGCAAGTGCCGAAATTAAAGCTGAGGGGCCCGGAACAGAAATAACATCAATTTCTTCTCTTACCGCTTCACGAACCAGTCTAAAACCAGGATCAGAAATAGTAGGAGTCCCCGAATCAGAAACCAGTGCCACATTCTGACCGTTTCTTAGAATGTTTAAAATATTAGGAACCCTTGCTTGCTCTGTCTGTTCATAATAAGAAATGAGCATAGGCTTATGAGTTACTCCAATTGCTTTAAGAAGAATGCCTGTTTTTCTGGTATCTTCACAAGCAATGTAGCTTACGGTTTTTAATATTTCTACTGCACGGAGAGTAATATCTCCTAAATTCCCGATCGGTGTTGCAACTATAAACAATGTTCCTATATTCATAGACGTTATTTTATCATTAACCAACAGCTAGTTGCTAATTACCGGATATAGTTGCTACAATTTTTAGGTAATGGAGATCATACTTCAGGTAGCAGATTATTTCCTTCATGTTGGAGACTATCTAGGCATTATTATCGACGCTTTTGGTCCTTTAACCTACGTCATTCTATTCATTATAATTTTTGCAGAAACAGGATTAGTCGTAACCCCATTCCTTCCGGGAGATTCATTGATTTTTATTGTAGGCGCTTTTTCAGGGCTTGGTTTTTTGAATGTTTTTACATCATACGTAGTTCTTCTTTCAGCTGCAATTCTTGGCGACACAGTTAACTACTGGTTCGGAAATAAACTGGGGCCAAAAGTATTTAGCAGGGAAAACTCAAGAGTATTTAATAAAGCATATCTTGAAAAGACCCGTGAGTTTTATGATAAATACGGAGCAAAAACTATTATTATTGCCAGGTTTGTTCCAATCGTCAGGACTTTTGCACCTTTCGTAGCCGGTATCGGAAAAATGAACTATTCTACTTTTATTAAGTACAACGTAGTAGGAGCCTTCATGTGGGTAACCTCACTCATGCTAGCAGGCTATTTCCTGGGTAACAACTCGTTTGTAAAGAAGAATCTGGAGATCGCCATCTTTGCAATAATAGGCCTTTCACTTTTACCTATGGTTATTGAATTTGCCAGACATAAACTTAAGAAAGCAAAAGCGAAAGATGTGACTACCGATTACAAAGAATTGGAAGAAACCTTCAAAGAAGAAAAAATCACCTAAAATGCTTGAAAATCTAACGTCTTTCGTTAGCTCCTTCGGATACATCGGAATATTTCTAATAATGATGTTCAACTCCGATTTTGTCCCCCTTTTTACCGAGGCTACTCTTCCCTTTGCAGGATTTCTAGCAAGCCAGGGCACCCTTTCGGTCCCTTTCATTATTCTGGCTAGTGTTCTAGGGGATTTAGTGGGCGGAGTTATAGCCTACTATATAGGGTATTTTCTCGAGGAGACAGTAATTCTTACAGCAGTCAAAAAATACGGTAAATTTATTTTCTTAAAAGAAAAAGACTATATAAGAGCTACGGATTTACTACGAAAATACGGAAGTCCTATTGTTTTCTTTGCAAAATTGACACCCGGCCTTAAAGCTTGGACTTCTGTAGCTTCTGGAGTTTGTAAGATTCAATTTAGAAAATATATTTTAGCTTCTATACTGGCTTCGATAATTTATAACTCAACCTTGGTACTCTTAGGATATCACTTGGGAAAAAATTGGAAAACCGTTGCGATATTCTTTAACAAATTTCAAACGGTCGTATTTACTCTCTTGATATTTGCAGTTTTGTTCTTTGTTTTTAGAAGAATTAATCAAAGAAAAAATCAAGCGGATCGGGGCTAATAGATTTTAAACTTGCGGACGACGCCGACAGCAATGCCTTGAATTTTGAGGCTATTTGGATAAATTGGCTCCATTGTAGAATTTGCGGGCTTTAAGACCACCCTCTCCCCTTCTTTATAAAACTTTTTAAGCGTAGCTAGATTATCATCGACTAACGCCACTACTATGTCTCCGTTGCTAGCAATTTCAGACTTTTCAATTACTACATAATCCCCATCTAAAATTCCGTCTTCTATCATAGACTCTCCCTTAACCTGAAGCACATATGCTGTCTTTTTACCGGAAATCATTGACGCTGATATCTGGAATGTGGCATTTGGATCCGTATGCGGTTCTAGGGGACGCCCTGCGGCTATAAAACCCATCAAAGGGAGCTCAATTGAAGGCTGCTGACCAAGTAGACCTAACGCAGCTTTTTCATCAAGTATTTTAAGAACTCTGGTATTGCCGTCTACTTTCTGAACATAACCTTTCTCAACAAGGGCTCTAATAATTGTGTGAACAGTAGAATTACTTTTATGGCCCGTAGCTTTGGAGATTTCGGTCAGAGTTGGAGAATACCCGTATTGCTTTTGGAATTGGGCAAGATATTCTAAAACTTCTCTTTCTTTTCGGTATAAAACTCCTGGCATAGTTTATTAGGACAGGTCACCTGAGGTGACTTACCGCTTACACTGTAAAGTGTATGAGAAAATTATGCGAAAAATACAAGAATTTTGCAAGATGACAAAGTGGGTCAGAGGTAGTCAATATTTCTCTCAAGATTGACTATAAGATAAGTATTTGATAGCATTACAAACAATTATGTTGCCAGACAATGATTTATACCATAGAAGATCAATACCTTCTTCCTTAGCACGTTTAGCTTTAATTGGTATTGCTTCAGCGACTGGTCTCGCTGCTGCAACAGGGATTAATGCAGCTTTTAGAAACGCCAATCAGGTTAACGGTGTAAGAGATTTAGTCGATTGTGGTACTAACTCCTTGAAAAGATCAGGATCTACTACGGTTGACCCTGGACTTAATCCGCCTATTAAAATTGGCGGATCACAAAGTTATCTTGGTCATATTGAAGGTGCATTGAATTTACGAGAAAATGATGGGAAGTTAGTATTTGATACAACTGAAATAGATGGAGGAAATAATGAAATAGTCCTTTTTGATGATGGAACAATTGAAAAATCTGGATTAACTACTTTTTCAGGTAATAGAGCGAGATATGTTACGCCACAAATAATTTTTGATATAGAGATTCCGCCAGTTGTTTTGGGTCCTTCGGAAATAAGAATAACTGCAACCTGCGCTTCGTAAATAAAGCCTTCTAATTTTTCTAAGTTTCATATGTTAAAATCTAACATATGAATTTTAAACTTAAATCAGATTATAAACCTGGCGGAGACCAACCAGAGGCTATAGAAAAGCTTACGAAAAGCATAACAAATGGTAACCAGCACCAGGTTCTCCTGGGTGTTACAGGCAGCGGAAAAACCTTTACTATGGCGAATTTGATCCAAAAATTACAGCGCCCAACTCTTATTATCTCTCACAATAAAACTCTCGCAGCTCAGCTTTATCAG
>CAZSXQ010000070.1:0-4309 GCA_964611415.1 uncultured Gammaproteobacteria bacterium
TTGACGCGCTGCCGGTAACCTCGATTAGCCGATGAGGCTGCCGACTGGTGTGAGTAGGTTAATATCACGATCGCAGACGGGGCCTTTGAGCCAGGTGAAAAGATGTGTCAACGGATTGGCAGTCAAAGGAAGTAACCGGACTTCAATAGAATGACCGAATCCGGTGATATCCCAACTTGTGACTACTGCCAGTTGGCCGCCAGGCAGGGTGACCACATCTCCGGTGTCGACTGCAAATCGGTACTCGTACATATTGGTATTAGTTCTCCTTGTGAGAGTGATGGGGTACTGCAGAATTATACACCGGCAAGGCTAGGTTATAGCACTTGCCGGACTAACTCAGAAGCGGCCAGACCGGGCGGCTTTTAGGAGTCGTCTAATGCGACTCATGTTTATATACACCTTTTGATTGGCCTCGGTATCGGTGAATTGGGTTTCACCACTGAAGATGGCGGTAAGCCAGAGGAACCAGGGAGTGAGTGGGCTACGCTTGAGTAGAATGATGGTCTCCCCATCTGTTTGCTGGTGACCTTTGACTATGCCTATGACTCCTCCAGGTGTGTGCACCTCATCACCAGTTTCATAGTACTGCGGGAGATTAGTCACAGAATACCTCGAGAACTATTAATGAACGTTGAGGGATTGTACTACATACAAAAACCGACACCTCGGTGAAGAGAGTGTCGGTGACTGGGTGTAGACTAGAGAAGTTCCAGGTCGTCGAAGTTAAGTTGCCAGTCAGGCGAGGGGTCTTCGGATCCTGACACAGTCTCATGTCTGTAAAGCTGAACCTCGAGCCAAGCGATGAATTTCTCAAATTCGTGGCGATCAAAGGTCGTTTCAACAAAGAAGTAGATGCCTTCTACTTTGACGGCACCGACTTCGAAAAAAACCTGTCTGCCCCGAACCACAGCCTTGATGACTAGAGCTCTTTTAGATGTCTCCAAGTCAAAACGAGTACGGTCACCCGAGAGGGCTCGATGGAATTTATCGACTAATCGGGTGAGTTGTTCGGTGTTGAGAGTTCGAGTGAGGACACCTCCTTCTGCCTTGAAGGTAAGAGTGGTCTTAGCTCGTGGCTGGACCGAGATAGTCAGTGGCCTAGTGGCCTGCGGGGCGCTTGTTAAGGTATACGACATTCCAATCTCCTTGTTGAAAAAGAGTCGGTTAGGTGGGTATTGTACTATCCTGGAGAAAAAATTACCAGCGGAAGTGGGCGAAGGCTTTATTGGCGTCGGCCATTCTGTGGACATTATCTCTTTTTCTGATTGCTTCTCCTGAATTTTCTGCTGCGGCTATAATTTCCGAAGCTAATTTTTCTTCAAAAGTATGAAAATCTTTATTTGCTTTTGCTCTTGCTGCTTCAATTATCCATCTGAGCGCCAATGCAGTCCTTCTGTCTCCTCTGACTTCTATTGGGATTTGATAAGATGCTCCTCCTACGCGGCGAGCTTTAATTTCTGTTTTTGGTCCTACGTTTTGGATAGCCTTTTCAAAAATATCCAATGCCTTATCTTGCCCTGAGCTTGCCGAAGGGTTTTTTGCCAATATGTCGAAGGTTTTGTAAACAATGCCTTGAGCTATGGTTTTTTTACCGTCAACCATAATATTATTGATTAGCTTTGCTACAATCTTAGAATTGTAAACTGCATCTCCTTCAAGTTGTCTTTTTTTTGATACTTTTGCGTGTCTCATATCCTGAAAATTTCTAATTGCTCTAATTATTCTAATTTCTAAACAAATCCCAATCGTACCAATTTAGGTCAATTAGGTTAATTAGAAATTAGGTCAATTTAAGCAGTAACTCCTCCTTCTGCTGGTGCTTCCGGTGCTGCTGCAGGCACTCCTATTGCTACTTTCGGTGCTGCACTTGCGCCTTTTTTCGCTCCATATTTAGATCTGGAACTTTGTCTTCCTGCTACTCCGGCAAGATCATATTTTCCTCTGACAATATGATATTTTACTCCTGCTAAATCCTTAACTCTTCCGCCACGGACTAAAACTATTCCGTGCTCAGAAAGACTATGGCCTTCGCCCATGATATAGGCTGTGACCTCACTTCTGTTTGAAAGCTTAACCCTGGCTACTTTTCGGAGAGCTGAATTAGGTTTTCTCGGAGTCATGGTTTTAACCAAAGTGACAACTCCTCTTTTTTGCGGAGAATTTACTTCGGTATATACTCTATCTTTCGCGTTATATAGCTTTCTAAGGCCGGTTACGCGAACCTTTTTTACTTTTTTTGTTCTTCCGTATTTTGTTAACTGTGATAATGTTGGCATAAACTCCTTTCAGTCGTAATAAACAAATACTACAAATTTCAAATACTACAAATATTGAAATATTTATTTATTGGTATGTATTTGTAGTATTGCATTATACGCTAATTGGGGGTGTTTCTTCAACTGTCTGAATATCTTCCCTGTTCACAACGGGCTCAATTACTCCAATTCCTTCTCCCTCAACCGGGATAAGACGTCCTATGATAACGTTCTCTTTTAATCCAATTAACTTATCCTCTGCTCCTTCTAAAGAAGCCTCAGTTAATACTTTTGTTGTTTCCTGGAATGACGCAGCTGAGAGCCATGAGTCAGAGAATAAGGATGACTTTGTGACTCCAAGAATAGTTTGTCTTGCTGTTGCAGGCTCTCCGCCTTGAGACAATACCTCTCCGTTAATCTCTTCAAATCTGGTTTTTGTAATAAAGTCTCCCGGAATAAGAGTGGTGTCGCCTACTGTTTCAACTACAACCTTATCACTCATTTTTCTAAGAATTACCTCAAAATGCTTATCATTAATTGCAATTCCCTGAGATTCGTACACTTTTTGGGCTTCTGTTATGACATATCGCTGGGAATCAATTAATCCTGAAATCTTAAGAACTTCCTTAGGATCCAAATATCCTTGAGCAAATTGGGTTCCGATAGTAACTTCCTGTCCGTCTTCAACTGTCAAATTAGCAGCTAATGGAACGAAATATTCTCTCTCTTCTGCAGGTTTTCTATGAGTTGTTATTTTTAATACATATCCGTCATCATTTGTCTCAATTTTAAGCTTTCCTGAAAGCTCTGCGATAGGCGAAAGAGCTTTTGGAGTTCTCATTTCAAAAAGTTCTTCTACTCTTGGCAAACCATGAGTAACGTCCTGCATTACAGCTCCTGCAACGTATCTTGTACGCATAGTAAGCTGGGTTCCAGGCTCTCCGATGGACTGCGCGGCAACCACTCCCACTGGTACTCCTAACTCAACTTTTCTCTTTGTTGAGAAATCCCATCCGTAACAGCGTGCACACATTCCGTATTTAAGCTCACAGGTAATTGCAGATCTTACAACTGCTTCTTCGATATCATTTGCAACAATCTCCGCCAATTTATCCTCGGTTACTTCTTCTCCTGCTTTTACAATTGTTTTCTTAGTTTTTGGAGATACAATATTTTCGGCTGCAAATCTTCCAATAATCCTATCTGCAAATGCCTGAGTTCTTTGCGGATCAGAGGCTGAGATCTTAATTCCTGATTTAGTTCCGCAATCTTGCTCTCGGACAATCATGTCATGAGATACGTCCACAAGCCGTCTTGTTAGATATCCTGCGTTTGCGGTCTTAAGAGCTGAATCGGTAAGTCCCTTTCTTGAACCTCTGGCTGAAGCTACATACTCAAAAATTGACAATCCTTCCCGGAAATTTGATTTGATAGGAAGCTCAACGATTTTTCCAAGCGGATCTAAGATCAAACCTCTCATGGCTGAAAGCTGTTTTAACTGTTCTTTTCCGGCCCTAGCTCCTTCTGAATCAATAATAGTTCTAATAACGTTTCCTGGTTTAAGCAAATCCCAGGTAACATCTGCAATTATCTCCGTAGTCTTCATCCAAACTTCATTTGAGAGTCTTTTTCTTTCTTCATTAGTAATAAGACCTTTTTGATACTCGGAATCAATATCAGTAATTTTAGCTTCTGCCTCTGCTATTAATCTTG
This sequence comes from uncultured Gammaproteobacteria bacterium, assembly GCA_964611415.1. Lineage (GTDB taxonomy): Bacteria > Patescibacteriota > Microgenomatia > Levybacterales > UBA12049 > 2-01-FULL-39-10-A. The sequence goes on from CAZSXQ010000070.1 coordinate 3,972, forward strand.
GTTTTTCTGCAGTAAGTGCCGTATCAAAAACGGACACCGAAATTCCCGAAACGGTTGAGCCATAAAACCCTAAAGTTTTAATTCTGTCTATTAGCACCTCTACCTCTAGGGAAGTAGCGATATTTTTTGCCTTGGTAATGATTTTCTTGATTCCTGAAGCCTTAATAGGCTCATTTATAAATCCAAGAGCTTCCGGCAAATACTCGTTAAACATAAGACGCCCGACTGATGTTTCGATAATTTCCTCAGAAACTCTCACTTGAATAGGCTGTCTAAGCCTGATTCTTCCGAATGAATTAGCAAGAAGAGCTTCATTAATATTTCCGTATATTTCCTCG
>CAZSXQ010000071.1:0-4275 GCA_964611415.1 uncultured Gammaproteobacteria bacterium
CCAAAGTTATGACACAAGTTCTAGTGAATGCAGTAAACAAAGGTGAAGCGAAATGGGCAAAGCCAAAGGGGTACGAGGTGGCAGGAAAAACAGGAACTGCTTCTATTCCCGTTGAAGGGCATTATGATCCTAATAAGACCATAGCTTCGTTTATTGGATTTGCTCCTGTAAAAAATCCAGAGTTTGTAATGTTAGTGATTCTTGATAGGCCGACAACGGCAATCTATGGAGCGGAAACTGCAGCACCTATATTCTTTGGAATAGCACAAGGGCTATTTACATACTTTGGAATTTCACCCGACCAGTAATATGAATTTTTTTTTAACACCAATAGTACTCTTATACATACGTTTTTTTGCAAAGTTACAATTGAAAAAAATTAACCCTCAAATAATTGGAGTTGGAGGCAGCAGCGGGAAAACCTCAACTGCTTGGCTCATTTCAGGAATTCTTGGTAAAAAATACGAGGTAAAACACAGTAAGGGCAAAAATAGCGAAACCGGGATTCCGCTAAATATCTTAAATCTTGATCTTAAGGAAACTGGATTAAGAGATTGGTTAAGAGCTTTGATAATGGCTCCTATAAGAGTTATTGCTGATTATAAAAAGTACGATATTTACGTAGTGGAGATGGGAATAGATAGTCCTAAGAAGCCTAAAAATATGGAGTATCTATTAGGTATTGTAAAACCACACATGGGAGTAATCACCAACATATCAGTTGAGCATAGTTTTAATTTTGATCCATTCGTAGATAGCAAAGACTTTACGAAGAGAAAGGAAGAAATTCTGAGTTTAATTGCTAAGGAAGAAGGACAGCTTCTTAAATCAATCAATGAGTCAGGCATAAGCGTAGTTAATCTGGACGATTCTTTAATCTCGGATTTACTTCCGCTGAAATCAAAAATTATTACTGTCTCAGCAAAATTACCTAGCGCAGATTTTTACATTTCTAGTATTGGGATATCAAGAGAACAATTCGAAGTTAATTTTACGTTTCTTAAAGATGACTATAAAATAACTGTTCCCAGACCTCTTCCGAAATATTTCGCTTATTCATTTGTTTTATCGATTGCCGCAGCATTTTCTTTTGGAATAAGCGTAGAAGATTCTATAGATCTATTAATATCAAACTTTGAGCTTCCTCCGGGGAGATTCTCTATTTTTAAAGGAATTAAAAACACTACCATTATCGACTCCTCCTATAACTCTTCGTTAGAGGCAGCGGTCGGGGCGTTAGAAGTAATTCCTCAAATCTCTGAAAGTAGAAGAAAAGTTGGAGTTTTGGGGGACATGAGAGAGCTTGGATCTTTAAGTAAAATCCAGCATGAACTTATGGCTAGAGAAATCCCGAAAAATTTGGATTTCGTCATATTGATAGGTCCCATGACTAAATCTTATGTTGCTCCAGTTCTCGAAAGATCAGGCTTTGAATATAAATCATTTGAGTCTTATAAAGAAGCTAAGACGCAGATTGAAGGCCTGATCAAAAAAGATGACGTAGTTTTAGTAAAGGGTTCTCAAAATACTTTATTTCTGGAAAGAGTAGTTGAAATGCTTTTGCTAGATTCAAAAGACAGCGATAAGTTATGCCGCAGGGGTAAATTTTGGGATGTAAAGAGAAAACAAAGCTAGTAAAGAGGTATAATTAACAAAATGTTTCAAAAAGTAAAAAATATTTATCACTTAATAAATGCAATTCTAGTTAATATTATTTTCTTTTTCCCGGGACGGAAAATGTTTGTAATTGGAGTTACTGGAACTGATGGAAAAACAACAACAGCTAATCTTATCTACCATATCTTAAGAGAAAACAGGATTTCATCATCTATGCTTACCAGTATCGGTGCAAATGTGGGCGACAAAAAATATGAAACCGGTTTTCATGTTACGACTCCGACCCCTTTTTACTTACAAAGTATTTTAAAAAAAGCAGTCCGCGCCAAGTCTAAATATTTCGTAATGGAAGTAACATCCCATGCTTTGGATCAACATAGGGATTGGGGGGTGCCTTTTAAGATTGGAGTCTTAACAAATATTACAAGTGAACATTTAGATTATCATAAAACCTATGACAATTATCTTAAAACAAAAGAAAAATTATTAATAAAAGCTGATGTAGCAATAGTTAATAGGGATGATGGATCATACACTATGCTTTCAGATGCAAAAAATACAAAAAGCAGTAAAAATTGGATAACTTATGGAATGAGCGAAACTGCAGATGTAAATCCGGCGAATTTTAAAATAGAGTCCCGGGTTCTTCTGGGAGATTTTAGTAAATTAAATGCACTTGCTGCTGTTTCTTGCGCCAGATTATTAGGAATTACAGACGCACAAATAAAAGATGCCATTAAAACTTTCAGAATGCCTTTAGGGAGATTGGACTTTGTATACGATGGAAAGTTTGCCGTTGTAATTGATTTCGCTCACACTCCAAATGCTTTTGAACAGCTCCTAAGTGCTTTAAGACAGGAAATTAAAGGCCGTCTAATTCATGTTTTTGGTTCAGCTGGGGAAAGAGATCATGCGAAACGTCCTTTCATGGGAGAAACATCATCAAAGTATTCTGACATACTTATTTTAACTGCTGAGGATCCCAGGAGCGAGGATGTAAATAAAATAATCGAAGAAATTCATGGAGGAATAAAAAAGAAAGATGCAAAAGTTTTTACTATGCCGGATAGAAGAGAAGCGATAAACGCAGCAATTGAAATGGCAGGAGAGGGAGACCTGGTTTTAATTACGGGAAAATCTCATGAAAAAACTATGAACTTTGGAAAAGAAGAATTGCCTTGGGATGAATACGCCGTAATTAAAAATGCACTGGACACGAGAAAATGACCCGTTCGGCAAGCTCAGGGCAATAGTGAGTAAAATCGAACTATGAATAAAAAAGATATAAAAAAAATACATTTTGTAGGAGTTAAGGGGGTCGGAATTGCTCCCCTGGCCATAATTGCTAAAGAGGCAGGTTTTGAGGTTACGGGTTCTGATGTGGAAGAGCCATTTATTACAGACCAGGAGCTTATAAGGGCCGGAATAGTGCCAAGTGTTGGATTTTCCAAAGACAATGTAATAGGAGCAGACTTAGTTATTGCCACCGGAGCGCATGGCGGGCTGGAAAATATTGAAGTTCAAACCGCGGTAGAAAATAACATAAGTGTTTTAAATCAAGGCGATGGGCTGGGAATTTTTCAGGAAGGAGAAATTTTCGGCAGGAAATTTGTAGGAATTTCAGTTGCGGGATCACACGGAAAAACGACTACAACTGCAATGATAGCGACTCTTCTTAGGGAGAATAACATGGATCCTTCTTATGTTATCGGCACAGGAGAGATTCCTTCTCTTGGGTCTTCAGGCCATTATGGTAAAGGAGATTATTTTGTTGCAGAAGCTGATGAATACGTAGCGGATGTAGTTCACAATAAGACCCCGAAATTTCTATTTCAAAATCCCAAGATAATACTGGTAACTAATATTGATTTCGACCACCCGGATATATTCGACACAATAGACGATGTTAGGAATGTTTTTCTAGACTTTGTTAATAAACTTCCAGCGGACGGAGTTATGGTTGCTTGCGGAGACGGATCAGAGAATAGGAAATTTATTGCTTCTTACGAAGGCAGAAAAATTACCTATGGTTTATCTCCTGATAATCTTTATTCGCTGGAGAGAATTAGTTCATCTCCTGAAAAAATGTTTTTTTGGGTAAAGTCAGGAGGAACTCTTTTAGGACAGTTTTCAATAGGAGTGTTTGGAGAGCAGAATGCCTTGGATGCGCTTGGTGCAATCGTTGTTGGGTTGGAGATTGGGTTATCTGTCGAACAGATAAAAAAAGGAATAAGTGTGTTCAGAGGGACGAAAAGAAGATCGGAATTCATAGGAAATCTTCCTGCGGGAGGACTCTTATATGACGACTATGCACATCATCCAGAAGAAGTTAAAAAAACGATTCAGGCTTTTAGGAAGAATTTTCCAAAGCATAAGATTGTCGTAGTTTTTCAGCCTCATATGTATTCACGAACAAAAAAATTATTTAAAGATTTCTCCGTCTCATTTTCCGATGCAGATGAAGTAATTATTACTGAAATATTCCCTTCTTTCAGAGAAGAAATAGATCCTAATTTTTCTTCAAGCCTCTTGGTTGATGAAGTAAAAAAGTTAGTTAAGAAAGCGAGCTATTTGTCAAATAAGACCGATATGGTAAAATACCTGTCTTCCCAAAATTATGATAAGAATACGGTAGTGATTACTATGGGAGCAGGAGAT
>CAZSXQ010000072.1:0-4226 GCA_964611415.1 uncultured Gammaproteobacteria bacterium
GTGGATCATTTTGGACTGGTCGGGCAAATTGATATAGAGGTGGGGAGTTTATCTAAGGCATTTTCTTCTCTTGGTGGTTTTATCGCAGGAAATAAGACATTAATCGGATTTTATAAATTAAAAGCCCGCCAAAGACTATTTTCCATAGCCCCATCTATTCCGGACACTGCAGCAGCGTTAGAGGGAATTAGGATCTTGCAAAACTCAAGCGAAGTAGTCGATAAATTATGGGAAAATGTAAATTATTTACGGGAAGAATTTAAGAAAATTGGTTTTGATACAGGACATACCGAGACTCCAATTACACCAGTAATGATTGGAGACGAGGAAAAAGCTAAGGAGTTTAGCGTCAAGCTTTTTGAACGAGACGTATTTGCAACACCCATTGTTTTTCCATTTGTACCAAAAGGAACTGCGAGAATTAGAGTAATTCCGTCAGCAGCTCATTCTAAAGAAGATCTGGACAAAGGAATAGACGCATTTAAGAAAGTAAAAGAGGAGTTAGGATTATAATGAAAAAGATTTTAGTAACTGGAGCTTTTGGACTGATAGGAACCGAGCTTGTCCTAGCTTTGCAAGAAAAATATGGCAACGATAGTGTTATTGCCGCTGGACATTCCAAAGTTCCGGATAATTTTGATGGAATATTAGAAAAAGCTGATGTTACGAAGAAAGATGAGCTGGTTGGTTTAGTCAAAAAACATGATATCGATACCGTGTATCACCTCGCCGGAATACTCTCAGTAGGAAGTGAGAAAAATCCCCAACTTGCTTGGGAGGTAAACCTTGATGGGCTGAAAAATGTTTTGGAGGTCGCAAAAGACGCGAAGTTAAAGATTTTTTGGCCAAGTTCTATTGCAGCCTTTGGACCAACTACGCCAAAGGAAAATACCCCACAGCATACAGTTTTAGAACCAACTACTGTTTATGGTGTTGCAAAAGTTTCCGGAGAGCTTTTATGTCAATATTATTTCAATAAGTATGGGGTAGATGTCAGAAGCTTGCGCTATCCCGGTATCAATGGTTGGAAAGCAGATCCGGGAGATGGAACTACAGAATATGCAATTCATATTTTTTATGCAGCACTTCAGGAGGGAAAATATGTTTGTCCGCTTAAACCGGGAACATATCTCCCAATGATGTATATGGCGGACGCTATTTTGGGAACTATTCAACTGATGGAAGCTGATCCATCTAAGTTAACAGTGAGAACTAGCTATAATTTCGCAGGTATTACTTTTTCTCCGGACGAACTGGTAGCAGAGATTAAAAAATTAATTCCTGATTTTAGCGTTACCTATGAACCAAATCATACCCAAGCAATCGCAGATTCCTGGCCAAAATCAATTGACGATTCGCAGGCTAGATCGGACTGGGGATGGGAGCCTAAATTTGGCTTAGCTGAAATGACTAAGGAAATGCTTGATAATTTGCGAAACAAATTGAATATCTCCTAAAAGTTGCAAAAGAACTTCAGATTCTGTAATAATTCCCCTAGTGAAAAAGTATGATTTAATTGTTTGCGGGGGAACATTTGATCTCCTTCACAAAGGTCATAAAAGTTTTATTAAAGATATCTTAAATCTCTCTGATAAGGTTCTGTTGGGAATTACAAGCAATTCCTATATAAAATCTTTTAAAAATGCTGATACCCAAAGCTTCGAAGTTAGAAAAAATGCCGTAATAACTTTCTTAGACTCACATGGAGCTTCATCGCGAGTTGAGACCGTTTCTATAAATCAAGCGTATGAACCACTCTTAACGAGCGAGTTTAGTCCGGGAGCAATTGCTGTTACATATCAAACGGAAAAAACAGCAATTGAAATTAACGAGAAAAGAAAAGAGCTTGGCTTATCCCCGCTTGAGATAGAAGTTATAGAAATGGAAAAAGCCCAGGATGGGGAATATATTTCTTCAACCAGAATTAGAAATGGAGAAATTAACCGTGATGGTAGGCTTTATATTAAATCTGATTGGAAAAACAAGAAATTGATACTCCCAGAGGATCTACGTCCAGAACTTCATAAGCCATTTGGTAAAATCTTAGACTCTGTTCCTCCCGGCTTAATTCCGGAAAAGACAATAACTGTTGGAGATGTTACTGCTAAGAAGTTTAACCAAGAAGGTATTGGACAATTTTTATCAATAATAGATTTCCAAGTACAGCGACATAAAGAATTTGATAAGCTTTCCGAATTAGACTTTGAGCAAGATATTAAAGCATTGACTGCTCAAAATCCTCCCGGAAGTATTAGTTGGGATTTGTTTGAGTCTGTGCGCTTAGCCTTTAGAGAGAGAAAAAGACAAGTTCTCCTGATAGAAGGAGAAGAAGATCTGTCATTTTTACCAGTAATGCTTTTTGCGCCCCTCGGTTTTACAGTTTTTTATGGACAACCAGACGTTGGTTTGGTGGAGGTTTTAGTTACAGAAGAAAATAAAGAAAAAATATATTATTTAGTCAGTAAATTCCAGCTGGCTTGATTTTTGTTTTTTCTTTTGAGATAATCTCTTTTACAAATGTTTAAATTTGTTATTTTGAATTCTAAGAAGGTCAAGAGAAACCTCTCTCCGAGGGGCTTTGTCTTGGTTTAAAAAACCATCCTAGAATAAGACAAACCCCTCTCTGGAGGGGTTTTTTAGTGCATTCGAAAATGTTGAGAAAAAACTTATCAGCATAAATGGAGAAAAACTATGGTAGCAGAACAAAATAGAATCTCGGGTCAAAATTTAAGATTAATTCCAGGCGGTTTATCTTCCTCGGGAGCGGTTCATGCTGGAGATTTAGGGTGTCTGCGAGTTGTACCTGATGCTTTAACTTTAGAGCAAGTTATGGGAAGAAGTGCTCTGTCAACAATGCTGGATGGACCTTCATTGGCTCATTCTATTGATAGGGAACAGTCAGAAGAAATATTTTCAAGTACTGGAAAATTAGGACGAGAAATTCGTCCGTTTAACAGAGTTTATGAAAATAGAGGATATTCAGATGATTCTACGTCTTTACTAGCTGCCTTTAGAGATATGACTGCTATGCTTGATGGAGAAGGTGATGTTTCTAGAGCGATAATGAGAGGGTTAATATCTCCGGATACCCTAGGTGAGATTCTTGCTTCACCGGAAGGTGTTCATTTAGAGGTTGCAATGGATGTTAGTGAATTTACGGGATATAGATCATGGTTGATTTATATCGCTAAAAATGCACCAGAAAGGGATCCTATTGTCCCCGTGGGCGAGATGGTTTGGTCTACTGAAAAAGATAGATCAGTTCCAACCGAAGCGCCAGAAAGAAGAGTACAGAAGGTGATAGACCAAGGATATAGATTTGTTAGTACTTTTAATGCTGACCAAGCTGAGCAAGTTTATGATCTCTGGAGCGACACTTTCGGCTGGAGCTATGAAGAGATTGAAAATTTAAGAAGAAGATTGCACGAAGGCGATGAGAGATTATGGCTTAGCGCAGTTGTGGACCCTGAAGGAAATATTGTAGCAGCTGCAACAGCAGAGAAATTAGACATCCCTGACCAAAATGGCAATCTAAGTTTGGTTGAAAATACAGAGTGGAGAACTAAAGACGGATATCAAGGGAAAGGTTTAATGACTGCGACTCTTGATATGTTAAATGTACAAATCCTGCGGGATTTAAGGCCTGAGGAGGGAGATAAATTGCCGTTAATCTACGCAGAATGTAATTATCAGTCTAGGTCAGACAGGGCTGGCCATGGAGCGGGTTTTGCAATTCCGCAAAGAGTAATCGATGGATATCTGATTCCCCAAGTTATTGTTCAAAACGTAAATATCGGTGATAATCAGCCGGTGCCTTCGGATAAACTAAGAGATTTTACTTTTATGTATTTGCCTGCTGAAATTATAAATGCGCATTATAGTCTGCAGCAGGTTGAGGCAATGTTGGGTAATTTAGTCACATGAAAATAATTTATTCTGAAATACATAAAAAACATAACCCCCCATTTGAAATATATGATGGAGTTAAAGAGCCATACGCTGAGAAACCGGATAGGATTGAAGCTATTGTCGATTTTCTTAGAAAAAACGGAATAACTAAATTTTATGCGCCGGAAGAAGCTTCGCTTAGATCGATATATTCAATTCATCAAAAAGAATACGTAGAGTTTTTAATAAAAAAATCGTCATCTCTTAAAAAGGATCAAGTTCTATATCCGTCGTATTTTATACGAGATACTTATACCCCTATTGTCGCAGGAACCTAT
>CAZSXQ010000073.1:0-4134 GCA_964611415.1 uncultured Gammaproteobacteria bacterium
ATAATTTCAGGACGGGGAAAAGTTATTTGGGAAAATGCTAAAGGCGAACTTATTGAAACAGAGCTTGAATTAAACAAGGGATATAGCTGTGCCTTAGGTCAACGTCATAGATTGGCAGGAATAACCGACTGCGATATTATTGAAGTCTCAACACCAGAAATAGGCACAACTTTTAGACTTGAAGACGATTACGAAAGGCCTGATGAAACAGAAGACCAGAGAAAAAAAGAAAGAGGAGAAGAATAAATGGATAAAATTGATAACTTAGATCAAAGCGTAATTAAGGCATTGGATTTTCTTGAGACAACTCCCCCTCCGAAATTCGATATTAATGAATACGATCTTCCGTTTGTGGTCGGATCCGGAAATGCCTATAACACAGGTCTTATCCTTTTCTCAGAAAAAGCTGCTATTTTTGCTGACGAAAGTAACTTTAAAAAAATGGTTTCTGCTTACAGAAAAGCAATTGACAGCAAGTTAATAACACAAGCGGTAATTATTTCAGCTTCCGGAGAAAAAGATTCTGTTTGGGAAATAGAATTAGCTAAGGAAAAAGGGCTCCGAACTACGCTTCTTACTACAAAAGGTGAATCCAGCGCTGCAAGAATTGCAGACGAGGTACACGTTTTTAAGTCTCTAAGTGAACCTTACACATATAATACATCGACGTACATGGGTATGATTTTATCTGCTACAAAGGAGAATCCAACTGAAATAAAAAAATACATAGAGAATCTTAATTTTCCGGAAGGTTTTGACAAGTTTAGTAGTTATTCTTTCGTACTTCCTGATAAATATCTGAATATTTGCCCAATGTTAGATATTAAGAAAAGTGAACTATTTGGTCCTCATTTATCTTTGAGAGCTTTTAGTCAGGGACATGCAAGACACGCAAAATTCGTTGTTAGATCTAATGAAGAACTCGTGATCTCCCTCGGTCAATCAAATGAATTCTACGGAGAACCTGACAGTAGATGGGATATTTCTCTTCCCGAGAATTTAAGCTTTGCCGGAGTTATGGCTGTAACATATTATATTGTTGGAAAAATTCAAGCTTCGAAAGCCCCATTTTTTAAAGAAAATATTTCAAATTACGTAAACGACTATGGACCAAAAGCATATGGATCGGATAAGCCTTTTGGTCTCATTGTCCCGGGGACAAAAGAATAGCTCTCTCCTCTTGATAATTTAGCCAAATATTACCATAATAAGAGGTAATGCCTCATAAAAATGTACTCTGGTTTTCTGAAGTAGATAAGAACGATATCGCGCTCGTTGGAGGAAAGGGCGCAAACCTTGGGGAAATGACTCAGGCAGGATTTCCGGTACCAAACGGCTTCATAGTTACCGCACAGGCTTATTATGCTTTTCTTAAAGATAATAATCTTGAAAAGAAAATTAAAAATTTATTAAACACGCTTAATTTTGAAAATCCTCATTCTCTAAAGCAAGTTTCTCAAATTATAAAAAAGGAGATAATTACCGGAGAACTCTCTGAAGACTTAAAACTTGACATTTATAATGCTTACAAAAAATTAGGCGGCCCCCTATCAGACTGTCTTGTCGCTGTAAGGTCTTCGGCTACAGCTGAGGATCTTCCTGATGCATCTTTCGCAGGACAGCAGGAGACTTATCTAAATGTTAAGGGAGATACCAATCTCATTTTAAAGGTCAAGGAATGCTGGGCTTCACTCTTTGAGGAAAGAGCAATTTTTTACAGACACGAAAATAAGTATGATCATTTCAGAGTCGGAATTGCTGTTCCTGTTCAGAAAATGATTGAATCTGACTCCTCAGGCGTAATGTTTACTATTGACCCTGTGACTAATGATAAAACTAAAATTACAATTGAGGCTGTTTTTGGCCTAGGAGAAATGATTGTTCAGGGGAAAGCTACCCCTGATCATTATGAAGTGTCTAAGTCTACGGGAGAAATAACAGCTAAAGAAATCTCTTCCCAAACCCAGATGATGAAAAAAGTAGGAAGCGTTAACAAAGAAATGTCTGTTCCCATCTTACAAAGAAAAAGACAGAAAATTAAAAATGAGCACATAATTGAACTTTTTAAGCTTGGGAAAAAGCTTGAAAATCATTATTATTTTCCCCAGGATGTGGAATGGGCTATAGAAAAAGATGAGGTTTTTCTAGTTCAAACAAGGCCGATTACTACAATATCTAAGAAAAAAAACGAAGAAAAACATACAAAAGCTGATTTTGGAACATTACTTTTCAAAGGAAGCGGAGCAAGTCCCGGAATTGTAACCGGGCATGTAAGAATACTCAAAAGATCATCTCAGATTAATACACTCCTTCCTGGCGAAATTTTGGTCGCTGAACAAACTAATCCCGACTTTGTTCCGGCGATGAAAAAAGCATCTGCGATTGTTACCGATTTAGGGGGAAGAACATCGCACGCTGCGATTGTTTCTAGGGAAATCGGGATCCCAGCCGTAGTCGGAACTACAAAGGCAACAAAGATTCTTAAAAACGGCGACGTAATAACTATAAATGGTGCAACCGGAGAAATTTTTAAAGGCGGGAGCTTTGTGTTCACTAAAATTGAAGATCTTTCGGAGGATGAAGAAATTCATACTGCGACCAGAGTCTATGTTAATTTAGCTGAGCCAGAACTGGCTGATAAAACGTCGAAAAGAAAAGCTGACGGAGTAGGATTACTCCGGGCTGAGTTTATGATGGCAGGAATAGGAACTCACCCAAAGAAAATGATAAAAGACGGAAGAAAGAAAGAATTTATTAATCAGCTGGCAGATGAACTTGAAAAATTTTGCTTAGCTTTTAATCCCCGCCCGGTAGTCTACCGGGCATCGGACTTTAAAACCAACGAATACAGAAATCTTATAGGGGGAAGAGCCTATGAACCAATAGAGCCTAACCCCATGCTGGGATACAGGGGAGCTTTCCGCTATATCCACGATCCAGAAGTTTTTGAGCTTGAAATTGAGGCCATAAAACAGGTCAGGAATAAAAGAGGTTATAAAAATTTATGGCTTATGCTGCCGTTTGTCCGCACTCCAAATGAACTCCTCCAAGTCAAGAAAATCATTTCAGGATTAGGACTTTACCGTTCTCCAAGTTTTAAGCTTTGGATGATGGTTGAAATTCCGAGCAATGTAATCCTTTTAGAGGAATTCATAGCGCATGGTATTGACGGAATCTCAATAGGCACAAATGATTTAACAATGTTAATCCTAGGAACCGACCGGGACAACAGCGAAGTAGCTCATGAATTTGACGAAAGAGATCCTGCAGTTCTCTGGGCCATTGAAAAAGTTATAAAAACTGCATCGAAGAATAAGATAACTTCCTCAATTTGCGGGCAAGCTGCGTCTTACTCTGACATACTTGATGTTGCTATTAAATCCGGGGTAACCAGTGTATCGGTATCCCCTGACTTAGTAGGCACAGTCAGAAAATTAATTTCTCAAAAAGAAGAAATAATATTTAAACAAAGATAATGGCAAACATTCAAAAAATCATCGCTAGGGAAATTTTAAATTCGAAATCAATTCCCACAGTTGAGGCAACCGTAATCCTTGATGACGGATCAATTGGTGTCGCGTCATGCCCCACGGGAACATCTGTTAGTAAATATGAGGCAAAAGAGCTAAGAGATCAAGATCCTTCTAGATATGGCGGCTTAGGGACTCAAAAAGCTGTTAGGAATATTATGAACGTGCTTGGACCTAAATTAATCGGAATGGACGCGTTAAAACAGCACGACATCGATAAGAATCTTATCTCAATAGACGGCTCAGCAGACAAAGGCCATTTGGGAGAAAACGCAATTCTTCCTATATCTATGGCTGTTGCAAAAGCGGCTGCTAAAAGCATTGGAACTCCCCTTTTTATGTATTTAAGACAATATACGTCTTTACAAAATGTAGGATACAGCATTCCAACACCCGCATTTAACATTATTAACGGAGGAAAACATGCGGGAGATAATTTGGATTTCCAGGAATTTATTATCGTACCTGCGACATCTCTCCCTTATGGAGAAACTCTTAATATGGCAGTTACGATTTACAACGCGCTTAAAAAGACTCTGAAAGATAAGGGAGCCTCAACACTGATTGGTGATGAAGGAGGATTTGGACCTGCTCTTTCAACAAA
>CAZSXQ010000074.1:0-4066 GCA_964611415.1 uncultured Gammaproteobacteria bacterium
TGCCGAGTTTTTTTCTGATACTTCTTATCTCTAGTCCCTTTTTTCCGACTAATTGTCCTATTCTTATATCAGAAAAGCCTAGCTGTTTTAACTCAAGCAGTTCTTGTTTGTTAAATTCAAATTTCTTACTCTTCTCTAGCTTCATGCGAAGGAGGGTTTCATGATCTGTAATATTTCTAATTCTAAATAAAAACCAAGGATCAATACCCGTTAGGCTATACAGTTTTTCTACAGAAAAGCCCCTTTTAAACGCTTCGGAAACCGCGAAAATACGGTTTGGGGTAGGCTTGTGTAAAGCTTGATTCAACTCTTCATCGGTTGAATCTTTGAAAAAGCCGTCATTCACTACTCCTTCAAAATTAAGGTCTAGCATTCTTATTGCTTTTTGATATGCTTCTCCGAAAGTGCGCCCTATCCCCATGGCTTCCCCAACTGATTTCATACTGCTTCCTATAGTTTCTTCTGCATTCTTAAACTTGTTTATGTCCCATCTGGGAAGTTTTATAGTTACGTAGTCAAGAGCCGGTTCAAAACAAAACTGAGTTACCTTTGTAACTTTATTTGTGAGCGTTGTTAGGTTTTTCCCAAGAGCAAGTTTTGCCGCAACATATGCGAGAGGATAACCGGTCGCTTTACTTGCAAGCGCTGAGCTTCTTGAAAGTCTGGCATTTAGCTCAATTACATAGTATTCAAGCTCTCCGTTTTTGGGACTAGGATTCAGAGCAAATTGGACGTTGCATTCCCCCACTATTCCCAGACTTCTCACTATTTTTATCGAAACGCTTCTAAGTTTATGGTATTCATTGTTAGTTAAGGTTTGACTTGGGGCTATAACCACAGACTCTCCTGTGTGAATTCCTAAAGGATCCATGTTTTCCATGTTGCATACTGTTACGCAGTTATCATCGATGTCCCGCACAACTTCATACTCAATCTCCTTATAGTGGTGTAAGTACTTCTCAATCAAAACCTGTTTTACGAAGGAAAAAGCTTTTTCCAAAATTTTTTCAAGCTCCCCCTCACTTGTGGCGATTCCTGAGCCCTGACCTCCCAGAGCAAATCCAGCGCGTACCATAACGGGATATTTTATTTCTTTGGCAATTTTTAAAGCCTGCGGAACACTTGTTGCAGACTTGCTGATAGGTGTATAAACACCTAATTTCTTAAGGTGTTCTGCGAATTTTTTTCTGTCTTCTGAAATATCTACTGCTGAAATTGGAGATCCCAAAATTTTTACATTGTGTTTTTTAAATACACCATTTTTATTTAACTCCAGCCCACAATTTAAAGCAGTTTGGCCGCCAAATGAAATTAATACTCCATCTGGTTTTTCTTTTTCGATTACTTTTTCGACGAAATAAGCGTTAACAGGAAGGAAATAAACTTTATCTGCAAGAAATTTAGAGGTTTGAATGGTCGCGATGTTCGGATTAACCAAAACAGTTTTTATTCCTTCTTCTTTCAACGCTTTTATAGCTTGAGAGCCTGAATAATCGAATTCTCCTGCTTCACCGATTTTTAATGCACCACTTCCTAATATTAAAATTTTTTTATATGAGTTATGAATCATATTAAATTAAAAGCTAAAAACGAAAAATGTAAAACAGTCACTTCTTTCTCCCCCTTAGTGTTAATATGCTTGAGCCTAATATGTTTGATATTTCGGTTGATTCCCTAAGAAGAGTTTCAGTGGTTTGTTTGTCCGCCTTGTTTGAATCTCTGAGAATCTCAAGCCAAAATTTAGTTTCGTTTGCGGATTTCAGAGCATAAAAAAAGAAATTAGTGAAATCTTTCTTTGAGCTTCCAGCTTGTGCCTCTATTATGTTTGCTCCGATGCTCGTAGCACTACGTAATATCTGTTTTGAAATAATCTGTATTGTTAAATCGTCTTTATTTAATGTGTCGATATAATTAATAATTGCTAAAGCAAACAGATGTGATCTGGATTTTAAATCTTTTTTTAAATTATTATTCATTTATTTGTTTTCAGCTTTTCGTTTTAAGTTTTCACTTTTCCTAGGAAATAGTCGAATATCCATTCTGTGTCCTCCGGTCCGGGATTTGCTTCGGGATGGAACTGAGCAGTCATGATGGGCTTGGCCTTATGAATGATCCCCTCATTTGTCCCGTCGTTTGCATTAATAAACCATTCCTCAAATCCTTCGGGCACTTTATTTACTTCAAAGCCATGATTTTGAGTAGTAATAAAACATCTCTTGGTGTCTTTCATAATGCATGGCTGATTTTGACTTCTGTGACCGTATTTCATCTTCTTCGTATCTCCCAAAGCGGCTAAAGAAAGAAGCTGATGGCCTAGGCAAATGCCTAAAATCGGGAGATCTAAATCAAAAAGTCTTTGGATATTTTCAATGGTTTGAGTCACATATTTGGGATTACCGGGACCGTTTGAAATGATAACTCCATCGACTTTTTCAGGAAGCTCTTGGGATTTTTTTGAAAGATCAAAATTCCATGGAACTGTAATAACATTTACCCCTTTTTGCACAAGTACCCGCTCAATATTCTTCTTAGCTCCGCAATCAATAAGCAATATGTTTTTTGTATTCTTAGACACTTTTGTAAAAGTTATTTTTTTGGTCGATACTTTCTCTACCAGGTTTTCGTTATTGGGATCATAAAAATCAATATCTTTTTGATTTATTATCTTTCCAAGAAGTGCACCCTTATCTCTTATTAATTTGGTAAGAAATCTCGTGTCTTTTATCTCAACTCCTGGGATATTTTCTTCTTTCAGCCAGTGAGATAGAGTTTTTTTACTTTGAAAATGATAAGGAGTGTCTATGTAGTTACTTACAATAAGTCCTGAAGCCATAATTTTATCTGCTTCCCAGAATTTCTTATCGGGAATCCCGTAATTTCCTATTAATGGGTAAGTCAGAACTAAAAGCTGGCCTTTGTAAGATGGGTCTGTAAGACTTTCCGGGTATCCCATCATCCCAGTTGAAAATACGACTTCCCCGGAGATATCTGTGTTGGCTCCAAATCCTTTTCCTTCAAAGGTCATTCCGTTTTCTAAAATTAACCTCGTCATTATTTACCAAGTACCTCAGCGATAAGAGCCATTCTTATATACATTCCATTTCGAATCTGAGATCGTAAATACAAGGCACGTGGGTCATCGTCGACAGTCATGTCAATTTTCCCAACTCGAGGAAGAGGATCCATAAGGATAGTATTTTTACCTGCGTATTTTTTGACCAAAGGAGTTGTTAAATAAAAACTATCTTTTACTTTGTCATATGCTTTTTCGTTTTTAAAACGTTCTTTTTGCACTCGTGTCCAATACCACAGGTCAGCATTTTTGGGCATATCTTTTTCACTAAATATTTCGATCAGCTTCACTCCTCGTTGGGAAAAATTGGTAAAGTCTTCTCTCGATAGTCGGAGTTCCTTAGGAGAAAGTAAATAGACGGTATTTCCTTTATATAAAGATAATCCTCTTATCAATGAGTGAATCGTTCTACTATTGAATGGGTCCCCTGCCATAACGGCGGTAAGGTTATTCAAATGCTTGAATTTTTCATAGATGGTATAAAGATCTAAAAGTGCTTGTGTCGGATGTTCCCCATTCCCGTCGCCTGCATTTAATATAGGAACAAATTTTGCAATTTTTGCCGCGTTAGATGCGGTTCCTGCGATAGGGTGACGAATTACGATCGCATCACAATAAGCTTCAAAAACTCTCATCGTATCTTCAAGATTCTCTCCTTTTGAAACAGATGAAAATTGTTGAGGATTTTGGATTTCTACTGTTTGTCCCCCTAACTGTTTAACAGCAGCGGAAAACGAGCCGAAGGTTCTACTTGAAGGTTCATAAAAAATAAGGGTAACAATGTTACCCTTGAGTATGTCTGAAGGTTTGGCATTAGCGCCAATTTCCCTCATGATCTTGGCGCGCTTAAATAAAATCGAAATATCAGATGGATCAAACTGATCAAGGGAGATTATATCTTTTCCCTTAAACTTTCCGTTAATCTTATCACCAGTAGACATAAAAAAATCCTTCGGCGAGCCTCAGGATAAACCAGAGTCAGGCTCTGGAACT
>CAZSXQ010000075.1:0-4064 GCA_964611415.1 uncultured Gammaproteobacteria bacterium
CTTGCAGGAGATTTTATGACTATATTATATGGAATTTAGGTCAATATGTAAAGAGTGCAAATCATATCACGCTCCCCTTTTGCTTCGGTGTCAACCCCTCCTCGAACAAAACTATTGTCTTCCGATTGACAGAAAAAGATTAAAGTAGTATAAAAGTCCACTATGGTAGATAAAGAACCCAGAAAAGGAGAAAAAGATCCTATAGATTGGAGAGTCGTTGATGACGCTATTGTCTTAAAACTTGCAGAACCAGATCCAGAAGATCCGGCTAGAAGAAGGTACGATGCAATTGATGAAGCTTTAGCTAAAGCTGTGATCTCTGGAATTGATGTATCCGGATTATCTGATTATCAATTAGCGCGCTTGAGAGATCGGATGACTAAAAGAATCGTGGATACAAAAATAGTTACATTAGCAAGACTTGATAATTATGATTTTCTATCTGAGAGCGAACGGGAGAGAATGGATGGCTTCTTAGCTAGTCTTCGCGGTTTAAACCCCACTGTGACGTTTGAATCCCCTAGCGATTACGCTGTATTATTCACGCAATCATTAGTGCAACCAGAACCACAAACTACTACTGTAGAATACTTCGATCCCACTGCACCGCCTAAATTTGATCCAAGTAGACCAGTCCGGCCTGGAAGTTTTTTAGATAATGTACTCGGCCCAAGTCCGGCAAGATATATAGGTAAGCCTACAGCATCAGCACCTGAAAGAATTTCAACAAGTCCTCTCCCAAATAATTATCGGGTGATGAACAGTAGAGGTTAAATTAACCCTGATCATATCCTAAACCCTTCACGATTTCAGAATAAACCCTTAATCCTATCCAATTAAAATCCCGGGAAATAGTCTGTTACTATTCTGTGATTCCTTATCCCCAATTCTTTCAATAGTTTTTTATATGATTCAACCATTTTACTTGGACCGGAAAGATAAAAAGTGCGCGATGCGAAATCAGGAACTTCTTTTTTTATTACCTCTGCTGTCAAACGGCCTTTATGCCCATCCCATTTAATATTTTCATAATTTTTAGTTAAAACATAAATAGTTTTAAATCCGTATTCCTTAGCTTTTTCAAAAATATCTTTATAGACAAAACTTTCAGGCTCAGAATTTGAATAAAATAAAATTATGTCTCTTTTTTCCTCTTTGTCTGTAATGTATTTTCCAATACTTCTAAATGGCGTAATTCCAATCCCCCCAGCTATAAAAACTAATTTTTGTGATTTATTTTTAGGCAAAACAAAATCCCCTGCAAGCTGACCGGCATAAACTTTTTGCCCAACGTTCAAATTCAAAAGCGCTTTTTTAAAACTGCTGCCTTTTTCAGAATCTATTCTTACACCAAGCCGGACATTGTTTTCTGTAGGAGCAGATGCAATAGTGAAATAACGCCTCACTCCCCTACTATCCGGTCTCCTATGACCTACTGTCCATTCAAAATACTGCCCCGGTAAAAATGCCAATGATTTTGGAGCACTAAAAATAAATTCATAAATATTAGGTGACATTTGAATTTTTTCTTTAAATTCTAAAACTAGTCTTTTTCTAAAACTCACAAAATAAGCAAAGATATTCCCTAAAATTAATGCTGTTTCATAAGTAGAATATATGGGTCCAATGTTAAATTGTGATCCTGCCAATACTCCAACCAAAACAGCGTATATAATTTGCATTTTTTTAACAGTTGGCGAAGTGAGTGGCTCAAGAAGCATTACAAAAGAAAAAAATAAAATTGGTGAGTCAACAAGAATTCTATAGATTGTCTTAGGTAGATCCGACTGGTTAATAATACTAAAAGCAAGCGTTGCAAAAGAAAAAATTATTAAAAACCCGAGTACCATACTAAGTCTTTTGATTTTCTTTGCGATCAAAAGGCCCCCTATTAAAATAACAGGAAGTGTCCATTGGTTGCCTATCCACCAGCTCGCATATCCTAAAGAAAACAAAGAAGTAATAAACACGGCAATCGCAGCAGGATTAAAAATATGTTTTTTATTTATCGCTAAAATATATTTTGACGCCATGGCTAACGACCCCGCGACAATAATAAAAGCCAGTTCCGGAATTGTATTGGCAGGAAGTACAAGAAAAACTAATATCAGGGCTGAGATATAAACCGATTCAAGATTTGCCGGAATTTTAAATATATAAGAAAAAAGTTTGTTGGTTATGTAGCATGAGAGCAAAATTGCAATCGTTGAGAACGTTAGCTGTAAAAAACTGAAAGGGAAAATATTGAAAATACTAAGTATAAATACCTCGCCCCATAAAAAAATTAAAAAGTACAGCATTAGTCTGTACATGGTAATCCCGTTAAGAAACTCGTCTATTAACTTTGTTGCTTTGACAAACATATATCTATTATATATATTGACTTTTGTGTTTTGTAGTGTATTATTAAAAACATGAATAACAAACTTATTTTGGCCGCAGTTGCAGGCATTGCAATTTTAGTAGTCACCGGAGGCGGATATTATTTTATGAACGCAAACAAATCCACTTCTACTCCTGTCTCTAACGAGTCCGCTGTTCCAACGTCAGCACCTGAATCCGGCGCAACAACCTCTCCCTCTGCTATTAGCGGGACCGAAATTACTGTTGAAGGAGGAGAATTTAAGTTTACTCCCTCGAAAGTTACAGTTAAAAAAGGAGAAAAGATTACATTAACTTTTAAGAATACCGGAAGCTTTCCTCATGATTTTACAATTGCTGACTTAAATGTTGCGACAAAAAGAATTAATCCTGGTGAGACTGATACTGTCGAATTTACTCCGGAGAAAACAGGAGAATTTAAATTTATCTGCAGTGTTGGAAATCACGAAGAACAAGGAATGATTGGCGTTTTAATAGTGGAATAATTCTTCTTATATCTAAATGGCTTACTATATCAAGGCTTGGGACAACCTAAGACATTAATTGTAGCTGCTTCTACGTAAACATCAATTTGTCTAACTGTAAATTTGGAATCTGCATCTACTATATGTTCTTTCGCCTTTCTACCAAATCTTATTACATCATTATATAGACCGGCTCTGTAAAAATTCTGGACTACATATCGGGCATGGGTATCTCTTATTAAACTTCCTACGCCAGCTCCCATTGACATAAGAAAAGCTTGCTCCTCTAAAAACGCGAAGATCCCATTAGTTCTCTAAATTGAGTATTACTTCCCTCAATCCCAACTAATCCTTCTGCTTTTTTATATAAATCATTTGCAATTTTACTTACACGTTCGTAGTTTATAAAAGTTGATACTGTATCCTGTTCAGTCATAATTCGGATTATAATAATTTTCCCCGCGGTGTCAACCCTGGTGAGGATAAAGGTTTAGATGGGGCTAATAATATAATGTCTAAATTTCTTCTATCTACGGCGGATCTTAGATAACCTGTGCTGTGGGGATTTCCTCCTATGATAAAAACCTGCGCAGATTGCCCTACTTCCCCAACCTCAATCACCTCAAATCTTCTATCTGGAATTCCCGGATCTCCTAAAACCCTAATCAAACCGTCAGATGCGCTTTCAAGTTGATTAGCAAAATTTCTCGCATATCCATCTTTCGGGGTATCTCCATACCGGACATTATTTGCAAGAATAAGATCAATCCTTTCTCCAATAACCTCAATTCCATCCCAAACTGCCACAGCTTGACCAACCAAGCTATATTTTAAACCTTTTTTTGTAGTTTTATTTGCATCCGGAAGTAATCTTCTTGTATTCTCAACCAATAAAGTTCGAGTGTCTGGAAGTAATCTTCTTATTATTTCAATAGCCCCAAATTGGACTGGGGTAAGCAGTGAAGTGGACCTAGCTTCTTTTTCTTTCTCGATTAATCGTCTGCCTAAAAATAGTTCGGAAAGTGCGGCCATTTCAATCAAAAGATACTCTTAGACTGATTCTCTGTCAACCCCGCTGAGCGGGGTGAAGGCTGGGGAATTAGTTTTTGTGGGATTTGAAGAGTTTTACATAAACTAAAAGATTGCTTATCTGAAATAACTGGAGCAATAAAAGTGCTTGTGTAGGAGAAAGCTTATCTGCAGTAAATCCCAGGAAGA
>CAZSXQ010000076.1:0-4049 GCA_964611415.1 uncultured Gammaproteobacteria bacterium
CCGATATAAATATTAACCCGAGTTCCGGTGGTGGAGGAGGTGGCACAAGCTACACTTGCACCTCTTCCTACGGAGGTATTTGTAATGCCACTGCCTGCCAATCCCCATCCGTCTCGCTGGCAGGCACCTGTCCCAGCTCTCAATATTGTTGTTCTAGCGGCAAACCGACGCCTAATTTTTTCAGCATTCACGGTTCTGTTTGGGTTGACTCTATTCAAAATGGAATACGAGATTCCACTGAAGTCTGCTATGAGGGAAAATATACAATTTCCCTCACAGGTCCGGTTTCCCAGGGTCCATATGAAAGATATCAATATGCCCAATTTGGCAGCTGTAGGACAATAGATTATTTTTCTTATGCTTTTACTGATCTTCCGGCGGGAACATATACCGTTACTGTAAATCCGATTCAAAGTTATGGCTTTACGGCACCAATATCGGGGCAGCAAACAGTTGTATTAAAGTTATGATGCAAAAAAAATTGGTATTTTTCCTTTTGCTCTTTCCAATAGTTTTTTTACTGCTACTCCCGCAAAAAGCCTTGGGAGCTGAAACGCAATTAAAATGTAGCACCGGGCATAAATGGTCATTTTGGGAGATGACAGAACTGACATGCGAAAGCCAAAACAGTTTTTGTCAGCAGGCCTGTAGCGACGCAGGATATTTTCGGGGCTATGCATCTCAAAACAGCTGCTATAACCAGGTGCTCCCATTTCTTGATCCCACAGGAAAAAATAATTACGTAGAATCTTGTTCGCTGGGCGGAAAAGCGTATACCGTAATTTTTAGCCCTGACCGATCCTTGTCAGGATCAAACAGCTATACCTTATGCACTTGCACCAATGATCCCCCACCGTCTGCGGTCGCAGATTTTGGTATAGCCCGAAATTTTTTTGAAATTCAAGGAAGTCTTTATAACGATATCAATACTAATCAATGCCTGGATTCGAAATACAACCTTGCCCCCTGCAACGATGGCAACGAATCTGCATACACTGACCCGATTACAGTAGACATTGTTGACACAAATGACAAACCTTATCCTGTAACGATTGCCTCAGATACTCATCCCCAAACAGGGATGCCGAGAAGATGGTACACAACCAGAGACGGAATCAACAAAAAACTTCCCGCAGGAACATATAGAATCTCCTTCGGAGGATTAACAGGCGCAAACACATTCACATATCCCAACACTCCCAACAACACCCTCCTTGTGACCGTCGGGCCAACTTGTGAGAATTCGGGAGTTAATCCCTGGCTAAAAACAAACACAAACCAACAGGCGTCTTGTTTCTTTGGCGATATAATTTCGCTCAATGCCGGGGTGACAAATCTCAAGCCTGCCTGGATTCAGTCTATAGGATCTGATATCAGATGGGATAGCGGATTTATTAATCATCTTCCTTCCGCAAATACATACGCCTCTATTCCGGGAACAGGCGGAATGCCCGGAATAATCTTCTCCGGAGCGCATGCTTCCGACTTCGGGATTAATGGCGGACAGGCAAGTGAAAGAAAAAGTAATCAATTTAACTGGCAGGTTGGATCATTTAGGCATCCTGATCTTTTCACCACTTCCCATGCCCTTATTCCCACTTCCTATACTTTCCTCAAAGAAACTGCAGAGGGTTCAGGGATTTTTCCCAAAGACAACATTGCATCTCTTAACGATATTTCTGCTCATGGAATATATAAAGCTGAAGGCCTTACTGTTAATGAGGACTACACGTTTCCGGAAAACCAAAACTTTATTGTTCTTGTCAATGGAAACTTAACTATCAAGGCTAAAATTCTTGTCCCTGTCGGTTCAACTGTGGTATTTTCCGCATCAGGAGACATAAATATCAGTCCGAGTGTCGGAGAAATTCAGGGACTTTATTCTGCGGATGAAGATTTCACAGTAGATACGGCAAGCAGTTGTCCCGGCACGGCCGATAGCAAATTAAACGTTTCCGGAACTGTAATTGCCAATGCGGGAAGACGTGGGGGAACTTTTGACAACCGGAGAAGTTTGTGCTCAGGCAATTCTACCGCCCCTTCCGTTACCTTTACCGAAAGGCCTGACTTTATGCTTAATTATCCTTCCATGGTCAAACAAATCCCCAGATACTGGCAGGAAGTGGCGCCCTAGGTTAATAGTCTGGAAGCTTTTGAAGACTATAATCTATGATTTATCACTGTGCAAATCATGACCTAATCTATCTCTTTTTTGCTCTTAAGTCTTTTTTCACCATCTCATTAATTGGCAGCGAGTATTCCCCTAATCTCTGGATCATAGATTCTCTTTTGGATTTTAATATATCTTTATTTGTTTTAACTAGCATACTAGGATTTTCCCACATTGCTTTCATTTCTTTCATTCGCATCTTTTCTTTTCCTGTTCCCAACTGTCTGCCAAAATAGATGGCATATTTCAATCCTGATGTTTTTTACCAGCTCATCCAACTCGATCATCTTTCCATCAAGTTTCGATAATCTCTCGGCTAACTTTACAGCATCATTTTTCATATACCTTATACGCCGATTGTAATTACCAGTATAAATATTTATTAACGAGTATCAATGACAACATTGTCAATGAAATCGATAGGCTACAAGGGGCTGAGTGTCTTGAAGCTAGCCTTCCATGATCTTTTCCGCGGCAGGAAGCAGTATGGAGAATTCCTTCTGCGAAGAGGGAAAGTGTAACATTTTTCTAATATTTATTATTCTTTTATTCCACTCTTTTTTATATTGTTTATATTTTTTTTCATTTAAAAGACCATCTTTATGTGCTCTTAAAAACCACGAAAGTCTAAGAGGATTTACATATTCCATTTTATCGGCATCAAAAAGTATTTTACTTTCAAGACTTGTCTGAATTCCTCCATATGAATGCTCGCAAATGATTTCAATAACCTTATTTATGAAATTAACATCATTCGTATGTTTGCTTAACAAACCTCTGAGCAAATCAATATTCTCTCCTCTTCTTCCCCCTAAATCATGGTACCAAGCGCATACGACTAGAAGATTTTCGTCTGCATTAAGTTTTTCGTTATTATTAATCTTTAAAGACCGCTCGTATACGCGATAATGGTGTGTTATGTCATGAGCAAGATCAATTGGTTTTAAAACTAATTGTTTCTGGGCTTCCAAAATTATAGAAACTATATTCTTCATGCTAAATTAGCGTTGATTTGTTTAAGCATTTTCTTAATCTGATCTCCATGCCTTTTATATGGAATAAATTTTTCTTCCTTACTTGTTTTTATGACAGAGTTTAATTTGTCATAGTCTGTTTTTCTATTTCTAATCTTTTCAGAATAAAAAGTAAAAATGTATCCCCTAAGGATTTGAGATGAATAAAAAGGATCCAAGCTAAGCTTCGTAGCCTCTTCCAAAATTCTTCTCGCTTCCTTCGTAAAACCAAATATAGATAATGACCTTGCTATTGCTTCATAGATAGAAGCCAATATGGCATGGTTATTGCCATTATCTTTATCTATAATTTTTATAGCCTTACCTAATGTTTCTTTAAATTTAGAATAGTCTTTCTGATATGCATAATCTAGAAGTAAAGTTCTTACGAATTCCAACTGAGTCTTTGCACTAACTTTTTTAAACCTACTTTCTAAAAACATTGAAGAATCTTTCCCACATTAAATCAGAAAAACCGTTAAGAGTTAAACCATTTTTAAATACTATTTTGTTCCCTTTAGTTGTGTAGTAATTTTGAAGAATATTAGCCAATCTTCCCATAGTTTGCGACCTTATTATAGCATTCTTTAAATTCTTTGCATCTCTTGGATTTGACAAAGGGTCTTTGGAATGGAAGAACACGGTTGACGAATTAGCAGGCGACTTTTGAACTATTGCAATGCTGACAATTCTTTAGAAGTTCATCTTTTGGCCTAACATTAGTTTTTCCGCATTCCGGACACTCAAAAGTTCTTTCACCATACTTATCGTTTCCCAGATTTAATTTCGATTGAAAATCCATAAGAGTATCTGATTTCGACGAAGACGACCCGCAACTACCCCCCACAACCGGCGGAGCATAACTT
>CAZSXQ010000077.1:0-3991 GCA_964611415.1 uncultured Gammaproteobacteria bacterium
AACCAACGGGGACAGAATAATTACTCAATACGATATGTACACAGTGGGAGAAGACGGAGTAGGACTTCTTAAAATGGACTTTTTAGGTCTCCGCAATTTAACTATTATCGAAGAGTCTTTGAAATTTATTAAAGATAATAAAAATATTGAAATTGACTTGTCCAATGTCCCGTTAGACGATAAAAAAACCTATGACCTTTTATCTGAAGCCGAAACCACTGGTATTTTCCAGCTAGAGTCTGCGGGAATGAGAAGATATATTAAGGACTTAAAACCCACCAGTATATTTGATCTCATGGCTATGGTAGCACTTTACCGCCCTGGTCCTATGGCAAATATTCCAGAATTTATTGAAAGAAAGAGAGATTCTTCTAAAATCTCACTTCCCGATCCCCGCCTAAAGGAAGCGCTAGCTCAATCTTACGGAATGCTTGTCTACCAAGATGACGTTTTGCTAACAACCATAGCAATCGCTGGATACTCTTGGCTAGACGCAGATAAATTCAGAAAAGCCATGGGTAAAAAAATCCCCGCGGAAATGAAAAAGCAAAAAGAACAGTTCGTAAAAGGTGCTGTGGCAAACGGATTAACTGAGAAAAAGGCTGAAGGAATATTTAATTTAATTGCTCCATTCGCAGGCTACGGGTTTAACAAAGCTCACGCTGCTTGCTATGCCACAATCGCATATAGAACCGGCTACCTTAAAGCAAATTACTCAGTGGAATTTATGACTGCACTCTTAACCGCTGAGTCACGTGGCTCAACTGGCCCTATAAAAAACGAGAAAATAGCGCAGGCTATTGCTGAATGTAAAAGATTGAAGCTCACAGTGCTTCCGCCTGACATTAATAAATCCGGGAGAGACTTTACCATTGAAAACGGAACACTTATAAGATTTGGGCTTTCCGCAATAAAAAATGTCGGAGATGCAGCTATAAGAAATATTTTAGAAAACAGAGATAAAGGAGACTTTAATAGCTTTGAAGATTTTTGCGGAAGAGCCGATCTCGGAACTATCAATAAAAAAACAATCGAAAGTCTTATAAAAGCAGGGGCAATGGATACTTTTGGTAACAGAGCATCCCTACTATCTTCTTATGCAGACATAGTGGACAACGTTAATAAAAAGAAAAAACAGACAAGCCAAGGACAGGAAAGCTTATTCGGAGAAACCGAGGAAAGAGAAGTAAAAGTTAGCGTTAAACAAATCGATGATTTTTCTTCTCATGAAAAATTGGCCTTCGAGAAAGAATTCCTAGGATTTTATCTTACTTCTCATCCTCAAATGAGTAATCTAATTGCCCTAAAGTCAATCGTGAGCCACGGCTTAGAGTTTTTGGAAGAAGAGAAAGAGGGAGAAAGAGTTACCGTAGGAGGAATCGTTGAAACCATGAGGAAAATTTTTACAAAAAAAACAGGAGCAGAAATGGCATTTATAACAATCGGAGACGAAAAGGGAATAACTATTGAGTGCGTAATATTTCCTAAGGTGTATGAAAGACATAAAAGTCTCATAAATAAGGACTCACTTGTGATACTTGAAGGACGTCTAGATACTAAGAACGACCGCCCTGTAATAATTGCTGAAAGCATTTCCACCATGAGACAATCGGCTTCTTGACTTAAACCTAGATTCCCTTGTAAAATATAAGAGAATTAATTAAGTAATGGCTAATTTTGCGCCGGAAGTGTTTTTCCAGGTAGGAAAGCTTCCGATAACTAATACAGTTTTAAACACCATCTTAGTAGATGGTTTTTTGCTGCTACTCGCTTTTTCAGTGAGGCGCCGCATGGCACTTATTCCCGGAAAATTCCAGAGCATTATGGAATACATTATCGGCGGACTTTATAATTTCGTTGAATCAATAGCGGAAAAAAGAGCTTCGCAAATTTTTCCTTTCTTTATGACTTTTTTTCTTTTTATCCTGGCCGCCAACTGGAGCGGTCTTATTCCGGGAATTAACACTTTTGGAATCATTGAAAACCATGAGGGAAAAACCCACGTTATACCTCTACTCAGAGCAACTACCAGCGATCTAAACACTACATTGGCTCTTGCTGTGATCTCACTTTCGGCAACTCATATTATGAGCATCCGGACTCTTGGTGTCACAGAGTATCTATCGAGATTTATCCCATTCTTTCCTTTTTTAGTCTCATTGGTCAAAGGAAAACCTCAATTCAAAGTTGATACCAGCGGACCAATAAACATAGTGCTGTCTTTTTTTAATCCCTTAGTACTTGTGTTCGTTGGCGGACTAGAGCTTGTTTCTGAATTCGTAAAAGTCATCTCGCTTTCTTTCCGATTATTTGGTAATATATTCGCGGGTGAAGTAGTTCTTGAAACTGTTTCAGGAATCTTTGCTTTCGTGTTCCCGCTCCCCTTTTTAATGTTAGAGGTAGTGGTGGGAGTGGTTCAGGCCCTTGTGTTTGCAATGTTAACTATGGCATTTATGATAATTCTTTCTACTCCTCATCATGAGGAATCTAAGGAGGTGAGTCACTAAGTGGAATTTAACGTAACAGGAGGTTTAATTGTAGCAATCGGAGGAGTTGCTCCGGCAATTGGAGTCGGTCTTATTGGAGCAAAGGCAATGGAAGCAATCGGAAGAAATCCTGAGGCATCAGGAAAAATCTTACCGGCTATGCTTTTAGGAATGGCTTTTGCTGAAGCTAT
Organism: uncultured Gammaproteobacteria bacterium; assembly: GCA_964611415.1. Lineage (GTDB taxonomy): Bacteria > Patescibacteriota > Microgenomatia > Levybacterales > UBA12049 > 2-01-FULL-39-10-A. The sequence goes on from CAZSXQ010000077.1 coordinate 2,678, forward strand.
CGCAATCTATTCCCTAATTCTTGCCTTCACAGGCTAATTCAATATGGAAATTCTTAAAGACTTTGGGGTAAACCCAGTTCTTTTAGTCGCACAGATTGTTAACTTTTTAGTGATCTTGTTCGTCTTGAAAAGATTTATGTATAAACCTGTTCTTGACATGCTCAAAAAAAGAGAAAACCAAATTAGAGACGGATTAAAAAGTGGCGAACTAGGAGAAAAGAAATTAACTGAGGCTGAAGAAAAAGAAAAACAGATTTTACAAAAGGCTCGCTCGGAGGCTGATAAAATGATAGCAGATGTTAAAATAGAAGCTGATGAACTCAAGGAAGAAAAATTAGAACAAACGAGACGGGAAGTAGAGAAAATGCTTGAACAGGCTAGGCTTACAATCACACAGGAAACTACTGACGCGGAAGAAAGATTGACTCAAAAAATTGGACAAATAGCAATCTCGCTTTTAGAAAAATCTCTAACTGGTATTTTTGGAGAAAAAGAACAGAAATTAATCCTTAAAAAGGCACAAGCACAATTAATGAAACATGAATAATCAGAGAAGGAATTTGATAAAGAAGTTAGCTATTCAGTCCTATTCAAACAATAATTTGAATAAAAAAACAACAATAGAAATTGCAAAATCTCTAAAAAGATCGGACTTAAAAGTTTATGTAAAAAAACTAAAAACTTTGGAAGCAAAGAAAACTATCAGAGTAACAATCCCTGATAAAATTGGGCTTGATAAAAAGAAAAGATTTTTTTCAAAGATTTATCCTGACCAAAGAATAGTCTTTGATATTGATCCAACACTTCTCACGGGAATAAAAGTTACTGATTTTGACAATGAATACGAACTATCTCTTAGAGGAATGCTGGAGCATGCATTGAAGGGAAATAGGAATGATTGACGAAAATAACATAATAGCTCAGCTTGAAAAAAACCTGACCAGCTGGAGTAGCGATCCAAAGATTCAAAACGTAGGTGTGGTTGAGAGAAATACTGATGGAGTAATTGTTGCCTCGGGTCTTTCTAAGGCAACAATGGGAGAAAGAGTTGAATTTGATAACGGCACGTCTGGTGTCGTTTTAAATTTAGATGAAGACTACGTATCAATAATACTCTTGGGAGAGGGAGATGATCTAAAGGAGGGAGATAGGGTGAAAACAACCGGAGAGATGTTATCCATTAACGCATCCGAAGATTTACTTGGAAGAGTTATAAATCCTCTGGGAGACCCTATTGACGGTAGAGCAAAGATTAAAAAGGGAAAAGATATGCCACTTGAAAAAATTGCAGCTGGGGTTGTAGAAAGAGAACCA
>CAZSXQ010000078.1:0-3918 GCA_964611415.1 uncultured Gammaproteobacteria bacterium
TTACTCCGCCCCCTGAAGAGTCAATTGTCAGATCTCCGTCAGAAGCCAAAGTGAAATCGGTGTAGTTAGATGCTGCTCCGTCAGAATCGTTATAAGTAAGCCTTAGATTATTTCCCGTAGAGCTATTTATTTCCAATGGTAAATTTGGAATAGTTGTCCCAATTCCCACATTTCCTGTTCCGTTTGGGTTCAAAAGTATGCTTCCTGTAGTGTCATAGCTTGATGAATTACCAAGAATTAAGGCATTTCTTCTTATCGTTCCGACTGTTCCGTTTGCATTTATATAAAAGCCTTCATTCCCTGAGTTAGCAGATAGGGAAGCTGCGGGAACGCCTTGGTTAATATTTAGGACTGCAAATCTTGCGCTAGCTGTTGATTGACCTCCAAGAAAGAAATCAACAGTCGAATTGTTGGCAAAAACTGCCCCATTCTGCTGATCCCAGAAAGTATCTGCAGGACCTGAATTACAAGACTGCCAGGCAGGAATTCCCGAAGCACCGGACACGAAACAATTATTGGCTGTTGAGGAGGTAGCTCGGGATAATACGTTTGTTGAAGGATTTACATATAAAACTGCATTGTCAGCCGTAAGAAGAGGAAGTGAGATTACTCCAGCTGCGTCAACCTTTATTGCTCCAACTATATCAATAAAAGCAGTAGGAGCGGCAAGCCCAATTCCTATTCTTTGTGAGGGGTATAAAATCACGTTGCCTGTATCGCTGTCTCCCAGGGTAAGAGTTTGACGGTTTGTTGTTGAGATTTGACCAGCCGCTGAGAGAGAAAGACCGCCAGCTAAGCCTGCAGAGATTGAAGCCTGTGTAGTTCCTCCAGCTATATTCGTTACGGCAAATTTAGCTGTTGAAGTAGCAGTAGATCCTAGTAAAAGGTCTAGCGTTGAATTTATTGGATGGAGTGCTCCGGTATTTACTGTCCAGTAATTGGTAGAGGTTCCTGTAGAACAGGGTGCCCAGCTAGGAGTAGTTCCTCCTATCAAACATTGAGTAGAAGTTCCCGCAGCTAGCTTTGAAAGTGTGGTTGTGTCACTAGCGTAAATTAAATCTCCGGCAGTATAAGAGGTTAACCCAGTCCCTCCGTAAGCTACTCCGATTGTTGTAGCATTCCAAGCTCCCGTGCTTACTACTCCATTAGAAATGACTAAGCCATTATATCTTCCTGATATAGTAAGATCCCCATTGTTGGTTAAAGTAAGTCTGGCAACGCCTGAAGAAGAAGCGCTAATTATAGGTCCGGTGCCATTTTGGTTTATTGTCACAGCAGATTGTCCGGATGATGTAGCTAAAATTGCAAACAAATCATTAATCTCAACAGCTCCTAAAGCAGATGATGTGAGATTATCAGTCCCTTTGTTCTCCAATGGCTTTCTGACATCGATTTTTCCAAATGCATCGGGCGCTATCCTAATATCTCCATTGCTTCCTGTGTTGGTTAAAAGAACTACGGTTTGACCTGCTACTGTGAAGTTGCCGCCGGTTGCCTGGAAAACCGGAGATGCGCTTCCTCCTATTGTGAGATTTCCCGAAGAGTTAAGTGCTAAGACCACATTAGAGGTCGAAGTTGAGTTAGTGATAGGAGGCAGGCCTTGCAAAGTCTCTGCATTTGCTGCAAAAGCTACAGTTGCTACTTGCTGTCTTGGTTTAAGCTCAGGTGTTTGTCCAACAGTTACTCCTAGCCAAAGTCCAGCATTTTGTGCAAATAGACTCTGAGGAATTGCAGTGTTTTTTCCTAGTATCACATTGAAGATTCCGTCTTCATCCGGAGTAGGGCTTACTACCTCTTGCCAAAGAAGAGCTGAACTTGATGAAGTCTCACTGCTGTAAATTCCCATTCGGAGGCTAGTTTTTGTGGTAATGGGATTGTCCTGTGCGTCAGTTAATCTGCCCTGAAAAGAGAGAATTCTGGGCGGAGCGGAAGGGAGTGCTGCTAGAGTGGGTGGCTGCGGTTTATTTGGGTTTATATAACTGTACAAAGCATATCCTAGTACAGATATAAAAAGCATTAATACTGCAAAGCGGAGATAAGAGGCAAAAGCATAAGATTGATACTTTAAGTACCAATTTGGTCTAGTATATCTTATATGATGCAGAGCCTTTTTATGAAATGGGAAGTTTTTAGTAGAGATTAAAGCGGGTGCGTAAAAAGATTTCGGGATATTTTTAATTTGACGATAGAAAGTGGAAGATGAAGGATGGAAGACGGAGCTTTGAGCTTTAAGCTTTAAGTTTTTAGCTTGTTTAAACACCGGTTTTCCTTTTGAGGCCCATAATGCCACATCTATTGCTTCTTTAGCTTCAACCAACGGGTAAATTAAGATTCCATCGAATATTTTCACAACGCCGTTTTTTACTTTCTGGAGAAGCCTAAAAGGAGGAAAAGAAGAATATGATTGATGACCTGCCTCGCCGGCAGGCAGGTTGATGATTGATGATTGAGGGATTGCTTCTGCGGAAGAGTTATCTTTAATCTTAAATCTTAAATCATTAATCTCGTTTGGCCTCACTTCGTTCAGCACTTGAACATGTGACCTGATAATTCCTTCCTGGTTTGCCCAAGAGATATAGCGTCTAAGAGAGGAAAGTTTTCTGTTAACAGAAACCGGAGAAAGACCCAGTTCGTCTAGAAGTCTTTTTTTATAAATTTCAACTAAATCAGAATTAATTTTGGTTGATACTTCGCTTGAATCATCTACCCATGAATTAGGATCTTTTAATGATTCCTCTGCCCAATTCAGGAATTGCTTGATATCAATGATATAGTTCTTTATAGTAAGATGCGATGCATTGAATACATAAAGATGGTTCTTAAAATCTTTCAGATGCCAAGCATCCACTTCTAACTTCTGACTGCTGACTGCTAATTCGAATGGAGAGTGTGAAACTAGTCCTTCGAGTTTAGCAAAGCGGAAGAATTTTCTAAGAGAGGAAAGATTTCTGTCTACAGAAGCTCCGGAGTATTTTTCAAGAGACTCCTTCTTGAAGTCTTGGATAAGACTTAGGTTGACCTCTGAGGGATCGAAGTCTTTAGCAAATTTTTCTTCAAACCATCTGATGAATTTTTTTATGTCTGAAAGATAGTTTTTTACAGTAACCTTTGAAGGAGGTTTTGATGCAGATAGTAAAAACTCTTTAAATTGGGCAGATAAATTCATTATAGATTTTCACGGATTTCCTTGCGGATATCCGCGGATTCGGTTTGATCTAAACCCTGCCTGGTCCAGACCAGTCTTTTTATAAAAAGTTTTGACGATCCGAAATTAACCAAGAGTCCGAGTTTGTAGTCTGTGGTTTTTAGATAATGCAAGATTTGACTCTCCAATGCTTGAGGGATAGAGTTGAGCGATTTAAGCTCGAGGATTATTTTATCAGCCACAATAAAATCTGGTCGATAAATTCCAACTTTTGTATTTTTGAAGCTAACTGGGAGACTTTTTTCTCTCTCAAAAGGAATTCCTCTTTCAGTAAGCTCGATACCAAGAGCTTTCTGGTAAATTTCTTCTTTGTGGCCAAATCCTATTTGATTAAATACTTCGAATATGGCGCCTCTTATCTTGTAAGTTAAATCTGCGTAAATCAGCTGGGTTTGTGGTGTTGAAGTGACGGGCAGTGTGTTGCTCATATTTTTATCTGTGTTAATCTGTATTTTTTATTCCCGAAGGCATATCTGCGAAAATCTGTATCCAGCCTCGACATTATACGGATTATACACATTATCCCGTTTGTGAAAATGTTTTTTGACATACTATTAGAATATGAAAGTATACACTGTGTTGTCAAGGACCTAGAGTACTTAATAATGACAATATTTGATATATTTAGATAGAGAAAATTTAAGATTTATTTTCTCTGTGAAAATATTCTAAAAATTAATCAATTTATTTTTTCAAGGCTAAAGGTCTTATTT
>CAZSXQ010000079.1:0-3913 GCA_964611415.1 uncultured Gammaproteobacteria bacterium
CAACTCCTACCCCATCCCCCACCCCAAACCCATAATGAAATCTAGGGCTTTTGAGCAAGGGATTCGTCCGCTTTTAATTTCTTTGCAATTTCTTTTGAATACGGGGAAATAAAAACCAAAACTACTCCATCCGGATCCTTTATAACAACTTCAAGCGTTCCCCAATAATAATGGCGGGGGCCAACTGAAATAGAAATTCCGGCTCTATTCGCATTCATAATAATCTCAGAAATGTCCGAAACACCAATCATTAATGAAATTTTCGAACTTGGCATACTCTGTTTAAAAACCAAACCCTTCACAGCGCGGTGTCCATTTGCTATCTCAAGCTTTGCCCCACCGTGTTCAAAGATTACTCCGCTGTAATCTTCCGAAACAGATTTATCAGGACCATACTCAAATGCCTTTTTAAAACCAAGCGCTTCGTAGAAAACAAACGATTTCTTAAAGTCTTTTACCTTTATGTGAACTCCTATGACATTTATCATACGTATATTAACTGTTTATTATAGAGTTACTTGCTTCATTGTCAACGTTTTGATATACATATGTATGTATGAGAATATTCTACACCGCGTCTTTCTGGGGCAAAGAAAAATACCAAAAAGAATATGACATAGTTTTAAAATCAATTACGGATACAGGAGTCGAGATATTATCTCCTGAGATGGGAAATTATCAAGAGATCTTGAACAAGAAGAATTTAGAAAAGCTAAAAAGCAAACAGGAAATACACTATGAAGCAATTAGAAAAGGCATCCAATGGGCACAAGCGGTGATTATTGAGATTAGTCAAGAGGATTTTCAGCTGGGACATGAGGCAACTCTTGCTATTGAAGCTAAGAAGCACATATTATGTCTTTCAATACATGAAGATTTTTCTAAAAAGATTAAAAACTCTTTCTTTCACGGTCTAAAATACAATCAATACAATATTGAGGAAGGAATCCAAAATTTCATTGAACTGGTAAAAGAAGAGACACTAAGTGAACGTTTTAACTTATTTTTAAGCTCAAAACAAATAGCCCATCTAAACCTAGCTTCAAACAAAAACGGAGTAAATAAATCTGAATATTTACGGCTTCTTATTGACAATGATAGGAAGTAGGCAAATCCTTCCCTACTCCAGGATAACAATTCCCTCTTTAAAAGATAACCTATTTTCTGTATAATCCAGCTGATCTCCTGCTCATTTAAAATATGAAACTCGTCCAAGACCTAATTATTTTTGGTGCCAAAATCTTAATATTTATTGGCGATATTGTGTTGATAATTTTTTCCTTTTTTTTGAATTTCTGCAAAAAACTTATTAGGATTGCTCCCATAGCTAAGGACAAAATAAAAAATTCATTTTTAAATATTAAAAGAAACATTAGACTTCCAGAAAGAAATAGAGTTAACGAAAAAGAGATTTACTCATTTAATAAAAGACATTTAAAGCTCCCTTATCTTAAATTTAAAACGAGAAAAATGGAAGGCGATTTTGAGAAATACTCCAGGCTGTTAGACTTGAGACGTTTTAGGCTTCCTAAAATCGAATTGCCGAAATTCATCTTACCAAAAATACAATTACCTGATGTTCCAAGGCCTCATATTCAAGTTCCCAAGCTAGCTTTCCCAAACATAAAGGCTCCCGAAATCCATGCTCCAAAAATCGTATTTCGTGAAATTGTGCTTCCTAAAATTAAGTTACCTAAATTTAAACTACCAAACATAAAACTTCCGCAACTTAAATTTCCTGGCGTTATTTTCCCAAGCATTAAAGCACCGCACATAGAACCCCCTCATGTCGCTCTTCCCCACGTCAAGCTTAGGCATAGAAAAAGAGGCAGAAAAAGATTCCTGCCAATATTTGTGCCCAACTCTGCTAAATTTAAATATTTGGTTATTGGGGCATTTGTTTCATTTATTTTCTTTTTTGTGCCTGCCGTTATCACGATATTTATCCAGAATCTTCCAAGTCCAAAAGGGCTTGAATATCAAGAGGTTTCGCAAACTACAAAAATCTATGATAGGAATAAAATTCTTCTTTACCAAATTTATGCAAATCAGAATAGAACAAATGTCCCATTATCTAATATTCCGGAGAATCTAAAAAATGCTACTATTGCGATCGAAGATAAAAACTTTTATACAACTCCTGGATTTGACGTTCTGGCAATTATACGCTCTGTAGTTGCGGATTTATCAGGAAAACCCCTCCAAGGAGGCTCTACTATCACTCAACAGCTTATTAAAACAAGGCTTTTAACTCCAGAGCGCTCGATAGAACGAAAAATAAAAGAGGTGATTCTTGCGGTATGGGCAGAACAGCTTTATTCAAAAGATCAAATTCTTGAGATGTACTTAAATCAGGTACCCTACGGAGGAACTGCATGGGGAGCTGAAGCAGCAGCGCAAACTTATTTTGGTAAAAGTGTTAAGCAGTTGAGCCTGGCACAAAGTGCTTTTTTAGCAGGTCTTCCTCAAGCTCCAAGTGTTTATTCGCCATATAGTGAAAACCAAAATTTATGGAAATCAAGACAAAGAGAAGTTTTGTCGCAAATGACTGAGCTGAAATTCATAACTCCTGAGGAAGCTAAGAGAGCAGAAAAAGAAAAGCTTACCTTCAATCCAGCTCAAAACAGCATAAAGGCCCCTCATTTTGTAATGCATGTTAGAGATGCTTTGATCAAAAAATATGGACTTCCCATTGTTGAACGCGGAGGCTTAACTGTTATAACAAGCCTTGACTTAAAAACTCAGGAAATGGCGCAAAAAATAATTACAGATGAAGTAGAAAGCTCCGAATATCTCAACTTCAGCAATGCCGGAGCACTTATAACAAATCCAAAAAACGGAGATATCTTAGCTATGGTAGGAGGGAAGGATTATTTTAATCCAAACGGCGGAAACTATAATGTCACAACAGCATTAAGACAGCCGGGATCTACTATCAAAGTTATTACTTATTCAGCAGCGCTTCTTAACGGATATACCGCAGCAACTGGAATTCAAGATACGCCTGTATCATTTGCTGCAAATGGCTCTCCTCCCTACTCACCCGTGAATTATGACGGAAAATTCCGCGGAACGGTAACTCTTAGAAATGCTCTCGGAAATTCTATAAATATTCCTGCAGTAAAAACACTCAATCAAGTGGGAATTAAAACAATGGTAGATCTATCTAAAAAAATGGGTGTATCCACGTGGGGAGAAGCGGAGGACTATGGACTCGCGCTGACGCTTGGATCCGCGGAAGTAAAAATGATAGATATGGCTACCGTATACGGTAGCCTAGCAAACAACGGCAAAAGAGTTGATCTTAATCCAATTCTTAAAATTACAAATTATCAAGGATCAATACTCGAAGAGAAAAAAGAGGTAAAAGAAAGAACAGTCCTGCCTCCGGAAGTAGCATTTATCATTTCGAATATCCTCTCAGATAACCAAGCAAGAGCAATGGAGTTCGGACTAAACTCCCCATTAGTAGTAAGAGGTCACACTGTTTCTGTAAAAACAGGAACCACTGATAACAAGAGAGACAATTGGACTATTGGATATACTCCTAATGTAGTAACAACCGTCTGGGTAGGCAACAACGACAATAGCCCTATGAATCCAATCCTAGCATCCGGAATCACAGGGGCAGCTCCTATCTGGAATAAAATAATGAATAATTTGCTCGCCGGAAAGAACCCAAGAGGTGAAATTTACAGCCCTCCGACGGATATAGTTGTAAAACCATGCGGAGGGAAAAACGAATATTTTGTAAGAGGAACTGAGAACAAAGGCTTTTGTAGACCGCTTAGTATCAACGATCAACAAAGACCGAGCCAAAAACCAAATTAGAGAAGAGACGAAAGAAGATCGAATTGCTTCTTAGGATCCCCTTTGAATAAAAAGCTATTAACGCAAAACCTGTTTGCGCCCG
>CAZSXQ010000080.1:0-3881 GCA_964611415.1 uncultured Gammaproteobacteria bacterium
CCGTGCGTTGGGAGCAAACCCAGAAATTCCTGCAGTAGTCATTTGGGCTGGAGCAGTCTATACATATTCGGATTTTTCAGAGTACAGCATAGAGGATAATAGTTATCAGCCTCCGCCGGCTGACTCTCTGGCTAGAAAGAAGAGGAATGAGATGTTTGAAAAATACGGTACTTTTGACCCTAATTCTAATTTCTGGAAACAAGTACCTATGACTAACTATTTATCTGATATAAAAGGTGCAATTTCACTAAATCACGCAGTGGATGATCCCGTTGTTGATATAAGATATAGCCGAAATTTAAATAGTTTGCTGGATAAAACTTCAATATCACATGAATTGAACGAATATTCTTCAGGCGGACACAATATAGCGGGGAGCAATTTTAACCTGGCAATGGAAAATGCAGTAGAATTTTTCCGCAAATACCTCAATGTGGAAAAGTAGGAAGTTTAAAAAAGGTCTTTTTTTAACTCGTTTAGTGACAGTTCTACCTCAAAAGTTGTTCTATCTCCGACATTAACGTACAAAGAGAGAGTGTCTTTTTTATTCTTTTTGATTATGCCTCCACAGGAGTAAACGACCCGTCTTACATCAGGATGCAACTCTTCAACCAGAGGCGAACCATTGATATCTAAGAAATTATCAGGGGTTAGAATTGGTTCTGGTGTAACAATAACCTCAAATTTATCCTTATGACGCATTAATTTTGCACGCCCAATACTGTAGATATATTTTTCCTGCCCATCAATATTTTGTATAGAAATACCGTGAATAATAAAAAGGGCTTCGTTGGAATCTAACCAGATGGGAGGCATGGTGGTGCCTATTTTCCAGCTTGCCCAAGGAAGGTCTATGGGAAAATTTATATCTGACAACTTTTCGGGAATCTGTGAATGCAGAGAAAATACCAGGAGTTTGTGATTGTATTCCACCGAGTCAGGACGGAATAGATAGGTGTGTTTACTTATTGGAGTAAGATTTTTACCCGGCCCAAAAGAATCAACAATAAGAAAAGGAGGTAATTCTTTTTTCCATGAATTAAAAGAGTCAATTTTTACAATTGCCGGAAAAGGAATAGGCTGTCCTTTTTTGTCCCGGAGAACTGCGGTGAGACCTATGATAAGATTTTCACCCGGTAGCTCTAAGGCCCGCGGATCTTCCAAATTGATGCCTTCGTAAATTGGTTTCCAGATAACTTTTTCCTGAATGACCGCTCCATTTACGTTTACTTCAAAAAGTTTGAGTATTCCCGTGTCGGGCTCACCGGTTTCTCCAGGGGTTGCAACCTCACGCCCAATAAAATATAAGGAATCTTCTCCGGATTTTTGCCAGGCAGCTACGTTAAAACGGGCTACCTTGATGTTGGGGAAAATATCTTTGAATTGTTTAATCTTCATTAATTAATTAAGCTGCATTATCATGTGACTTGCCATTAGGTATGACACGAGAGATTCTGCCCCTTGGTTTAAATTAACGCGGTCAGGGTGCAATCCATCATAGACCCCGCCATTCTCATAATTGTAAAGAGCAATTCCCAAGCTGTTATTTCCTAAAAACCAGCTAAAACATATATTTGCTAACTTTTTATACTGCTTTTCACCAGTGTAGTCGTATGCTCTAACTAGAGCAAGGATCATTGATGCCGGATCTTCCGGCTGTTGGTCATAATTGCTTCTTTTCTCCCCATTCTTATACCAGCTTTTGTGACCAATCGGCATATAAATCTCAGAAAAAGTTTTGCTAATGAGGAACTGTAGGGAAAGTAGTCCATTTTTGGTATAGTCAGCATTTTTCAGAGTTTCTCCAGCAATAAGTAAACTTTCTGAAAGAAGTGCATTGTTGTAGTTTAAATCACTTTCAAACCATCTCCATGATTTAACAGAATTATTTAGAAGCGCAGTAAGTAGTGAATCGGCATATTCTTTTATGCTCGTTAAAAGCAGAGATTTTTTTTCCGGGAGAATTGGAAGGACGAGAGCGAAGGATTTGATGGCAAACGCTTTAGAGCGCAGATGGGATAATTTCATTCCGCGTTTTAATCTTAAAAGAAATATTATTTTTGCAAGACCCCGGATTTCTATGTCAAGTACCGGATTTGTCATAATTTCACTTAGCGCCCATAACGCCCGCGTTTGCGCATCTTCCAGGTCTTCATTAGTATTTTGTAGCGTTGGGGATTTGTCCATAAATCCAATATAGTTCACAAGAGAGCCATCTTTCCGCTGGCAGGTTTTGATAAAGGCAAGATAGAGTTTGATTAACGCTCCAAGTTCATGTGTTTTTGTTTGTTTTATTAACCAGCTGCATGCGATAAGTGCCCTAGCATTGTCGTCAAGTGTATATCCAAAGTCTTTGTTAGGGGAAGAGAGGGACGCAAATTGAAATAAACCAAAATCATCGGTCATATTAAGGAGGTGATCAATTTTTATTGAAGGCACCACCATTCTTTCAAGTAAATCAAGATACTGTCCGACAACATTACTCCAGAGCATCAGACGTGTTTTTTTATATGCATTCCGATGCATGTTCATTAGTCTCTCTTCATCTCCGAGCAGTTCTAGCATTGCTTCGGTTAAGGCAGGGGAATCTTTTATGGGAACTAAGCGTCCGTTATCATTAGTCACTATTTCTTTTGCCTGAGCAAACTCAGTACTTATTACTGCGCGTCCGGTTCCTAAGGCATAAGAAAGGGTTCCGCTTACTGCCTGATTTGGATTAACAGAAGTCGCAATGTAGACGTCTGTTGCTTTTAAAAATTCAAATAAGTCAGGGAGAGAAAAATATTGATCATAAAATTTTACATGCTCCTCAAGTCCCAGCTTTGTGATGAGTTTTGCGAGCTCTATGCGGTATTTTTCTCCTTCACTGCGTCTTATTACAGGGTGAGTTTCTCCTAAGATAAGATATAAGACTTCTGGATATTTTTTTATAACATTTGGCAGGGCACTGAGTACATATTCTATTCCTTTACCCCGGCTTAGTAACCCAAACGTACTCAGGATTATATGATTTTCAAGCTCTAGTTTTGCCTGGTATTCCTGTGGTTTTGACTCGGTGACCGGATGAATTCCATGAGGAATCATAAAAACTTTACCAACGGCTTCGGGATAGAGCGCTTCTATGATTTTTTTTGAACTGTTAGTTAGAACGACTACGGTACTAGCGTGTTTTATAATTGTTGCGGTCACGCTTTCCATTTTTGGAGTTGGGTTTGGTAAAACAGTATGAAGGGTTACGAGCATTGGTTTTTTGCATCTTTTCATAAAAGAAAGGAGTATTTCTCCGTCCCGTCCTCCAAAAATACCGTATTCATGCTGTACTATGACTCCTGTTATGTGTAGATCGTCATTTATAATTTTCGCAAGGTTTTTATGATCCGTTTTGCTATTTTGATCAATATTCCACTCAACCTCCGGCGGATATTTGTAAGTATCTAAGGGAGACAGGTTTAACGCCGCGACCTTACAATCAACTAGGGGACCTAATAGTTTTTGACTGGACTTAAGCAAGTCCTGTGTAAATGTTGCAATTCCGCATTCTCTCGGAGGATACGTGCTTAGGAAAACAATAGTGGGCTTAGCTTCAGGGATATAGTCTATTATACTCTTTTTCGATACATTTAGCTTCATCAGTATTAATATCCAGCCTTGACAAATGAACAGACTAGTAGTTTAATGCAGGGATTATGGCAAACGAAAAGTTAAAAGCTCTAGACACAGCATTTCTAACAGGACATTTTGATGCAACCGTTGACGAAGTTGTAAGAGCAAGACAGGGAGGAAGAATTGAAGATTCCAGAACTGCTGTTTTAAGAGCAGCACAAATTCATAGTGTAATTAGCAGAGTTGGCGATTTGTATGATGAAATAGATGGGATTCAT
>CAZSXQ010000081.1:0-3779 GCA_964611415.1 uncultured Gammaproteobacteria bacterium
GTTGTTATTGTTTCATTGCTGAATCTTTTTTGGCAATCGAGCAATTTAACAATCTAGCAATTTTTAAAATATGATAGTTACTTTTATAGGACATGGTTACGTTGGACTTGTTACAGCTGCAGTTTTTGCAGATTTGGGGAATGAGGTACATGTAGTCGGTCACACTCCAGAGAAAATAGAAAATTTAAAAAAAGGAATAATTCCAATCTTTGAGCCAGGACTTACGGAAATGGTAAAGAAAAATATTGAGTCTCAAAGGCTGTTTTTTTCCCTGGATTACAGCTCTGTTTCTTCTTCAGATGTAGTCTTTATAGCAGTTGGCACACCTCCTCAAAAAACAGGAGACGCAGAATTAGAAACAGTTTACGAAGTCGCTAAAGAAGTTGCTAAATCTCTTAAAGGCGGTTATACGGTAGTGGTTACAAAAAGCACTGTTCCTCCGGGTACCAATAAGAAAATCGCCCGCATAATTGATGAAAATAAGCCTACTGATGCGGAATTTGATATAGCATCAGCGCCTGAGTTTTTGCGAGAAGGCACCGCTATTAACGATACGCTTAATCCGGACAGAGTAGTTATAGGAACAGAAAGTGATAAGGCGCAGCAGATTTTAGTAAGTCTTCATGATTCTCTTCTCAAGGGATCTGAGTCTGGTCAAGGTCAGTTGGTAACTACTAATTTAGAAACAGCTGAGCTTATAAAATATGCCTCCAATTCATTTCTTGCAACAAAAATATCTTTTTCAAATGCTATAGCAAAGCTTTCGGAATTGTGCGGAGCAGATGGACTTAAAGTTTTGGAAGGAATAGGGCTTGACAGAAGAGTTGGTAAAGATTTTTTGAGTCCGGGAGTAGGCTATGGAGGAAGCTGTTTCCCTAAAGATGTAAAGGCGCTTGTTTCAATCGCGGCGGATTATGGTTATGATTTTACTCTCTTAGATCAGGTAGAAGGTATTAATAGTCAGGCAAAAAGGGATGTTGTAAGAAAAGCCAGGGGAATGCTTGGGGAGCTTCACGAAAAATCCGTAACCCTCCTGGGACTTGCATTTAAGCCAAATACTGATGACATGAGAGATGCTCCATCAATTGATATTGCTGCGCTTTTAAGAAAAGAAGGAGCAAGAATAAAGGTGTATGATCCGGAAGCATTGGAAAATGCAAAGAAAGTAATAAAAGATGTCGAGTTTTCAACTGATTTATACGAAGCTGTAAAAGGTGCGGATCTTGTAATCATAATCACGGAATGGAATGAATTTAAAGAAGCGGATTTGAGTAAGATAAAATCTCTTATGAAAAGCCCAAATATTATTGACGGAAGAAATATCTATAATCCTCAAGAGGTAAAAGATCTTGGCTTTACCTATATTGGGGTAGGACGATGATCCCCCTTCGCCAAGGCTTCGGGGGACAAAAAAAGCTATGAAAAAGGCCTTTATAACGGGAATTACAGGCTTCGCCGGAAGTTACTTGGCGGAGAATCTCCTTAATAATGGATATGAGGTCTTGGGGACATATCTTTCAGACAAGAGTAAGGAAAGGTTTTTAAATAAAGATAAAGTAACACTTTATAAACTAGATCTTTTAGACGATCAAAAGACCTCTGAGGTTTTAACAGAAGCAAGACCAGATTATTTATTTCATCTGGCTGCTTTAACGTCTCCAAAAAGCAGTTTTGATAATCCAGCTGAGACTTTCGTAACAAATGTTAAATCTCAGATTAATATTCTTGAGGCAATTAGAAAAAATAGCTTAATTGATGCACGTATCTTGATTGTTTCTTCAGCAGAGATCTACGGATTGGTAGATCCCCAAAATTTACCAGTGGACGAGGAGACTCCTTTCAATCCGACTAATCCATATGCAGTGTCAAAACTTGCTCAGGATTATTTAGGACTCCAATACGCTCTTGCCCACAAGCTGAAAATTGTAAGAGTAAGGCCTTTTAATCACGTCGGCCCCAAGCAATCTCCCGATTTTGTAGTCTCAGGTTTTGCAAAAAGAATTGCCGAGATTGAAAAAGGGAAGCAATCAATAATGAAGGTGGGGAATCTAACTTCTAAGAGAGATTTTACCGATGTTACCGATATGGTGGAGGCGTATAGATTAGCTCTTGAAAAAGGAGAAGTAGGAGAAGTTTATAATTTGGGATCAGGAATCTCATATGAGATTTCTAAGATTTTGGAAATGATTATTGGTCTTTCTTCGGTAGAAATTCAAACAGAATCAGATTCTGAGTTAATGCGTCCATCTGACAATCCGGAGCTCGTGTGTGACTATTCCAAGTTTTCAGAGCTCACAGGCTGGAAGCCGAAGATTCCAATTGAAACAACACTTAAAGATACGCTAGACTATTGGAGGAATATAATCTAAAATAATTTTTATGCCTAAAGCACTCATTACTGGAATTACCGGTCAAGACGCCTCTTACCTAGCTGAATTCTTACTTCAAAAAGGTTATAAGGTTTACGGGACTACAAGAAGAACTAGCACGGTAAACAATGAACGGATAAAGCACATTGAAGATAAAATAGTGGTTCTTCCAGCAGACTTATTAGATCAAAGTTCTTTAAATGAAGCTATCCAACATTCTCAGCCTGATGAGGTTTATAATCTCGCAGCTCAGTCTTTTGTCAAAACCTCTTGGAATCAGGCAGTACTAACTGGAGAATATACGGCTCTAGGCGTAACGAGAGTCTTGGAAGCAATCAGAAACGTTAACCCTAAGATTAAATTCTATCAAGCGTCTTCATCGGAGATGTTTGGAAAGGTTACCGAAACTCCTCAGAAAGAAACTACCCGATTTCATCCAAGGAGTCCTTATGGGGTAGCAAAAGCTTACGGTCACTATATCACTGTTAATTACAGGGAAAGCTATAATATGTTTGCCTGCTCAGGAATTTTATTCAACCACGAATCACCTAGAAGAGGTTTGGAGTTTGTAACCAGAAAAATTTCTCATGCAGTTGCCAGAATTTCATTGGGTAAACAAGAGACGGTGGAGTTAGGAAATCTTGATGCTAAAAGAGACTGGGGTTTTGCAGGAGACTATGTTGAGGCAATGTGGTTAATGCTCCAGAGAGATAAACCTGATGACTATGTTATTGCGACGGGAGAAACCCATTCTGTTCAGGAATTTGTAGAGATCGCTTTTAATGCGGTGGGGATTTCTGATTGGGAAAAATATGTAGTCTCAAATGTCGAAGCTCATATGAGACCTGCGGAGGTAGATTATCTAATTGGAGATGCCAGTAAAGCAAAGCATGATCTAGGATGGGAGCCCCGAACCAGTTTTAGGCAATTAGTTGAAGGAATGGTTGAAGCTGATCTTGAACTGGAAAAGAGGAAAGATCAATAATGCTTACAGTTTTAGTAGCAGGCGGAGCCGGATTTATCGGTTCTCATCTTTGCGAAGCTCTTCTTAACGAAGGTCACAAAGTAATTTGCGTAGATACTTTTCTTACCAGCAGTGAGGAAAATATTGCTCACCTAAAAAATAACGAAAACTTTTCTTTCCTAAAGCACGACATCAACTCTTCATTACCGGAAGATATAAGAGCTGATGCTGTTTTTCATTTGGCATCTCCTGCATCCCCAAATCATCATAGCGACATAAGTTATCATGCACTTCCTTTGGAAACTATGCTTGCTAATACCCGGGGGACAATGAAACTTCTTGAGTTTGCGGAAAAAAATAATGCAAGATTTTTATTTGCATCCACCTCTGAAGTTTATGGGGATCCTTTGGTACATCCTCAGAACGAAGAATACAGGGGAAATGTA
>CAZSXQ010000082.1:0-3774 GCA_964611415.1 uncultured Gammaproteobacteria bacterium
GCATAAAGCTTATGAGGAAACCAAGAAAAAGAGAATTGAAAAGTTTTATAAAAAAGATTCAGTGGTGATTTACCCTCCTGTAAGCTTAGGGAGTAGGGCGTTGGGCGTAGGGGATAGCAAAATCTACACGCTACAACCTAAAGCCTACTACCTAACGGGTGGGAGAATTGCCAGATCAAAACACACAGACCTAATAATAGACACGTTCATAAAGAATGGTTTGCCTTTGAAAATCTTTGGGAAGGGATTTGCTGGTTTTGAAGAAGAACTGAGAGATAGAGTTAGTAATCGTTCAAACATTGATTTCCTCGGGGAAGTGAACGATGAGGAAAAGGATAGACTAATGGCAGGAGCCCGAGCATTTATCTTTGCCTCAGAAGATGAAGATTTCGGAATAGTTCCCGTGGAGGCAATGATGTCAGGAACACCTGTTATAGCGCATAGATCAGGAGGCGTTTTAGAAACCGTAATCGAAGGGAAAACAGGTTTATTCTTTGACGAATTTAGCGTTGAATCTTTAAATTCAGCGATCAAAAAGCTCGAAAAGTCTAAGTTTGATCAAGAATATTTAATAAAACACGCCCAAAAATTTGGAAAAGAAAGATTTGAGAAAGAAATTAAGGAGTTTGTTAATTCAAAAGTAAAATGAAAACAAGACTTGTTGTAGTTGCGATTGTAGAAAGAGATGGCAAAATTTTGATGGGAAATAAAGTCAAGGATATGGGTCCTTACCCAAATACTTGGCGTTTGCCAGGAGGCGGCGTAGAAGAAGGAGAGTCGCTAGAAGATGCGGTTAAAAGAGAAGTTAGAGAAGAGACAGGACTTGAAGTTACTAATCTTGAGAAAGTTGCTCTTCAGGAGGATGATGAGCCGAATAAACATAATGAAATGACACATTATACCTTTCATATTTTTCGCGCAGAAACGACTGGAGAAGAAAAACCTTCTTATGAGTTTCCAGAGCTTATGTGGGTTGATAAATTGAAGCTTAAAGAAGTACCACTCGCAAGACCTTCAATGGAGTATTTCAAACATATAGGTTTGTTATAAAGAGTTTGTGTTGACAAAGTCTTGGGATAACAGTATAAAAGACAATTAATATGTCTGATCCCGAGAGGTCCCATGAAGAGTTAGGCTTTGATCCAGTACATAGGTGGATAGAGCTTAGCATGCCTGATGGAACACCCGATAATGAAATCAGTAGAGCATTAATGATTGTTGCGGATCATTTTTTCCAAGGGCCGCGGTTAGAAGGAGGGTTTGAAGTTTTTGGAACAAGAATTCAAATAATTGCAGATGTAGAAGGAGACAATGATCTTGGGTCCGATGATGAGTTAACAGAAGAAGAAGTTTGGGCACTGGGATTTGTTGCAGCTATTGATAGTCCCCATGCGCATTTACGGCTCCAACCAATGGATTTCTAAGATTTTTAAAAAAATTATTTGTTGACAAAAAATCTAAATAACGATATAAACGTTGGATTATGGAGCCAAGGCCAGGAACAGAACCGCAGCCGAGCGGAAAGAACATGAAGCTTTTTGAAATACGTCTTCCGGAAGAAAGTTCTTCACAGGAAATACTCACAGCTGGGCAGAGAATATTTAATTTTTTGTATGGCTCCGGAGAAGTGAGAACTGATTTTATTGCAATGCAGGAGGACGGAGCCACTTTTAGACTTATAGGTGTACATAGTGACTCAGTCCAAGGTTCAATAACAGAAGAATTGAATCCTGAAGATAGAAATTTAGCTCACAGCTCTTTTATAAGGCTTGTTTCCGAAATTTCGTCAATAGAAGAGGCAGTGGAAAAAACTAGGTCAAGTTTGGTATTGGTTGAAGAAGCAATAGTATGATTATGCCAGAGTTACCGGCCCACGTCGCTTCCTTCTTCGTTAAAACTTCGAAGGACAAGAAAGCTTTGAGGGCCAAGGAAGTTTAATGTATGCCAGAACTACCTGAGGTGGAGACCATAAAACTTGGTTTACAAAAATATCTGAAAGGACATAAGTTTCTTGATATAGAGATCTTGTCAGAAGGAATTTTTGAAGGATCTGCAAAGCAGATTATTGGTGCCCGAGTAATTGATATTCGCAGGTTTGGTAAAGGTTTGGTCATCGACTTAGACAATGGTAAAAGTTTGGCTATCCATATAAAGCTTACCGGGCAAATTATTTATAGGGACCCCAAGACGGTTAAGGTTCCAGTGTCTCCTCAGAAAGTAAAAACACTTCCAAATAACGCTACGAGAATTATTTTTAAACTCGATCGCGACGCAGTTTTATATTTTAATGACCTTAGAAAATTTGCCTGGGTCCGCGTAGTGGATACAGACAAGGTTATGGAAATGCCTTTCTTCAAAAATATAGGACCTGAACCATCCGTCGCCGATGCTATGGATGGCAAGCCTTTAACATTTGAAATGTTTGAAAACATTGTTTCTAAGTCAAAAGTTGTGATTAAACCTTTGATAATGGATCAGACTAGAATAGGGGGAATTGGGAATATTTATGCAAATGACGCATTATTTTTAGCTAAAATTGATCCCAGGCGCCATGCTAACAATTTAAGCTTGACCGAAATAAGAAAACTTTATAATGCGGTTCTTTCTGTAATGAAAAAGAGCTTTAAATATGGCGGAGCATCAGAGTTAAACTTTGTTAACGCATTGGGCCAAGAAGGGGAATACCAAATGCATAGTCTAGTTTACGGCAAAAAAGGAAAGAAATGTCCGAATTGCGGAGGAGAAATTAAAAAGATTTTCCTGGGAGGCCGCGGTACCTTCTTCTGTGAAGCGTGTCAAAAGTAGCATATTGACGTTTTAGCGGGTTTGACCTAAAATTAGTGCTAAGAAAGAACCCATTAGGGTCTTTTTTTAAGCTTATTTATGGGGTCAAACTATACTGATAAGATTGTCATCTCGGTTGGGGGATCACTTATTGTCCCCAACGGAGGAATTGACACTAAGTTCCTCACTAATTTAAATAAGTTCATAAGAGAACAATTGGCGGAAAATAATAACCGCCAATTTTTTTTGATAGTGGGTGGAGGAAAGATTGCCAGACAATACAGAGACGCGGGAGAAGAAGTAGTTGGGCATAAGATTACCCGCGACGACCTCGATTGGCTAGGAATTCACGCCACCAAAATGAACGCCCACTTAGTCCGCACCATTTTCCGCGATATTGCCCACCCCTACGTACTTAAGCACTATGAAATAATCCGAAAAGTTGAAGAGCCAGTAGTTGTAGCTTCAGGATGGAAGCCCGGATGGTCTACTGATTATTGTGCTGTAATGGTTTGTGAAGATTACGGAATAAAGGAGATGATAAATCTTTCAAATATTAATCAAGTTTTTGACAAAGACCCCAATAAATTCCCCGATGCAAAGCCCCTTACCAAAGTTTCCTGGGAAGATTTTAGAAAATTAGTAGGAGACGAGTGGATTCCCGGAATGAATTCGCCATTTGATCCTGTAGCAGCTAAAAAGGCTCATGAGCTGGGTGTAAAAGTAGTTGTTATGAAGGGTGATGACTTTGAAAACGTTAGCGGTTACTTTAAGGGAAAACCATTTACCGGAACTGTGATAGAATAGCCTCGTGTTATCCCAAATTTCCCTCCAGAACTTTCGAAACTACAAGAAAACCTCATTTAAGTTTGCTAATTCAACCATTATAATTGGCCCAAATACTTCCGGAAAATCAAATTTAATCGAGTCCATCTATCTTCTTTCAAGCGGAAAGAGTTTTAGAGCTGAAAAGGATATGCAAATGGTTAA
>CAZSXQ010000083.1:0-3715 GCA_964611415.1 uncultured Gammaproteobacteria bacterium
ATTAAAAATTAGAAATTAGGAATTTGTCTTCGTCTCTTCACGAAGACCTTCTGTTTCTTCAAGTATCTCGTTAAGTTTTTCCACTTCGTTTGGATTTAATTTTTCCTTAGCGCTTTCCACAACTTCTTCGACATCCTTGGCTATGTCATCAGCAGAGCTTGAGGCTCTTTCTTTTGTTTTTAATACTTCATCGCTTTGTTCCTCTCCTTTTTTAAACTGTATCCCAAAGAAATAGGCGAGCGGACTAATGAAGCCGAGCGAGGCGACTTTTAATAAGTTTGCAGTCACATCTCCCTGAAATAGGCTAGACCAAAAAATAACTAAAGCTCCTATAGGGAACATAAATACTGATCTCGGATCCATTATGAAAGCTATCCCAAAAAGCAGGAAGTAGAGGATGAAGAAGAGATTTGAACTAATTCCACCGGTAGAAAAAATAAAAAGAAGAAGCACGGTGTTTAGTAAAAAGAAGTTGTATGGTCCTCCTAAGTTTAAGTTTTTCTTATTCCTGATTGAGACGAGTAAAAACATAAATACCAAAAATCCTATGAATGGGACGTTGTATTTCGCGAATTCAGTATTCTGCCAGATGAAAACCAGTGTGAATGAGGCTAGAATGAGAATAGAGTGAAAATAAACCTTCATATACCTATCTTAGGCAATATGGTTGAGAATTTCAAATGCCAGGCATAAGTTGTACTCCAAAGTTTATGCTATACTTGGCTTGAGATGAAACAGGCGAATAAATACAACTACCCAGAGCTTCAGGATAAATGGGATAAGGTTTGGCAAGCTCACAAAATCTATCAGCCTGACCTCGACAATGCTAAAAACCAATATTACGTGCTATATATGTTTCCATATCCCTCAGCTGAAGGGCTTCACGTAGGGCACGCTTTTTCAGGAACAGGCGCAGACGTTTATGCGCGTTTTATGAGGATGAAGGGAAAAGATGTTTTCCACCCCATGGGATTTGACGCTTTTGGAATACATAGTGAAAATTATGCAATCAAAATAAATGATCATCCTAAGAATTTGATTGACCGCGCGACCAAACACTTCCGTAACCAGTTTGATTCCCTGGGCTTTTCATATGACTGGACTCACTCAGTGAATACTTCTGACTCAAACTACTACAAATGGACTCAGTGGTTGTTTATTCAGCTTTTTAAAGCAAGCTTAGCTGAAAAGAAAAAAGCTGAAGTTAACTGGTGTCCATCTTGTAAAACCGTTTTAGCTGATGAGCAGGTTTTATCTGGTTTATGTGAAAGGTGCAATAGTGAAGTAGAGAAGAAAGAGCTAGAACAATGGTTTTTTAAGATTACTGATTATGCAGACAAGCTATTGGAGGGATTGAATAGGATTGATTGGACCCAGAAGGTTAAGACTGCCCAGCACAATTGGATAGGGAGAAGCGAAGGAGCCCTAATTAGATTTAAGATTCAAGATTTAGGATTTAAGAATGAGGGAGAGAATCTTTCTGCCGAAGCAGATCATAAATCACCAATCATAAATCATCAATCGTTCGTGGAGGTTTTTACAACCAGGCCCGATACCTTGTTTGGCGCAACTTTTCTAGCGGTTTCTCCGTTTCATCCCTTTGTTAAGGATAATATATCTAAAATGGATCAATCTATAAAAGAATATGTTAGTAAAGCAGAGAAAAAGACAGCCATTGATTTGGAGAAAGAGAAAACAGGCGTATTTTCAGGTATCTATGCTTATAATCCAGCCTCAAATGAGAAAGTTCCAGTTTACATTGCAGACTATGTTCTCATGGATTACGGAACTGGAGCTATTATGGGTGTTCCAGCTCATGATGAGAGAGATTTTGAGTTTGCAAAAAAATACGAACTTCCAATTAAATACGTTTTAGCCCAGGCGCAGGAAGCAGACCCACACGTTGAGTGCTACTCAGACCGAGGCGAATTAATAGATTCGGGAGATTGGACCGGGTGGAATTCAGAGATCGATTTTCACAAAATACTTGAATGGATAGAAAAGAAAAAAATAGGAACACGTGAGGCTAGATATCACTTAAGAGATTGGCTCATTAGCCGTCAGAGGTATTGGGGAGCTCCGATACCCATGGTTTTTTGTCAAAGCTGTGCGGAAAAAGGGACTACTTATTCTTCGAGCGAGCGAAGAGAGTCGAGAAGCAAAGATGAGAAGTTCTCGACAAGCTCGAACAATAATTCTATGCCCGGCTGGTTTCCAGTCCCTGAATCTGATTTGCCGGTGCTTCTTCCAGAGATTGAAAACTTCAGGCCATTAGGCACGGGGCTTTCTCCGCTGGCTCAGAATGAAGATTTTGTGAATACCACATGCCCTAATTGTGGAGAGAAAGCAAAGCGCGAAACTGACGTCGCTGATACATTTCTTGATAGTTCGTGGTACTTTTTACGTTATCCTTCAACGGATTTTGAAGACAAGCCCTTTGATGAAAAACGTACTAAGGCTTGGCTTCCTGTGCCTATGTATATAGGAGGGGCCGAGCATTCTGTTCTACATCTTCTTTATTCAAGATTCGTGACTAAGGCTCTATATGACCAGAAATTATTAGATTTTGATGAGCCATTCACAAAGTTCCGAGCACATGGACTTATTATAAAGGATGGAGCAAAGATGAGTAAAAGCCGTGGAAATGTAGTTAACCCCGATGAATACATAAAGAAATACGGAGCTGATACTCTTAGAGCTTATTTGATGTTCTTAGGACCATTTGATCAAGGAGGCGACTTTAGAGATTCAGGTATTGAGGGCATGGAGAGATTCCTAAAGAGAGTCAAAAAACTCGTGGAAAATCACTCCAAGCAAAATAGTGCTAACTTTTCTAGTAGCATAGAGATTCAAAAATCGGCCGCCAGAGCAGTAAAAGGCGTGGAAACTGATATCGGAAACCTGCGTTACAACACAGCTATCGCAAAAATTATGGAATTTGTAAACGATCTTAATGCATCAAAAGACAGCTTTGGCTTAAAAGAGCTTAAATTATTAGTTTTAATACTAGCTCCGTTTGCTCCTTATATGACGGAGGAACTTTGGCAGATGTTAAGTCCAGGCTCAGTTTCTGTTCACTTAGAGAGATGGCCCAGTTATGATGAAGCTATGCTTAAAGAAGACGAAGTTACAATAGCAGTTCAGATAAACGGAAAGCTTCGCGGAGTATTGAGTATTGGGTATTCAGTGTTAAGCAAAGACGAAGTTGAGAAACAAGCGAGAAAAGATCCAAAGATATCTAAATATATTGAAGGAAGACAAATTAACAAGGTTATTTACGTTCCAGGAAAGATCATCAACTTTGTAGTTGATCAGGCATCAACAAATGAAATGACTACTAACTAATGAGACGCTAACGCTCTGACTACTGACCATTTCGAATTAGAGTTTGAGCTTTAGCTGTTAGAGGCCGAAGGCCGTCTTAGAAGTCAGAATGAAGCCGAGTCTGACTCGGCGGAGTGTCTTAGTAGTTAGAGGTTATTCGCTGAATTATGGATTCCGATAGGATTCAATCGCTTCTCCGCGGAAATATAGTGCCTATTCTTCTAGGGATACTAGGTTTGGTTCTTGTAGTAATTGGCATTGCGCAGATTTTTATTAACAAGAGTGAGCCTTCATCCCTAGTGTTTGAAGAAAACAAAGAAGTTGCGAGTGAAATAGTCGTAGATGTAGAGGGCGCAGTTATTAGCCCAGGTGTTTATTCAATTGATTCAAA
>CAZSXQ010000084.1:0-3701 GCA_964611415.1 uncultured Gammaproteobacteria bacterium
ATTTCCCTCACGCTGCTTCTTGGACGGGGCGCAGGGCGGGGTCGCTCTAATACTGGTGCTGAAGATGTTGATTCTGAATGCGGATCCGGCATATAAATATTCCTCACTTCAAGCTTAGGAGAAGGAGAAGAATTTGTCAATTCAGCTTGAGCTGGATGAATTTCGTTAGTCATGTCGTCATTCTAAGGCAGATAAGCAGAATGAGCTTGATAATAAACTTACAGAAAGATTACAAATTGATAACACGACACTAGATTTACCAATTACTATTTATGATTTACAATTTACATATGTCAGAAACTAAAGAAAGCCTGGAGAAACGCTTGAAATTGTTTTGCTTTGAAATAGTTAAGCTTACAAGATCACTTCCTAAAACAGAGGAAAATAAGATTTTTGGCAGACAAATAATACGTTCCGCATCGTCAATAGGCGCTAATTATGCCGAGGCTGTTTACGGCCAAACGAGACAGGAATTTCTTCATTGCATGAGCATCAGCAGAAAAGAAACAAACGAAACTCTCTATTGGCTGGAGATGATTTTATTCGTGAATCCAGGATATAATATAAAAATCAATCCATTATTAGAAGAAAACAAGCAAATTCTTAAAATATTTATAAGTTCGATAAAAACTATTCATAAAAATAATAGTAAATAGTAATTCGTATATGGTAAATAATATTGAGCCGAGTCATTTCGAGTCTCTTTACCCACCTGATTCCCGGTTTGATGAAATTGAAAAAATTCTAGGACTTATTAAAACTGGGAATTCTGTTCAGATAATCTCGCTTCCGGGAGTTGGAAGATCAAATATTCTTCGTATTCTTGCATACAATCACAACGCTCGAGAACTACATCTCGGAAAAAATCAGAAATGGTTTCATTTTGTGATGATGAATTTCTCAGAAATAAAAAAGAGACCCCTCTCAGACTCTACCAAATACATATTTATTGAGCTTGTGGAATCGCTTTCACAGCGCAAAATGGAGGAAGAACATAAGTATGCGAAAAAAATATTTGAAGAGAGTTTAAAATCCGGTGATGAATTGATAATTTTTCAGGGTCTTAAGAAAACAATTGATTATTTATGTCTGGAGAAAGAACTAACGGTAATACTACTTTTCGACAGATTTGAAGAATACGTTGGGGTACTTGAACCTGTTTTTTTTGATAATTTGAGAATTTTAAGAGACAGGGCTAAATATCGTTTTTCTTGTATTTTTCCTCTTAATCGCCCGCTTGAGGAAACAGCAGGGCCTGAGATTATTTCTTCATTTTATGAATTTTTAGTCGGCAACTTCGTTTATTTAACCCTTGGAGATGAGGAGATAAGAAAGTTCCGCCTTTCTTACCTTAAAAAAACAAGTGGAAAGAAAATAGACGAAAAAATAATAAATCAAATCTCAAATCTGACAGGAGGGTTAGGGAAATTATGGTTGGTTAGTATAGAATCTTGTTTAAATAACAATCGAACAATTGAACAACCGAACAATTTACTCGGTTTTCTAATAGATCAAAACCGAGTACGTGCTGTTCTTTCGGAAATCTGGAAATCCCTTAGTCCATTTGAACAAAATTTGATTATAAAAAATAAAGCAAATGAATCCACTCATCTGGTAGCCGTGGGTCTTTTTAAGAACGCTAAATTTAGCGTTCCCCTTCTTGAGAAATTTGCTGAATCCCAAACAAAAACAGTCAAAGAAAGTATTATTATTGACGAGAAGACAAATGAAATTAAAAAAGGAGAACTTATCATATCCGAAGGGCTCACCTCCTCTGAGTTCAAGCTTCTTAAATTTATGGCAACAAATCCTGAAAAGATTTTAGAAAGAGATGAGATTATTGGCAGTGTCTGGGGAGAACAAGCCTCTACTGCCGGCGTAACTGAACAAGCCCTGGACCAGCTGATATTTAGAGTTAGAAAGAAAATTGAAGCAAACCCCAACCAACCAACTCACCTTCAAACCATAAAAGGACGGGGTTTTAAGTTTACGCCGTAAATTTAAAAAGATTAAAGAAGATGAGAAACGGAAAAATTGAATCATTTACTGATTTGAAAGCATGGCAAGAGGGACATAAACTCGTACTATTAATCTATAAGCTCACAAGTAGCTTTCCTAAAGCTGAGACATATTCTTTAGTTGACCAGATGAGAAGAGTGGCTTCCTCGATTACTGCAAATGTAGCTGAGGGGTTCGGGAGACATGGTTATAAAGAAAAAGTCCAATTTTACTATATGGCTAAAGGTTCTTTAACTGAACTTAAAAACTTTCTAATCATTTCAAAAGATGTCGGATATTTATCCGAAGAAAATTTTAAGAGCTTGATCGAACAAGCAAGCATAGCAGACCAACTACTTCAGGGATTAATCAGGAAAAGCAAAACATTCATAAATCATTAATCCTAAATCGTTAATCATTCTTAAGAGTTGCAACTCTTAAGAATATTGTCTACGATAATTAAGTATGATAAAAAAGGTCCTCTTTTTTCTTTTAACATTTACTTTTCTTCTCTCAAGTTTTGCAAATAGCGTCACCCCTGCAGCAGCTTTCGATGGCTGTACCGTAACCGAACTTTATAGCACAACAAGAACTCTGGAAGATGGAAGCCCAGCACCAGCTAACGACACTGATAAATTCATTCAGTTAAAAATTGACACTCGTAACCAGCTTCATAACAATGCCTATGTAAGACTCTCGCCAACAGCTAAAAGCGGTGGCTCTAAAACAATTACTGACGGGACTAACAGAATTTCTTTTGCTCCTTCTGCAGACGGAATAATAACAATACCAAAGGTAAGCACAATCGCCAATATATATGAAAGTGATCCATTCAAATCTGGGGAAACATATACCTTAACAGTTACTCCCCCGGAAGATGGTTCCCCTACCCCGTTTTGCGAAGCCACCTTTCAGGTAGAACCCTCGGACACAGA
Organism: uncultured Gammaproteobacteria bacterium; assembly: GCA_964611415.1. Lineage (GTDB taxonomy): Bacteria > Patescibacteriota > Microgenomatia > Levybacterales > UBA12049 > 2-01-FULL-39-10-A. The sequence goes on from CAZSXQ010000084.1 coordinate 2,934, forward strand.
TCCAGGCTCAGATAACTACTGCGAGGTAAGCTACCCAACAGACCCTAAAAATGATTACACACTTCCCCACACCAGCGTAAAGATTGCAGTGAAATTTGCTGATGGAGCTAACAATACAGGAGATGGAGATACGCATCGTGTTACACTAAAATACAGATATGGGGACGGAACAGCTGCAGAATGGGACGCTACAACCGCCGAGCTTAAAACACCAGGAGGGTGGGAACTTCCAAATTCTGAATCCTTAACAGCGGCCACATACAATATCATAGTTAGGGAGTTTGCAAGCCACCTTACTTGGCCGTTTGACGATCTAGGGAAACGCTGTTCACCGCCAAGACCATTTGTCGTAAAAACTGAGGCAGACGGCGGCGGACATGAATGCTCATCGGAAAGTACCGGCTGCGACTATACACGTGTTGTTCCAAACCAATCTATTTCTCAGCCTTGCGATTCAGAAATCTCAAGTGATTGGTCAAAAGAAAAGGGGTGTCTGAGGATTAAAACCGCACTAGGAACCATAGGCACAGGGGCTCCTGAGTTTGTGAGATGGGTTTTGGGATTTGTTCTGGGTATTTCGGGAGCAATAGTTTTAATTATAATCATAATCACCGGCTACAGACTTATGACTTCCCAAGGAGATCCCGAGAAAATAAAAAATGCTAAAGACGCTCTAACCTCAGCAATAGTAGGACTTCTATTTATAATCTTTTCTCTTGTTATACTCCAGTTTATTACAGCTGATATTCTACAGCTTCCAGGATTCGG
>CAZSXQ010000085.1:0-3625 GCA_964611415.1 uncultured Gammaproteobacteria bacterium
CCTGGGATGTAGAAGTGGCATTAAAAGCTCTTGCGCACCGGTTTTATTTAATTCTTCCCGGATAATATTATTGATATTTTGAATTACACGAAAACCTAACGGTAAAAGAGTATAACTTCCTGCCATTAATTGATCTATGTAACCTGCTTTGATCAAATACTTAGCGTTAATCGAAAGATCATCCTTAAATTCTGATTTCCTAGCTTTTGGGAAAAATGCAGAGTATTTCATAAAATCGAGTATAGCATAATTTGATTTTCTGGAGTATAATTCCATACTTATGAGCGTAGATAATCCAACTTTTGTTTCATTCTCAACAGATGGAAATGTGATTCATATAGACACGGACAAAGCTCCTGTCGAACCATTAACAAGGCTCTTTCCAGGTCTTGTTAATAGTTCTGATTCAGGATTTCGGATTACTTGTCAGAGGGAAGGTGAAAGAATTTTAATTGACAATCATCAGCTAGAAACCGATGGCCAAGACCCAGAGGGAGATGCATTATTCCTTGAACATATTGTGAGAGATGAATTAGTTGCTGCTAATTATGTGACAATTGAAAGAAATCCAGGTGATACACAAAGTCCTTTTCCAGACAGAGAAGCCTAACCTTTCTTTGCTTCTTTACCATGAACGGAACGAACAGTGTGGCCGCCGAATTCACGGCGTAGAGCGTTAATTACTCTTGCAGTAAATGAATCCTGAATTTTCTCGTCCGTTTGAGATTTCTGCCTATATTTTAGCGAACTTTCAATGATCTCAACGTCCACATTTTCTTCTTTTGCTGTATTAACGGTCCATTCCCCTTCACCGGAAGCTGAAATTGGGCCGGCTGAATCTGACAAAGCACTATCTTTTTCCAATGCATCCCTGACTCTGTCCGTTAAAAATCCTGAAATAATTGTGCCTTTTTGCCAAAGTTTAGCAACACTAAGTAAATTAAATTCATACTTAGACTTTTCCAAAACCTCAAATCCTTCACCCAGGCTTTGCATAATTCCATATTCTATTCCGTTATGAACCATCTTTACAAAATGTCCAGCACCTCCGGTTCCAAGATATTCGTGCCCCCCATTAGGCTTTGCAAGTGAATCAAGAATTGGGATTATTGTCTCATAGCCGGAATGCGAACCACCAACCATCAAAGGATATCCTTTTTCAAATGCTATAACTCCGCCGCTTACCCCGATTCCTAAAAAATTAATTCCTGATTTTTCAAACTCTCCAAATCTTCTGTCAGTATCTTTGTAAAAAGAGTTTCCTCCGTCTATAACTATGTCTCCTTTTTCTATAAATTTCCTGACCTCAGCTAAAACTTCCTCAACCGACTGATGAGAAACCATAATCCAAACAACCTTTGGAGTTTCCAGTTGGCAAATCAGCTTCTCAATCGTCTCCGCAACTTTTAACTTTTCACTTTTAACTTTTAACTTAAGCTCCTCGATAGGAGCGCTTGATCGGTTCCAAACCATAACCTCATGACCATCGGAAACAAGCTTCTCAGCCATCCGCGATCCCATTTTCCCAAGTCCTATAAATCCTATTTGCATATTTAAACTACTTCAGCACCAGGAATAACTTCACCTGATGGCTCTAATAAAATTACGCTATCTGCGCCATTCCCTGCTCCAGCCACGTTTGACGTGGTAGCAACCAACATTCCCTGTGATTCTTCGCCTTTAAATTTGCGGTATTCCAGATTAACAACAAACGGAAGAGTTTTTCCTACTAATTCTTCCGGCGCAAATGACTCGGCAATACCACTAACGATTTGGCGCTGAAACTCCCCAAAATCCACTTGTAAACGAAGCAGCTTGTCTGCGTTCTCAACTTTTTCACAGGAAATAACTTTCCCTATCCTCATTTCTACTTTCTTGAAGTCTTCAAAAGTTATCATAGCAATTTAACAATTGAACAATGAAACAATCGTGTTCTGTTCATAAATCTTTAATCATTAATCTTAAATCCAACGCTTACCATCCTTTTCTATCAACTCATTTGCGGCCTCAGGCCCCCATCCTCCCTCAGGATAAACCGGTATGCTTTTCTCCTTATTCCAGTTTTTAAATACGCTATCGAGCAAATTCCAGGAATTGCTTATTTCATCACTTCTTGAGAAAAGTATTTGGTCACCTGAGAAAATATCTAAAAGTATTTTCTCATATGCGTCTAACCCTAATGTTCCAAATCCTTCTTTATAATTAAATTTCATTGTTACTGGCTCAAGCGCTAATTTGGCTCCCGGTTTTTTAGCAATAAATCTAAGAGATATTCCTTCATTCGGCTGAATCCTAAAAGTAATTACATTTCCTATTTCAGGGCATCCATATTCTTTAAATAAAATATGACAGGTCTGAATAAAAACTACTGAAATCTCTATGACATCTTTTTCCATTTTTTTACCTGCTCTTATATAAAATGGCACGTTTTCAAACCTGGGCGTGTTAACGTGAAGTTTCATTGCGGCAAAAGTTTCTGTCTGAGATCCAGGAGCTACAGCTTTTTCATCCAAATAACCTTTATATTGTCCCCTGATAACCTGCGAACCCGGCGCAAGACTCACTGCGGCTGCTACTTTCGCCCTTTCATTTCTTACATCATCTTTCGTAAAGCTTCTCGGTTGCTCCATCGCGACAGCTGATAACATTTGCATAACGTGGTTTTGAACTATGTCTCTAAGAATCCCAATTCCGTCGAAGAAATTTCCTCTATTGTTAATTCCTTTTGTCTCAGCAAAGGTGATCTGTACGTGATCTATATGATTTTTATTCCAAACAGGTTCAAAAATTCCATTTGCAAATCTAAATGCCAGAATATTTTGGATAGTTTCTTTACCTAAATAGTGATCTACTCTAAAAATTTGTTTTTCTTCAAAAATATTTGATAATTTTTCCTCAAGAGCTTTCGCAGTCTCTAAGTCTCTCCCAAAAGGTTTTTCTATGATCACCCTTGTCCATTTATTGCTTCCTTGCCCGCATCCTTCAGAAAGCTTTGTGGAAACCAGCTTATTTAAAATATCCTCATAATGAGACGGTGGAGTTGCCAGATAAAAAAACCTTGTGATACAAGCGCCCATCCGCTCGTCAATCTTTTTTAGCTTATTTATTAATTCCTGGTATCCTTTTTCTTCTTCAAAAGTGCCTGATTGATAATATAGATGCTCCGAAAAATTTCCCCATTGATCATCTTCAGCTTGCTGTTCAAATAAATTTGAAAATTCCTCATCAGAGAGCTCTCTTCTGGAAAAACCAATAATTGAAAAGTCTTCCGGCAGCATTTTCTCTTTATAAAGTGAAAAAAGTCCCGGTATAAGCTTGGTTCTGGTCAAGTCTCCAGTCGCACCAAAAATGATCATTACAAATGGACTTTTTATTTCTTTAAAAACTTCCGGAGATTCTTGCATAGATAGAAAAATATTGTTCGAGCTTGTCGAGAACATATTTATCTTGCTTAGCACAAACTTCTCGATTCTCTTCGTTCGCTCGAAGAATAAGTATAAACATTATAATTCTTGACAGCCAAAACTTCAAAGAGTATATTGTCGAAGATATGATCCAACCAACAGGCCCCCAAAGTGGCGGACCACTAGAAGCGAGAGGCGGAACACCTCAGTCTATAGATACG
>CAZSXQ010000086.1:0-3606 GCA_964611415.1 uncultured Gammaproteobacteria bacterium
TGTAGGCAATAAAAATGAAGAGAAATTCAGGTAATAAGCAGGAAGCAATCAAACAGATTGTAGCTCTGATTAAAGCAAATTCGATTAAAATAAACGAAATCGCAGAACAACTTGGAACAAAAAATAAAAACAAACAGAGAAAAAACAAAGCAAATAATTGCTTTCTCATTTATAAATCTTTAGGGTAAGTGCCAATAGAGAGTAACTGTGCCATTTTTGTGATCTACGATTATTCCTTTTCCCAGCGACCCATTATAACTACAAACTGCTGATGTCGCATATGCATCCCCCGACTCCATAGCTCTAATCGGAGTGTTAAATGGATTAGCAATATCTATCCCTGTATGAGTTCCTAAGAAATAAACTTCTCCATACCAAGTTGTAACACTGCCTGGATACCCCGGAACCGGCTGTTGATATGCTCCGTTTTCCAAATATGGCTTCGGGTCTGTACGTGAACCAACTACTCGTCCGTTTTGCACGCTCGCATTTACGTATACTTCAAAATGAAGATGAGGACCAGTTGAACATCCGCTTGATCCAACTCCCCCTATAACATCTCCTTTATTAACGGGCCCAATCTTAGCGCCAATATTTCCAAGCGCTACATTAATTGAGGCTGCATCAGCCCGGAGACGTGCCAAAAGCTCTTGGAATTTTACTTCGTCATTTTTAGTAACTGCCAAAAGCTGTTCTTTTCCTTCTTTGTCTTTATCAAGCTGTGCGTTATAACTCTCAAGTTCTATTTTTAAATCTTCAATCTGGGCTTTTTTATCTTGAAAAATATCTTTTTGATTAGCATAATCATTCTTAGCCTGGGTAGTATCATAAATTAGCCTTTTATCATGGGCCTGAGCAATTCTTAAATAATTTGCTCTCTTCATAAAATCAGATACACTATCAGATGTGATTAATATCTGGAAATTATTGGCAGTGCCAAAAACATAAGTAGCTTTAATTCTGTTTATTAAGACCTTTGACAGATTATCTAAAGATCCTTCTAGCTTATCGATTTTTTTGTCAGCTGTGTCTATGTCCAGAGTTAAATCAGAAATCTGCTGCTCGATTGAATTAATCTTAAGCGATGTTAATTTAATTTGATTGTCAATTACTGCAATTTGCGAGGATAAGGTTTTATCTTGTCCTTGCAGTTCACTTAATTTAGCCCGAGTTTCATTAATTTGCTTCTGAATATCTTCCAGTTTTTTTGAATTACTGCTTGTTGGCGTAGGCTCAGGAGTCTGTGCATGAAGTAAATTTGCGTTACTAAAAACAATAATAATTAGGAAGAGAGTGAGGGCGGTTAAAATTTTTCGCATAATCTAAAAAATTATTTAAGATATCTTAGAACTGCGAGATAGCTTGAAAACACTCCAAGTATTACGGCGAGGAGAATTTCAAGCCCTAGTAGTTCAAGCAGAAAAATAGGCGGCATTGGAAAAACAGGAATTCCCCTTAAGAAAAAAGACAAATGCGGAGTTGCGTAGAACAGTGCTCCCATAGCAATAACCCAGCCCACAACTGAACCTACTACTCCATAGAAAACACCTTCGAAGATAAAAGGAAGCCTAATATACCAACCCCCGGCTCCAATCAACCTCATGGTTTCTATATCTGCTCTTTTTTGAGAAATCTTTATTCCAATAATAGTTGCCATGATAAAAACCGAAACAAGAGCTAGAATTATTACTACGAAGATTCCTATTCTTCTAAGTGCATTTGTCCAGGAGGTTAATTTAGACACAACATCTTTCTGAAATACTACTTCCTGAACTATGGTTGACTTTTTAAGAGTATCTGAAACTAGAGTTAAATCCTCAATCTTATGAGTTGATACCTCCAGAGAAGCAGGTAAATAATCTGCTGTAACTAACTCCAAAAGAACAGGATCGTCTTTAAATTGTTGTTTATAGATCTTAAGGGCTCCCTCTTTTGATACAAATTTAGTCCCAGAGATTAGGCCAGACTCATTAAGAGTATTTTTCAGGGCATCTATCTCCCCCTGTTTTGATTCATCTTTAAAGAAAGCTATTACCTGAGGACGGGATTCAAAATAAGTTACTATTTTGGAAGAACTAAAAATTATTAATGCGAAAAGAGAAAAAGACAAAAAAGTAAGCATCATTACCATGACAGCGGCGACTGCCTGATAAGGCGACCTTCTTATATTTCTTCCTGCAGTTGATAAAAATTTCATAGTTCGATTACACTCACTATGACCCTGAGCTTGCCGAATGGGTCATAGTTATTCTTTAATTTCTTTTAGTGCTTTTTCAAAGTCATCAGTATCCAGCTTTTCCTCTTTTTTCTCCTCTTTATGTTCATTTGCATCATGAGCTACTTTTTCCTTCTTTGGCTCTTCGTGCCCCTCTTTCGCTTCCTTCGGCTCCTCCTCGTGTTTTTCTTTTGTTTTTTCCTTTGAGTGTCCTTTCTTGTCATGTAAAACTTTTCCTTTATCAAGTTCTACTATCCTTTTGTTTAGTTTCTTTATAATCTCGATGCTATGGGTCGCCATTATAACCGTTGTGCCCTTTTCATTTATATCAGATAAAAGCTTTACAATCTCCCATGAAGTTGCTTCATCTAAATTACCTGTCGGTTCGTCTGCAAGTAATATGTCGGGAGAAAGAATAAGAGCCCTTGCAATCGCAGCTCTTTGAAGTTCTCCTCCTGAAAGCTGGACTGGAAATTTATCTTTATGCTCCAATATTCCCACCTGGGAGAGTGTTTCCTCTGCCCGTCTTATTGCCTCCCTTGATTTAACTCCTGAAACCTCGAGGGGTAAAATCGTATTTTCAAGAATAGTTCTATCCGCGAGTAACTTTAGATCTTGAAATACAACTCCTATCTTCTTCCTTAAATCTGAAACCTTCCGATTTGGAAGTTTACCCAAATCCCAATCATTCACAACCACTCTTCCCTCTGTGGGAATCATCTCCCGGATAATCAAGCGGAAAATTGTAGTTTTACCTGATCCGGTAGGTCCTATTAAAAAAACGAACTCTCCTTTTTCAATAGAAAAAGTAATATCTGAAATCGCAAAAACGCCGGTGCCAAACTTTTTTGATACATTCTCAAGGATTATCATCTTTAAAAAATAGCTGAATGGAGTTAATTAAGAACTTCTATTCTTCCAACATCCATTAGCCATCCTGCACGCTGGGCTTTCTGGGTCTGGCCCCATACCTTAATTTTTCTGCCTTTCACTAGGGAAAGGTCTAACGTGGAGGAGGTAAGATAAACAAATTGACTTTCTCCTCCAGGTCTCTCAAGATGATACTGACCTTCCCCCTCAATTCCACCTTCTTTGAGTATACCTTCTGCTTCATCACCGAAAGTTTTAGTGTCATTCGTGCCAAAAGACTCTCCCTTGCCTACATCTGAAGCTTTACTTACATCTTTAGTAGTTACTGCCTTACCGCTTGTCCCCTTAGCGATTAAAAACCCGCTTCCTATACCTAAAACACCCATGAAAAGGAAAACAACTAAAATTTTTGCCCAAGGAGCTTTACTGGATTTAGAATCAAATTGACGCACTAATTCTTCCTCTGTATTCTTTTTTTCTTCCATACAGAAACTTAATAAACTTCTTTAAGTAAAGCACAT
>CAZSXQ010000087.1:0-3584 GCA_964611415.1 uncultured Gammaproteobacteria bacterium
AGGTAAATTACTTTACAAGTTAATACTCTTGTTTTTCCGCTTCCTGCTCCTGCTAGAATGATCATGGGGCCATCTGTTGCGAGTACAGCGTTTTGCTGTTCTTCATTTAGATCCTTGAGAATAAGATTGTCCATACTTTATAATGAAAACTAACTCATTGTATCATATGAAAAAGACGCTAATTGCTGCCAACTGGAAATCCAATAAGACCAAAAACGAGGCTAGAAATTGGATTTTTGAAGTCTCCCGACAAGAATTTCCAGATAATTTGGAGATTGTAATCCTTCCCCCATTCACTCTTTTAGATTTTTTGGACTCATTCATAAAAGCTAATAATTTAAAGTTTAAGCTAGGAGCTCAGGATATCTCTCCGTTTGGTCTTGGAGCATATACCGGAGAAGTTAACGCTTCTCAAGTTAAAGAGTTTGCTAGCTATGTATTGATAGGGCACTCTGAGAGGAGAAAAAACTTTTCAGAAAGTGATGAGCAAATCAATCAAAAGATTCAACAGGCAGAAAGCCTAGATTTGATTCCAATAGTCTGTGTTTCAGATGTTTCTCAACTTGAGGATCTGAAATCAGAAAAGGAAATGGTTATTGCTTATGAACCACCGGGAGCAATTAGTACAAGCGGACCGGGAGCAAAAGCCGAAGATCCGGATTCCGTGTTGGAGTTTGTAAGAAAAATTAAAGAAAAAAATCCTGCGAGGGTGATTTATGGCGGAAGTGTTGGCGCCGATAATGTTAAAGACTATACGGGACTTGATAATATAGAAGGAGTTTTGGTTGGAGGGAAGAGTTTGGACGCAGAGTCATTTATAAACTTAGTAAATAATGCTACTTAAAAAATTTCTTATCTCATTTTTTTTAATTATAGTCTTAGGACTTGAAGTTTTAGTTAAGGGCGGAAATATTTCACCTCTTTTGTTTCAATTAGTTTTCAATAAAAATATAGATCTTAAAAAAGCATCTCCGGAGAAGATAAATATTTTGCTTTTGGGAATAGGCGGTGGGAATCACGAAGGCCCAAATCTGACCGACACTATTATTCTAGCAAGTCTTAATATAAAAGAATCTAAAGTTACCTTGATATCTCTGCCGCGTGATACATGGTCATCTGACATTAAAGGGAAAATTAATAAGGCTTATTCGGATGGTGAAGAGACAAGGCATGGCGGAGGATTGGTGTTGGCAAAAACCGTAGTAAGTAAGATCACGGGGCAAAACGTTGACTATGGAATTGTAATTGATTTTTCAGGATTTATAAATGCAGTAGACTTGATGGGAGGGCTAGATATTAATGTAGACAAAACATTTGATGATTATGAATATCCATTAACGGGAAAAGAAGATGATCCGTGTGATAATAAGCCGGAGGATTTAGAAAAGCTTGCTACTGCTTCATCTCAGCTCGAAGCATTTCCCTGCAGATATGAGCATTTGCATTTTGACCGCGGTATGAATCATATGGATGGAGAGACTGCGCTTAAGTTTGTCCGGTCCCGTCATGCTAAGGGGTCGGAAGGATCTGATTTTTCAAGATCTCAAAGACAGGAAAAAGTAATTAAGGCTTTTATGGATAAGGCTTTTTCTCTGCAAATAATAGTTAATCCCGCTAAAGTTATAGGACTTTATGACACTGTTAAAGATAGCATTGATACTGATGTTGAGCAAAACGAATTTGATGATTTCATAAAATTAGCTCAAAGGCTTCAGAATGCAAAAATCCAAAGTGTAGTAATTGATTATGGCGATCAGGAAAATGATAGAGGAGGACTTTTAACCCACCCTGCAATAAGCGGGTTATATAATTATGAATGGGTTCTTATACCAAGAATCGGAAATGATAATTTTTCAGAAATTCAGGAATTTATTAGGTGTAAGTTAGTTCAGGAGAATTGTATAGTCTCACAAATTCCTTAGTCAATCTTGTAGATATTAGTTTCATTGTTGGAATAAATAAGAGTTCCAAGCTTTGAGAATTTTTCTTCTGAAACCTTGTATTTTTCTTTTTCAAGCCCGCCGATATAGATGTATGAGATCTTATGTTTATCAATTATTTTTTTAGCAGTATAAGCTTCGTCAGTTTCGTATAGTGCTTTTATGTCGTCGAATCTACTGGATGGAATATCATATGAGCCGCGCCAAAGCCACTCATGAACTGTCCAGCCTAAAACTGTTGGAAGACCTGTGTTTGATGATATCCTTGCAAAATCAGTATAAGAGTCTCCTTGTGCTTCTAGAATTACAGGTTGTTTTTTTATGTTTTGATTGATCCAATTAATTGCAAGAAAATCTCCGGGCCTACTCTCCTCTAAATATTTAGTTCCATGAAGTCCTTTATATGTTTTTAAGTCACCGTATCCGGAAGGGATCGAAAAGTATGGATAGATGGAGACAGTAGTAAGCAGAATAAAAGCTATAGGAGTGAAAATAAAAAAGAGTGTTTTTAATAATTTACCCTTGAATTCTTTCTTGAATGATGAAGTTATTCTTATGAAAATATAAACACTTGCAAAAGATAGCATTATAAATGCTTGGTAGGAAAGCTTAAACATTGTGTTAGCACGGAAATAAGAACTATAAATATCTTTTAGGTAGAAAAATTCAGGAATAATAATAAGCAGTAGAGAAAAGAATGAGATTATAAGTATAAATCCGTCTGATCTTAGAACTTTCTTTTTCCTGAGAAAAAGGAAAAAGGAAAAAGTCATAAAAATGAATGATCCGTAAAGAATAAAAAGTTGCCAGAGCGGTGAATGTTCGCATTGTTCCTCCTCAAATACTATTGGACCCAATTTTTTTATTTCAACTAAAAAATCCGGAGAACAAATCAGACCTATCCCTGAAGCAAATGGAGAAAAGCTTTGGTTAAAAATAAAAGAAAAAGTAAGAAATAAAACCAAAATAAGGAATACATATTTAGCGGAATTTATAATCGAGCGAGAAAACTTTTTAATCAGATTTTTTTCTTTATTTCTAGTCAACTCCAAGAAGAACAGGATATTTATAAATAAACCCAAGTAGATAATTCCGTCCCAAGCGTTCGTCATGTAAGCAACTGAAAGAAAAAATGAGGAAAGTATGAGAATGGGAATCTTACTCTTTTTTTCAAGGAAAAGAACAAAGGAAAGTGCAATTAGCATTAATACAATTGGGATACTTAATACGTGTCCATGAAGGTCTGCGACTACAAAAGAATACGATGGGAATTCATGAATAGTATGATAAATAAATCTTGTAGCGTTTGGATACCAGTAGGAATTAGGAAAGCTTTGGGGAGAAAAAACCAATGTCCAAAAAGGAGGAGCAAATTCACCTCCCTGATAAGATTTAAACAATGAATAAATGGGTTGCAGGTTTCCGGAAAGAGAAACTACGTATCCGAATATAAAACCGACCAAAACTATCTTTTTTAATGCAAATACCTTTAGTTCTTTAATTAGGTTAATTCCTAATGAAAAAGAAGACGTAAAACAGAAGGCGAAAATTGAGGCGATCATGAGATTAAAAGTGACATAGGCCGGGATTCCTGAAATTTTTGTAAGAACAGCGGTAAATAAATGACCAAAATAATAATAATTA
>CAZSXQ010000088.1:0-3483 GCA_964611415.1 uncultured Gammaproteobacteria bacterium
CCTAAAAGATTTGATCTTCCGGTTCCCGGAATCCCCACAAGTTCCACTGATTTTCCTTGTTTAACAAAATTCAAAATCTCCTCAATTTCTAGGAACCAGGCTTTAGCAGGATAAAGAGACTCGAAGCGAAGCGGCTCTATTGTTCTGTTGTTTGATTGTTGCATTGTTAACAATTATAGCAATTTAGCAATAACAACAATTAATTTCGTAAAGATTTTATAAAGTTAGTATCAAGCAGTTCGATTTCGCTCACTGTAAGCTTCGCCTCATGGAAAGGGAAAATCGGCCGCAGCCTGAATTGACAAACAACGAACCCCAATTTACACTTGAGGGAGGAAACTCTATGGATCCACAAACAGAACAACAACAGGCAAGAAGAGGCCCACGCTCTCAAGAAGGAGAAGGACGTCCGGAGCGGGTCAGACAAACATTTGGGTTCACCCCCGAGGTAATAAGCGAATTAAATAAACCAGACGTTGATTTAGACTCGGCTGTTTTAAAAAACTTCTTTAAAAATATAGAGGACAGCCTAGACCCTAATAGTCGAGATTTTGGCTCTCTTGCTAGAGAGCTTGCGGAAAATGGGGATATTAACGCCAAGGCTAAAAAACTCCTTTTTGAATTTTTGGTTGAAGAGATCATAAGCATACCTGATCCCACTGTGGACTCTCGATACGAGCTTGGATTAAATGCAAGAAGTAACTTAGACACCCTTAAATACATGGCCTATCGTTTCGGAGACACTCCACAGGAAAGAGATCAGTTTAGGGCATATATCGGAAATCTTATAGAAGTAAGGGAAGAGGCTCATGAACTTAGGCGTAATCTTAGTTCGGGTGAGCTTTATAAAAAACTTGTTGCTGAAAGACTCGGAACTCATGCGCTTGATGTTATGAGAAATGAGATTACGGGAATTTCAGACGTTGAGTCCCTCTACGAACTTTTTTCAACACTTCGGGTTGCAGAAAGAGACACTCACGACTGGTTTACCCAGGGAGACATTGACTATATCGATAAACAAGTAGAAGGGACGATTTTGGGAATGGTAAAAGCAAAAAAACTGATTAAAAGCGGAAGGCCATTGACTGAATGGGAAGCAAGGAGGGCAATCTCTCTTGGGAAAACTCTATTTGCAGGAACGCAAAGGTTTGCGATGTATGCGGGTCTTGGAGATCTCCCAGGAGGAGACGTAGCTAGGGTAGGCTCAACACCCTACGAATACATAGTAAGGACTATTTTTGGCGAAAAAACGGCCGGAGCCCGTTATTTTGCAGGTGCCGCCTCTAGAGCGTTCCAAAAAAAGGCATTTGACTATATGGACGAAGTAATTAAAGGAACGGATCTTGAGCTTTTCGGAATCGGGCAAAATACCTGGAAAGTTAACAAACTCGGAGCATTAACTCCTGCAGATCAGAGATGGAGGTCACAGCTTATGTATCTTGGAAGTATAAGACTTAACATGTCTGGAGGCCCGACACTGGTTGATTACCTGGAGAAGCGACTTGAGGAATTTGGCTTACACCTGGATACCGAAATAGGAGGACATGTTATAGATGCGGCAAGAGGAATTTATAACAGTCCTCACCCGGAAGATTATGATCCTGCGCTTGGATATGAAACAGATGAGGTTTGGAAAGATCCTCGTACCGGCAAAACGGAACTGAAAGAAGACGGTAAACCAAAGACCAGAGAGGATAAGATGAAAGAATATTTATCCTCGGGGGAAACTGCGGACGTAATTTTGGGACAGCGTCTTTATCTTTCGAATTTAGTCAAGTACAAATATATAACCCGCGAAATGAAAGCGGATTTATGGCGAAAAATTGCGATCTTTGATCCGCTGGCTTTTTCAGCTCTTTTGCCGTCGGAAACTGCGGCAAAACTTTCAAAAAGAGAACGAGAAGTTTGGTTAGGGTTAGATAGAAGGGTAGACGAAAATGGCAATAAGCTCCCAACTTTGAGGGAAAAGATGGCTAGAGCTGCCTTAACCAGGCTTAGAAGAGAAGAGGAAGAATTCTATAAAGGAGAGCTCAATGAACAAGGAAAACCAATGGGGTTAAGTTATGAAAAGTTGAAAAGAGAAGCAGATGCTTTTAGAGCCATGACAGACGGATATAAATATCAAATGATCGATCGTTATTTTGAGGCAGAAGACAGATTGACGCCCGAAGAAGAGGCCTTAGTTAAAAAAATGATTGACTTCGGAATGGCAAATGCCGAGAAAATGGCTAAAGTTGACGTTCCTTTTGCCTTTGCAATTGACGATGCGCCTCGTGTAGCTTGGGAGAAAACTGGCGAGGGACTTGCAGGATTGGGAAGAGAAAACTTAATCAGGATTCTAGCCAGCGATCAGGCAAATCTTTCAGAGGCCTGGGGCGAAATTAATAGCCTTATAGAACACCCTGTAGGAAAAGAGTCTTTTGGAAAAGATCCTGTAGGAAAGGAGTTTGCGGAACACTTAATGAAGTTTGTAGATGGTTACTCGCGCGTCCATGGGAGAAGTGCGGCACAAAAAGTAATCAGGCCTTTTCTTAAAGCGTGGCTTGATATGGCGACCATGTATCCTCATTCAACTTGGGTAGGGGGAGTGGAAAAAGGACTTAAAAAACCAAGATCAGATTTTGAAAAGTTTTATAGAGTTAACTTTTTGGCTATGGATGAGGAGGCAAGAGCTGCGTTCTTAGATGCGCTTGCGGTAATGGGTATAGTTTCAAGCGATGTGTCACATGGCAAAGCGGATCTTGAAGTACTTAAAGAAGAACATCATGCGGATAGGAAATATCTAATGCTTCAGATGTTTAGAACTCTACTTCTTCTATTTGGTCCACTTGTGGCTATGGAAATGATAAAGCTTTTCTTCCCGGATGAGGTTGCAAAGGGTTTTGGAATTAAATCCTAAAGGAGCTTAATAAACTTTTCCTGTCGCCTCTTCAGTCACAGCTTCCCTAAGAGTCTTACCTTGTCCCATTCTTCCACGAATTTTTGATGCAGTTTTAGCTATTCTTAGAGGCGCGGCGATTCCTGCTCCAAGAGGAGGAGCGATAGGACCTAGATCAAGCTGAGGTGCGCCTATAGCCTTTTTAACCATAGTTAGGACTTGTGGAGTCATAAATATAAAACCCATGCCGACGAGTCCCCCTAATACACTAGTTTCGGTTGCAGGAATTCCCACAAGCGGAGGTACAAATACAGAGCCTTTACTAGCTGTTTCTGCTGTGCCAATTGCAACTGCAAAAATCTGTCCAATCATAAGCATTCCCAAGGCTACAGGAAAAGCTGCTAAATTCGATACTATATCTTTAAACCAAATACCAAATCCCCCCTTTTCTCCCGGAATTAACCCAGCCAAAAGCCAGAAAGGCGCAAAAATGACGTCAATTAAAATATTGATATAAGCCAGAAGAAGGGTAAACCAAAGTCTTACTAAAACGAAAATTAGTGCAATTAATACGACAATATAAACAATAAAATAACTGTCATACA
>CAZSXQ010000089.1:0-3461 GCA_964611415.1 uncultured Gammaproteobacteria bacterium
CTTACTTCTTCAGAAAGATGAGACTTCAAAAAATCCACTAAAATGGGAGCTTGTAGGAGGCAAAATCGATGATCCGGAAGCAAGAGATTCAATTGATAAACAAATCGAAGAATTGAAAAGAGAGACAGAGGAAGAAACTAGACTTACATTGGATACCGCAACTCCCTTCCTGCATCTGGGAGTTTTTACCTACAACTTTGACTATAAAGGTACAAACACTCCCAGAAAAGTTCATACATTTCTTATTAGACTTAATTCAAGGCCACAAATAACAATAAATGCTTCTGGAGACAAACACCAGGATTACCGCTGGACATCATTAGATAGAATGAGAATGATGAGAACCGAGAATAAACCGGGAGAAGAAATTTCACCAAACTCAGGAATGATCATTGATTTCATTCTTCAAAATCCAGGACTGCTCCAAACCGCAGCTTGATTAGTAAGACGCTATTACCATCTTCTCTAAAGGAAACATGAGAAAATAGTAAAGAGAAAAAAGCATTATTATTGAAAAAATGATTCCCTTATATAGCAGGAGTTTTGAAATTTTATGCTTCTTTTTCTTACGTTCGCGAATTCCCCAGACCACTTGGACCAGGCCGAGAATCGTAGCAATTGAGAAAAAGACGTAGGCTAAATTTTCGTTAAAAAAATTTGTACCCAGTCTAATATCTAGATTAACCATGTCCGGTATAATAAACGCAACTGTAATTAGTGATATTACAGTTTCGATTGCACCAAAAATTATTATCGAATTAATAACAATCAATTTCTTTTCCAAGACATAAATATTATACTAGTTTTGTGAAGAAATTTGATAGAAAAAGAAGAAATTTTGTTTATCTTTTACTTGCAATTCTTTTTGCAATAGCAGTAGTCTATATTTTCCTGAACTTCCCTCCTGATTATAAGTTTAAGATTGGAATCTTCGGAATTCCAATCCTCCCCTTTTTCTTCATTTCATTAGCGATCTTTATTTTCTCAACTATTACGTTCCTGTTAATCAAAAAAGCTCAAGGAATACTTTTAGTGTTTTTTTTTCTTAGCTACATTCTTATGAGATTAGCAGGCCTAACCCACTGGATTTTTGGGCTTTTATTCCTAGCCCTTTTTATAACCATCGAACTCTTCATCCTGAAAAAGAAGTAGCCTAATTTGTTGGGGAAAACCCTTTATCTAAGCTAATACTGCCTTTTACGGTATTTGCCTTTGAGAAATCTAAATCTACAACTTGGGTCTGATCAACTTCTTCGTATTCTATGCTAAATTTTTTTAATGATGGGTCAACATAAAATAATTCATAAATTTTTCCAGATCCATTAGAATCTAATGATAGACTACTAGACTTATCAGCGGGCTCAAAAAGATCATTTGAATTTAATCGAAGATATGCATAGCCTCCCTGAAAAGAACCACCTAACTTACTTGAAACTGTATACTCAATAAATAAATTGTTTTGTCCAGAAATAGATACTCCATCTTTCGCGGATGATAAATAGGCATTTGTTAAAGTAATATCCCCCTCTTCATTTATAAGATTTAATTTATAATTAAAGCTTAAACGACTAATATTTCCATTTTCAATAGATCCAGAACCACTTGCTATGGGAGTAGGAGCAGGCTTATATCCATAACTATCTTCTGCATTTAAATCATACGTAAGGCAATCATTACCTTTTTTATGATCCTTTGTGTCACCATAGTCACTATAATCATCATAATAATCAGAACTTTTCTTAAGCTTAGCTTTAACTTCTTTACTATCTGTTGAGAATTTAGCACATAAATTCGTTGGTGAAGTCACCCTATACTCATATTGCTTATTCGTTTCAGGATCTTTATAAGTACTCGATAATGTTTTTACCTCGAATAGTGATTTTGGCAAAATACCATTATCTTCATAAAAAGATTGGATTTGATAAGAAATATTTGATATATGGCTCATTCGCTTTTGGTCCAAAGCGATTGCTCTTGTTGATAATGGACCACCCGTTTCTATGAAACCTGTAACAAGGAGAATCAGAACAAAAAAACCTAAAATGGCTATGAAAATATAATGCTTATTCACGTTTTTCGGTCTTTACTTCATAGAAGAAATAGAAAAATATTAATGCGTTTATCCCAATTGTTACTAGAAAATGCAAAATAAAGTTTGGACTGAAATTCCCAGTTAAGGATCCGTAAACTAAAGAAATCATCTTATAAAGCATAAATAAAAACGTGATAACTAAAGTATTGTAAATTAAGCCCTTCCTAAGCTTTAAATGTTTAATCTCTGGATGTTGACTAGCTCTTTTTGCAGTGTGGATAAAAAAGAAAGCAAAAAGAGGAAAAGTAACAATCAGTGAAGCAGATAGAACAGGCAAAATTCCCCCGCTTCCATACGAATCCCCGGAACCTAGAGCAAAAATCCAAGTAAATATTGAATAAGATTCATCGCTAACATTGATTGGAGGAAAAAATTTATCAACATAATAATGCAGAAACATTCCGATCGTAGATCCTAAAACATACATACTTATAAACATAAGTGCATACTCAAGGCTATCAAGCATCGTTAATGAAGGATTATCGGGCTTAGGATTTTGTTCTGGTGGCACGGGCATTTGAGCAACAGACTTGGGTGGAGCTAACGGCGTAGCTTGTAAATTTGAAGTTGGGGTTTGATCTGGATCCATAAATCTAGTTTATGAATAAATAAATTAAGTTGTCAAGTTGTTTAAGGCTAACTTCTCTGTTAAAATTAACCTCATCATGAACAAATTTTATATAACAACTGCTATTCCTTATGTCAACGGCAGACCTCATATTGGTCATACTTTGGAATATTTTCAGGCCGATGCAATAAAACGCTACCACGAGCTTTTAGGAGAAGAGGCTTTACTACTTTCCGGAGCTGATGAGAATGCACTTAAAAATGTTCAAGCAGCTGAAAAAGAAAACTTACCGATTGAAGAATACTTAGATAAATATTCTAAAATCTGGAAAGAAACTTATGATTTGGTTGGCGTGCATCTTGATGTTTTTCAAAGAGGTTCTGACCAAAAAAAACATTGGCCGGGAGTTCAAAAGCTTTGGAAATTATGTCTTGAAAATGAAGATATTTACAAAAAATCTTATACTGGTCTTTACTGCGTAGGATGCGAGTCATTTAAAACGGAGGGTGAACTAGTAAATGGACTTTGCCCAATTCATCAAAAAAAGCCAGACAACGTTTCTGAAGAAAATTACTTTTTTAGACTCTCGAAATATCAGCAAAAAATTATTGATTTAATTGAATCTAACACTCTTGAAATCATTCCTCAAAATAAAAGAGCGGAAACATTGTCATTTGTAAAACAGGGCTTAGAAGATTTCAGTATTTCCAGATCCAACGAACGCGCAAAAGGAGTTGGAGTCCCAATTCCGGATGATCCAAATCAAAAAATGTATGTTTGGTTTGACGCTTTGACAATCTA
>CAZSXQ010000090.1:0-3458 GCA_964611415.1 uncultured Gammaproteobacteria bacterium
CAGGCAAATGATATCTCTGCATACATTCCTACCAATGTAATTTCAATCACAGACGGACAGATATATGTTCAGGGAGATCTTTTCAACAGCGGTTTCAGACCGGCTATTAATGTAGGCACTTCAGTTTCCCGTGTAGGAGGAGCTGCTCAGACCGGTGCTATGAAGTCAGTTTCTGGAAAAATGAAGCTTGAACTAGCTCAATACGCAGAATTAGCTGCTTTCTCACAATTCGGTTCAGATCTTGATACTGCTACATCAGCCACGCTTGAACGGGGCAAAAGAACATATGAAGTTCTAAAACAGCCACAGTATGATCCCCTTCCTGAGCCTTTTGAAATTCTTACTATATGGGCTGTAACTAACGGGCATATGGATAGTATTCCCGTTGAGAAAGTCAGAGATTTCGAAACACAATTTCATCAGTTTGTAAAAAGAGGTCATCCTAAATTAATTACTCTCCTTTCGAATGGAGAAAAAATTAACGAAGACACAACAAAAGAGCTGGAAAAAGCAGTTACAGCATTCAAGAAAACATTCAAATGATATGGCAAGTTTATTAATTTTAAAAAGAAGAATAAAAACAGCACAAAATGTCTCTAAAACGACTAAAGCTATGCAGATGATTGCAGCTTCACGTCTTAAAAAAGCTCAGGAAGCAGCTTTATCAGCTAGACCATACGTAGAAAAGCTGACAAATATGTCTAATGGGATTAGCCAGCGGGTAAACGCAGACAGCCTAGATAAATACATGATTCCGAATGGAACAGACAAAAAACTTGTGATTTTAATCTCTCCTGACAAAGGACTCTGCGGAGGAATGATTACAAATTTAGCACGGGAAACATTTAATTTTTATAAAGAGAACAAAAATACGGAATTTATTACAGTCGGGAAAAAAGCTAACGGAATCACCAGAATCTTAGGCGCTGATGTTATAGCTTCTTTTGATTTTGGAACAACTCTCCCGAAATACGGGGCCATGTATCCTATCATGAATCTAGTTGATGATTATTTCTTAAACAAAAAATCCGGAGGAGTTTATCTAATCTACAGTGAATTTAATAGTGTATTTTCTCAGCACCCTTTCACGAAGAAACTTTTACCGGTACAGTTTGAGGCAGTAGAAGGTAAACAGGAAGCCCATTCGGCATCCGTTCGGCAGGCTCAGGATAAAAGCTCAGGGCAAGCAGAGACTCTTTTTGAGCCAAGCGTAAATGAGCTTTTACCAGGTCTTATACGTCATTATCTTGAAATGAGTGTTTTCCAGACTTTTCTAGAAAGCTATCTCTCAGAACAGGCTGCGCGGATGCTAGCTATGCAAAACGCCACAAATAACGCGAAAGATATCATAGAAGAGCTAAAACTTTTGTATAATAAGACCCGGCAGGAAAAGATAACCGCGGAAATTCTTGATATTGCAGGAGGGGCATATGCAGTTAACTAAAAACGAAGGAATAATTATTAAAGTTGCAGGACCGGTTGTTGACGTACGCTTTGAAGGCGATGTGCCTTCAGTTAACGAGGCTTTAACTCTAGACCGGGGGAATGGCAAGAAACTTGTTCTCGAAGTCGCATTCACCACCGGGAGCCATGAAGTAAAAGCTCTAGCGCTTGGCCCTACTGATGGTTTGTCCAGAGGCATGAAAGTAGCTAGAACCAACTCCCCTATTAAAGTCCCCGTTGGAATGCCTACTCTTGGAAGAATTTTTAACGTACTTGGAGAGACAATTGATGGAGGCGGAAAACTAGCAGAAAAAGGTCTTTTTTCTGACAAAATCCACAGAGATGCTCCCCCATTAACAGAACAGGAGACAAAACCTCAAATCCTTGAGACAGGAATTAAAGTCATTGATCTTATTGCTCCTTTTACTAAAGGAGGAAAAATTGCTGTTTTCGGAGGAGCTGGAGTCGGAAAAACAGTTATTGTTAAAGAGCTTATTAGAAACATTGCCGTAGAACACACTGGACATTCTGTTTTTGCTGGAGTAGGAGAAAGAACCCGCGAAGGAACAGATCTCTGGATGGAAATGGTAGAGGCTAAGGTTATGGATAAGACTGTTATGGTTTATGGACAGATGAATGAACCACCTACAAATAGACTTAGAGTTGCTCTTACTGCTCTAACCATGGCTGAATATTTCAGAGATGAGAAAAAAGAAGACGTTTTGCTTTTTATCGATAATGTTTTCCGTTTTGCTCAAGCTGGAGCTGAAGTTTCTGCTCTATTAGGACGTATGCCTTCAGCAGTAGGTTATCAGCCTACTCTAGCATCTGAAATGGGTGCGCTTCAGGAAAGAATCACATCTACTAAATCAGGTTCTATTACTTCAGTCCAGGCCGTATATGTGCCGGCTGATGACTATACAGATCCTGCTCCTGTAACTATTTTTGCTCATTTAGACGCTACTATTTCACTTGAACGCGCAATCGCAGATAAAGGAATTTATCCGGCCGTGGACCCTCTATCCTCTTCATCTAGAATTTTAGATCCTATGGTAGTAGGCCAGGAACACTATGATGTAGCACGGGGAATTCAAAAAACACTTCAAAGATACAAAGATCTTCAGGATATCATCGCAATTCTCGGAATTGACGAGTTGTCTGAAGAAGATAAGCTAACCGTAGCCCGAGCCAGAAAGATAGAAAAATTCTTAAGTCAGCCCATGTTCGTAGCAGAAGTATTTACTGGTTCACCTGGAAAATACGTACCGATTAAAGACACTGTAAAAGGCTTTAAAGAGATTCTGGAGGGTAAGCATGATAAGTTACCTGAAACCGCTTTCTACATGGTAGGAACGATCGAAGAAGCAGTTGAAAAAGGCAAATGATAACCCTCTCCATGCCTCCTCTCCCAATGGGAGAGGAATAAAAGGTGAGGAAACGATTAATCTTATGAAACTTTCACTCCATATATTAACTCCTGACAAAGAAGTCTTAAAAGAAGAAGTTGACGAAGTCCTTGTACCTACAGTCAATGGTGAACTCGGAATTTTACCTAACCACGTAAGCCTACTTACCCAAATCCAACCAGGAGAATTAATTACAATTAATAGCGGGAAACGTAATTCGTATGCCATAACCGGCGGATATCTTGAGGTAAATAATAATCAAGTGAATGTACTGGGAGACTATGCTATCCGCTCAGAGGATATTGAAATAAGCAAAGCTGAGGAGGCTAAGAAAAAAGCTGAGGCTATGATGAAAGATAAGGAAAGTGTAGAGAATTTTGCCGAAATCGAAGCCCAGCTCCGTCGCTCACTCCTTGAACTCAAAGTCGCCCAACGCCGCCGAAGACCTCAATAATTTGCCCTTTGGGGTGGAATTTTTGTAAAATATACCTCAGTCCGCCGAAGTAACCCTGCCCGCTATGCTAGCGCAAACGTTGCAGGCGGGTCAGTGCTAAGTGCCGACATAGCTCAGGGGCAGAGCAAGTGTTTCGTAAACATTAGGTCGCAGGT
>CAZSXQ010000091.1:0-1084 GCA_964611415.1 uncultured Gammaproteobacteria bacterium
CATTGCAGCGGCAGGATTTAAAATCCCAAAGAGCTCATCCCGCGCAATCACTACACCCGGAGGAACTGCAGACGACATGGAAATTCTCGCACCTGTTAATTTAAACAAGCAAAAGATTTACAGAGTTGTTAAAAAGACAAATGGCTGTATCGTTTGGGGAGGAAGCTTTAATATCGCGCCTGCCGATGACATCATAATAAAAGTTGAAGAAGTTTTATTATTTGAATCCTACGACAAAATTTTAATTTCAATAATGGCTAAGAAAATAGCCTTCGGGTCAAACCACGTGGTAATTGATATTCCATACGGAAAATCAGTTAAAGTACATAATTTAGAGGATGCTAAAGTCTTAAAAGGAAAGTTCGAAAAATTGGCCAAGAAATTTGATATTAAAATCGAAGTCCTTATTCATAAAACTGAAGAGCCTGCGGGACGAGGAATTGGCCCGGTTCTTGAAACACGAGAGTCGCTTATGGTTTTGGAGCAGGATTCAAAACGAGCTCCTGACCTAGAAGCAAGAAGTATAAATCTTGCAGGAAGTTTATTGGAACTTTGTCTTGCGGATTCACCAATTGCACTCCAGGAAAAAATTAGAAAAGAGTATAGAAACGGATTTAACTGGGCAAAAGACATTTTAGAATCCGGTCTTGCCTTATCAAAAATGAAACAGATAGTTGAAGCGCAGGGTGGAAATCCTAAAATAGAAAGTCGCGATTTAAAGCCCGGAAAATATTCCTTTACTTATACAGCCCCAAGAAAATGTGTGATTATAGAGTTTAATGTAAAGAATCTGACAATGCTGACACGGATTTTGGGAGCACCCGATATGAAAAAGGCGGGAATTTATCTTAATAAAAAAATTGGGGAGAAAATTGAAGAAAAAGACGCAATCTGTACTTTTTACTCAGATTCAATGTATAATCTGAAAGAAGCAAAGGACTCTTTGAAAAACTTTCCTTTGATGACGTTTAGATGAAGAGAATCTACATTACAATTGCAATTTTTGCTGTAATTTTAGCTTTTGCATTTGGTTGGTGGAAATATGGCACTTCTTCTGCAGATCCCACAAATAATACTCCGAAAA
>CAZSXQ010000091.1:1095-3410 GCA_964611415.1 uncultured Gammaproteobacteria bacterium
TTATAATTGAACAGGGTCAGGGAGTCCGTGAAATTGCAAAAAAACTAAAAGATGAAAGGTTAATCCGTGATCAGATTGCATTTTTTCTTCTTACCAAACAACTCCGGCTGGACAGCAAAATCCAGGCAGGAAGTTTCCGACTGAATCCTTCAATGACGGCTCGCGAAATTGCCGAAGGACTCACTCATGGAACGCTTGATATTTGGGTGACAATTCCTGAGGGAATGCGAGCGGGAGAAATCGCAGATGAACTTGAAAATAAAATGCCAAATTATGATCCTTCATGGGATAACACACTTGAGGAAAATGAAGGATATCTCTTTCCGGATACTTATCTTATACCAAAAGAGGCAGACATAAATACAATTGTCTCTATTATGAGAAATAATTTTGATGCAAAATATGAAACGCTTGATGCCGCTGGTTCAAACTTATCTAAAGAAGAAATTGTAACCCTTGCATCTTTAATAGAACGCGAGGCAAGGCTTTCTGAAGACCGGCCAATTGTTTCAAGCGTTATTAATAATAGACTTGATTTGGGGATGAAGCTGGATATTGATGCAACCCTGCAGTATATTTTGGGTTATCAAAAAGAGCAGAAAAGATGGTGGAAAAATGGACTTACTGACGCAGACAAATTAATTAATTCTTCTTATAACACATACCGTGTAGCCGGACTCCCTCCGGGCCCAATTTCAAATCCCGGACTTTCAAGTCTTCAGGCTGCAATCAACCCTGCAAATACAGATTATCTTTTCTACATAACTGACGAGAGCGGAAAAAATGGACACGAAGCGAATATAAAAAAATACGGCCTCTAAGTTTAATTTGATTTCTTAAATAGTCTTCTTTTGGGAGGTTTTACTTCTGCTTCTTCGACTAAAGGACTTTCTTCAAATTTTTCAGTCAAATCATCGGAAACTTCAGGCAGATTTTTAGGAGTAGGGGAAGCTCCGTTTCTACGGTTGTCCAAATCCGACATAACAGAATCAAGTGCCGCTTGACCCTCTTCGGTTAATATTTTAAGGACTTTGTTTCCTTTTTTAGTCCCAAGAAGAAAGAACGCCGCGCTTCCTAGAATTGCTCCGAGCAATAGACCGTCTGCAAATCTATTGTTTCCCATCTGGTTCCTCCCGAACGCTTTCATGAACTTTTTTTACAATTCCGGCAATGGCTCCCCCGCTTCTAATTCCCATAATAATTGAAGAGAGGCTTGAAACAGGTGCTGAGATACTCTTTGTTATTTCCCCGGTATTATCGAGTACCTTATTTGCTTTTGAAACTGTCTTTCTAACGTCTCTGAGGATTAGGGAAACTTGAATACCTAATACTACCAAAAGTATGGTAAGAACCAGTATTACTAAAAATAGAAGTATTTGGGCAGGGTCAAACATTATAACTAAATTATACTAACTGCGAGACAGTGTCAAGAGCCAGGTTTTACTATAATCCTTCTTTCCATTTGCGTTACTTTTCCGAACTTATTTTCGACTCTAAAATTTATACTCGTGCTGCCAGGAAAAACCGTAATCTGCTTTTTAAAATTCCCTTCCGCATCAATTGAGACTACTTCATTCTCAATTGTAAGTGTTGTATCCCTATCTGTTTTTCCTCTTACCTCAATTGTTAAAGAATTTAATGTTGCATTTTCAGTTGGATAATTAATCTTAAGGCTCGGATTAAAAAATGCCGACCTGTATTGAAATAGTAAAAATCCTAAAACGATTACTGCTAAAAAGCCTATTAGAATTGCACTTCTTCCGAATTTAACTTTATTCACATTATACTTCTTGGGGTCTGATAATCCGCGCGGCAAAACGTCAAATGTTTTTTTATCATCAAACCCGCGCCTGAAAATCGCAAGACTTCTCTCAACCGGTAATCCTAAAAATTTTGCATAATTTCTAACAAAACCATGTGCGTATGCACTGGATGGAAGTTTTTTATAATCTCCTTTTTCAATCGCACGCAGGAATTCTTCGCGTATTTTTGTTGATCTAGCTACTTCTGAGATTGATAAACCTTTTTTTTGCCTTTCTTCTACAAACTGTTGCCCGATGCTAATCATAAGAAGACTTATTGCTGTTCTGAAGCTTCACCCAAAATTTGGCTGGGATCTTTTATCAAAACGTCTCTTGGTTTACTTCCTTCTGACCTTCCAACTATTCCCTCTGCTTCAAGCTGGTCTAAAATTCTGGCTGCCCTTGAATATCCGATTGATAGTCTTCTTTGAAGAAGAGATGCGGATGCTTTATCATATTCACAAATGATCTCAACTGCTTTTGCAAAAATCGGATCCCGCCCTGAAGAGTCCA
>CAZSXQ010000092.1:0-3334 GCA_964611415.1 uncultured Gammaproteobacteria bacterium
TACTTTTAGGATTTCCTTCATTATCATGGCTCTCATCCCATATTATTACCGGCCTTGAATCATGCGGATGTTTTGGCTTTGGATGAACTTGATGGTCCCAAGCTGGACCAATTGGCACATCAAGAAAGACAAAACCTGTACTTGCTGAAATTCCAATATGAACGTCTCTTCTTAAACGAAGAAGCTCCCCGCTTAACTCTTCTCTCTCGAAATCCTTTAGCTTACTAGTTCCTTCAGGCGCATTAAGCGCATCTCCGATTTTCTGTGCAGAAACTACTGTGTCCGTATACTTCCTAAGATCTCTGGTGTCTTCCACGACAGTCTCAATTCTGACAATTCCGCCAACCGCATGTATTGCTCTTTGAAATGTCCGCCTTGGGGATTGGATTCTTTCTGCTAATGAAGGCATCTGGAGATTATAGAGGGCCTGTAAAACTTAGTCAAATACTATTTCTTGGGTTCTTTTTTGCGCTTCTCAATCTTTTTTAAAGAGTACATCATGGCGTCATTGAGGTTTATCTTTTTTATGCGGGCCAAACGAAGGATAGAGACTAAAATATCGCCTAATTCCTGCCTATAAGTCTCATCTTCCTGCGCTGCAATATTGCTTCCTTTTCTTCCGTGTTTTGCCAAATAAGCCCTGCTCATTTCTCCAACCTCTTCAACGATTTGTAAAATCAAAATTGAACCAAACTCCTTAGAATCCCGCGCACCTTTATCTATACCATCCAAGTACTTAATGTAATATCCAAACGGACTTGGTTTTCTTTTAGCCATGAAGATATTATAACAGGTACTACAAACGGATAAATTCTTATGCAGGATCAGATCGAGGGGCAGGCACATGAAGAGTCTGAAGCGAAATATCAATACCAACTATATCTCTTATTTGCTCTCTTTGCTCCTCCGTAGTATCACTGTATAAAGTTAAAATTGGCTCTGTCCGCCCGGCTATCGGAACACCCCAAACCGCTCCCGTCTCTGCAAGCTCTTCGCCATATACTTCTCTTAGTTCATCAACCTGTTCATCTATTTCATCCGTTGATGCATTGTAAACTCCCACCCTTGAAGGAAGATTAATAGCTATTCTCCCAATCATCTCGGGTGCAAAAATAAGTCTTCTTCGACGCACCATCACATCACCTTTTTCAGCTTTATATCCAACTCTTTGCTGTGCTTCAAGCAATGATTCAGTCTCTAGTCTTAACATGCGGAGATTATATTGGAGAACCAATCTTTATGTCAAATGGGAGAATCACTTCTGTTTTACACCAAACTTAACGTCGTTATAGACATAACCCCATCCATCTCCGCCTTCAGCATTTGGAAAGCCACAAACTTCATATGTCTTATCGCGATTATCATAAGGAATGGATTTTCCACTTGGTCTCTTGTGATCTTTTATGTAGGCTCCTGTATATTTATACTGCGTGGATGAATTCACCTTTATGAATTCTATATTATTACAATTTTTGGTAACTTTTATATATTTTGCAGCTCTTTCACAACTCTTCTGAGTCGGAGTCTTAGTTGCCCCATTCCTTTTTACAGTGAACTGTTTTTTTAGACAGGGTTCATTACCACCATCATTATAGGCATTAGCATTTTTATCATTCCATAGATAAACCGCTATATATTTATCTATAGGAACTCCGGCTGCAGTATTCTTTTTAGCTTCCGCAACCACCTCTTCATATGAAAGCATGGCGCCTTCCTGCCAGCTTGATATTCCTTGGACTTCTCCTGATGGAACAGCTACTTGACGAAGAGTAAAAAGCGAAAGTATTAAAAATGAATAAAGAGCGATCTTTGGGAAAGTAAAAAGCAATTGGAAAAATGATTTTTTAGCAGGCTTTCTTCCGGTTTTCTTCTTAGATAGTTTTTTTGCCATTCCTATTTAAGTAGACAATAAAATGAATTTCTTGTCAATAGAGGATTATTCAACTCTTCCGGTGAAAGTGGAGGTGGCTTTAATTAAATTCTTTAAAAATTATTTCGAATTGATTTTTATATCCTTCAAAAGAGATTTTTGCTTTCTTAAAAATATCTGCTTGTCCAAGAATACACTTGTACGGAGAAACACCTTCAATAACACTAAGGTTAAGCGTAAAATCATTATCGTAAACGCTTGCTTTAATGTCTTTAATCAAATGGAATCGAAAACTTCCTCCAACTGAAAACCCGCCTTCTACGGGAATCTTACTCCAACCAATTCCTAAAGCTTCTGCGATAACTGTTGAAATAACTGCTCCACTTGCGCCCGAATCAATTAAAGCGAGTGTGGAAAATTCATATTTTCCATTATAAAAAGTTATGGGGACAAGAGGAGCTAAGACAATCTTGCTTTTGATGTCTGGAAGAGGACTATACGGAACTATCATTCTTGTCCAATGAAATTAGAGTATGATTCTCCGGTTGGAAAATAATAAACCTTATCCTTGTTATTTTTGGCTTTTGCTCTAGCAGACTCCAAAGTTTTAGCATGATATAAAACTTTTTTAAAATCGGAAGATATACCCGCCCAACCTTTTCCATATCCTTTTAAAAGTTTATTTAAATCAATTTTTGTCGGCTTCATACGTATCCATTATAATAACTATCGACAGGGGATTCAAGCAATTACTCTACTCTTCCCGTGAAGGTGGAGGCGGCAACCATTTGTGCCTGGATGTTAGCTGGCACTTCCTCGTAATGAGAAGGCTCCATATAATATGATGCACGACCCTGAGTCATAGATCTTAAAGTTGTCGCATATCCTGAAAGCTCTGATAACGGAGCCATTGAGTTAATAATTGTTGCCTTACCATGCTCTTCTGTTCCTGAAATCTGTGCCCTTTTAGAACTTAAATCTCCGATAACGTCTCCTAAAAATTCTGAAGGAGTTGTAACTTCTACCTTCATAATAGGCTCAAGAAGTGTCAATTTAGCATTTTTTGAAGCAATTTGAAGTGCTTTGGAAGCAGCAATCTTAAAAGCAATTTCTGACGAATCAACGTCATGAAATGATCCGTCATATACTTCAACGCTCATGTCGACCACCGGATATCCCAGATAAATTCCGTTTGCTTCGCTTTCAACAACTCCTTTTTGAATTGCTTTTACAAACTCAGCAGGAATTGCTCCTCCTTTTATCGCATCGATAAATTCATTTCCTTCTCCTCTTGGCTTTGGCTTAACTCTAAGCCAGCAGTGACCGTATTGACCTCGTCCTCCGGACTGCTTAATATATTTTCCTTCTCCCGTAGCTTCTTCTTTAATGGTTTCTTTATAGGCCACCTGAGGAGCTCCAACATTTGCCTCAACTCCAAAATCAGACTTCATGGTATTTACCTTT
>CAZSXQ010000093.1:0-3317 GCA_964611415.1 uncultured Gammaproteobacteria bacterium
TTGAAAAATCGATTATCTTATTCTGGTTTACTTTAATAAATCGTAGCGCTTCTTGAATAATTGTTAAGTTTCGAAGACCTAAGAAATCTATTTTTAATAGTCCAACTCCATCTTCACCTACAGTATACATATCGTACTGTGTGACAATTTTGTCTCCGTTGGTTTCTCTCTGAAGCGGGGTGTAGTCTGTAAGCGGTTTATCAGCTATTACAACTCCTGCTGCATGAACGGAAGCGTGCCTGGCGACCCCTTCAGTTTTCCTTGCTAGGTCCAACAGCTTTCTTGTTTCGCTCTCGGTAGTATACGCCATGCGAAGTTCGGGACTTTGTTCTAAGGCGTTATCCAGAGTCATTGCATGTCCTTGCCAGCCCGGAGGAATCATTTTTGAAATCCTGTCAGGCCCCGAGTAAGGCATCCCCATGGCGCGTCCAGTATCCCTAATTGATCCTCTTGCCTCCATGGTTCCAAAAGTTATAATCTGCGCTACTTTATCTTTGCCGTATTTTTCAGTTACATAGGCAATAACCTCATCGCGTCTTGTATCTGCAAAATCTAAATCAATATCCGGAGCAGAAGGTCTTTCAGGATTTAAAAACCTCTCAAACGGAAGGTTAAAATAAAAAGGATCTATGTCGGTTATTCCCAGTGCATAAGAGACAACTGACCCGGCCGCTGATCCTCTCCCTGGGCCAACGCTTATTCCTTGAGACTTAGCCCATCTGACGAAATCAGCTACTATTAAAAAGTATGTTTCGTACTTTTTTTTCAGAATTATGGAAAGCTCATAATCTGCTCTTTCTTTAGTCTCAGAAGTTATGGATCCATACCTTCCTTTAAGGCCTTCAGTTACAAGCTTTGTTAGGTAGTCGCTAGTTGAAGAACCATCAGGAACATCAAAAACAGGCATAATCCATTTTCCAAGAGAAATTTCCAGATCGCACATATCGGCGATTTTGACAGTATTTTCAATTGCTTCAGGATGCTGAATAAAAAGACCGGTCATTTCTTCTGGAGATTTCATGTAAAAGTCAGGGGAGTCAATCATTGATAATTTCCTGTTAGGCGTCGAAAGAGTTGTTTGTGTTTGTATGCAGAGTAAAACTTCTTGTGCTTCAGCATCACCGTTTTTTACATAATGATTGTCATTTGTAGCTACGATTGGCAGGCCCAGTTTTTGAGACAAAGCGATCAATTTTTCATTTAGTTCATCCTGCTGTTTAATATTTAAATGTTTTTGAAGTTCTAGGTAGAAATTATCTTTGCCGAAAATTTCTGAAAGTTCCTTCGCTCTTTTTTCTGCAGTTTCTTGTTGGTTTTGAAGTAGGGGATCTGAGACATATCCATTGACACAGGCTGAAAGACAAATCAAACCTTCATGATACTCTTTGAGGAGTGCCATATCAGATCTTGGTTTGTAATAGTATCCTTCCAAGTTAGCAATCGAGATTATCCTCATCAGGTTTTTATAGCCTGTGTCATTTTTTGCAAGAAGAATTAAATGATTTGAATCAGAATCCAGGCCTGCTTCTTTGTCGTGTCTTGTCCGTTTGCTTACATAAATTTCACATCCTATTATCGGTTTTATTCCGGCGTCTTTACATGCTTTATAAAATTTAATAGCGCCATACAGATTTCCATGGTCGGTTATGGCTAGTGATTTCATGCCAAGGGAAATGGCCTGAGAAACCATGTCGTCTATTTTTGATAAACCGTCCAGGAGAGAATACTCACTGTGGTTATGAAGGTGTACGAAATCAGCCATATTATGCCACCCTTCCAATTAGTCGTTGCAATGGAGCTAAAATTCTGTGAATTCTGCCTTGATGCGCGTTTGGTAGGTATTCTGTGCCGTCTCTGTTAAACATCCTTGTTTTTCCTTCGGCTGTACTTATCGTAACCATATCTTTGCCACTCTTTTTCCCTTCAAGCATTGCCGCGCTAGCCCTTTCTTTAATTTCTTCATACGTCATTCCTGGCGTGCATTCTATAAGTCCTAAGGACATAGTTACCTGATCTATTGGCGCAGTATCTGAGTCTATTACCCTCATTTGAGGGATTAACAATCTGCTTTGTTCCGCTACTATATTTGCATTTCTTAGAGATACTGTTACCGCTTCTCCTAATTCGATGTCATCGTTTAGCACTTGTGCAAATTCATCCCCAGCAAACCTTGCCACTTCCTCTCCTGGCCTTGTTTTTATACTCTTAAGTAGACCAAGTGCTTTGTCGCCTCCAGCGTGTGTGTAGCGCGTGTTATATTTTTTGAAATCGTCCAAGTCCATAAAAAGAAGATAGAATCCTTTACCAGTTCTTTGAGCAGTTTTTAATGCATTGCTTACTCTCTCTTCCAGCCATCTATTGTTGTGTAAGCCTGTATTTGCGTCATACATCGTGTCTTGTTGTGCTGTTTGTAGTTCCCCTCTGGTTTCTGCTAGTTGAGTTCTGCTCGCAGCAAGCCTAGCCTTGTAAATTTGCGATCTTTTAGGAATAGTACTTCCTTCCGGTATTCGGCTTAGGGGGAGAGCTGGCTTGATTCTTTCTGCCGCATTTAGGGCTGAAGGTCTATTATCTGGTGCAGATGGTTCTCCTGGCATATTATTTTAATTTCGCGGTTAAAACCGCCTTAACTTTCCCAGAGTCTATTTTCTCAGGGAATTGGCGCATTATTTGGCCAACTAAAAACATTATAACGTTTTCCTTTCCTTTTTTATAGTCCTCTACAGCCTTGGGATTTTCTGAAATTACTTTATCTATTACTTCATTTAGTTTAGTTTCATCAACGTCAGACACTCTACTTGTTTTAACAATATTTTGGATAAGCTGTGACGGTAATATTTCTTCGATATTTGGCTTTTTGTTAATTATGTAGTTAGCGATTTGTTTTGCTGAGGTGCCGAATTCTTCTCCGTCTATTAAAGCATTTTCAAAATAATCTGCCATTGACTTCTCCCGGGTTAGAATTTCAGCATCATACTCTGAAAGAGAGAATTCATCCTGGAATCTTTTAAGTTTGGCTTCCGGCAATTCTGGTAGAGAATTTTTTAGCTGATCTAAATAACCCTCGGTCCACCTGAGGGGAGGAAGATCAGGATCAGGAAAATATCTATAGTCTGCGGCACCCTCCTTGGACCGCTGAGATGCAGTAGAGTTTGATGATTCTACAAATCCACGTGTTTCCTGGGCCGGAGTTTCTCCTTTGTCCAAGATTTCTGCCTGGCGTTTTATTTCAAACTCAATTGCTTTCCCAACAAAGTTAAAAGAATTGATATTTTTTACTTCTACCTTGTAAGGCGGCAATTCCCAATTGCCCTCACCTT
>CAZSXQ010000094.1:0-3317 GCA_964611415.1 uncultured Gammaproteobacteria bacterium
TCTCATGCTGAGTTCTTAGGTCCTTTACCATTTTATATGGGTGCAATACGTAAGAACGGATTTGATTTCCCCAGCCTGGAGTTTTATAACCGCCCCGAAGCGTTGCTTCATGTTTTTTTCTTTCTTCTTCCTGCGCAAACCAGAGCTTACCAACAAGAAGTTTTAAAGCATACTCCCTATTTTTACCCTGATATCGTTCTGAATGAGCAGTTACAATAATTCCAGATGGTTTATGCTTTAACCTAACCGCAGTGGACACTTTATTTACGTTTTGCCCACCATGTCCGCCTGATCTAAAAAAATCCCATTCCAAATCCTCTTCTTTGATTTCTATAGCCCCTAAATCTTCAATCTGTGGAATCACTTCAACCAGGGCAAAGGAGGTTTGTCTAAGATTGTCCGCATTAAAAGGAGACTGGCGGACTAAGCGATGAACTCCCGCCTCAAGCTTCAAAAATCCGTACGCATATTCTCCTTCTACTAAGAAAGTTATGCTTTTAAGCCCTGCCTCCTCTCCTGGGGTTTCATCGATTGTTTCTAGGGCAAAACCCTTGCGTTCAGCGTATCGCGAATACATCCTGGAAAGCGTTTGAGTCCAATCCATTGCTTCAACCCCGCCTTGTCCTGCGTGGATAGAAACCAAAGCCGAACTTTTATCATAAACTCCAGAAAAATAAAGCAGTGTCTCCATTTCATTTATGAAACCTTCAGCTTCATCAAGCTTACCCTGATCAAACAACTCACGGAGCTTCTTAGTACTCTCAATTTCTTTTTGAATTGCAGCAATTTGCTTCATTTTTTCGGCGGCTTTTTGAGAATCTTTCCAAAAACTTGAACCCATAGATTCTGCTTCAATTTCTTTTAGTAAACGCTCTTTCTCGGATACGTTAATTCTTTCAATAACTTTATCAATTCTTTGCAATAAATCGTCCATCCCGTTAGAAGCAGATCGCGATCTACTCCTCTCTCCTTTCTTTTTTTACAATTTTGTTTCTTTTCATATTATATTCTACCGCTAAATCCTATGCGATCGCGGCTTCTAACGGGATCCATATTTAAATTCCGGAGCAGAGCTTAAGGCACATTTCCTTTGCCTGACTAGAGGGTAAGTCTTTTATTCCTTGAATATCATTAAGAACTTTTTGAATCTGAGGAGAACTTGATGCAACTTCTTTAGTATCTAAACCATTTATGGTTTTCCTTATTTCTTCAATTTTTGGACCTATTTCTGTTTGGATATTTACATTCGGTGATTTTATACTTGGTTTTTCTATTTCAGATGATTTAGGAACACTCGATTCGCCCAAAATACTCTTATTTGCACCAGAAAAATAATCCTTAAGCTCCACAGCTCCTACTGATAAGGTTGCTAGAAGAACCAATCCTATGATTATTTTCTTCCTATCCCATTCAAATTCTTCCACTATCTCTTTTTTCATATTTCAATAAGCTCAGTATTGATTTTAGGCTAGAAAACTTCCTTTTGCAAACCGTAGTTAATATAGAAAAGCGTTCATTGTAAATTGATAATTGAAAATTTATAATTAGAGAATGGACGTTCTTTCTGTGGGAAATGCCACAATTGATGTTTTTGTTCTCCTGCATAATCTTCAGAAATTCTCTTATGATAAATTCACTAACCAAATCTCTTTTCCTCTTGGAGAGAAAGTTCCATTGGATGAATATAAATTAACTCTGGGCGGAAATGCCTGTAATGTCTCAGTTGGACTTTCTAGATTAGGGCTCAAGACCTCACTTGCCGCACAAGTAGGAAACGACGAGTTCTCAGATAAAATCGTAAATACTTTAAAAAAAGAAAACGTTGATCAAACAAATATAGATAAGACGAAAAGAGAAACTCCATATTTTAATATAGTTTTGGCTTATGAAGGAGAAAGAACTGTACTTGAGGAAAAAAAGCCTGACAGCGAAGAACTAACTATTACAAATCTAAACCCGAAGCTTATTTATTTATCTAGCGTGAGCGGGAATTGGAAAAAAGTTTATGAAAGCGTTTTCTCAAACAACTCAAGCTCTTTATTCGCTTTTAATCCCGGTGCGAGGCAAATTTCAGAATATTTAGATGAGGTAATTAACATCCTGCCTAAGCTTGAGATTCTTTTTGTAAATCTATCGGAAGCGCAAAGATTAACAGGGGATACAAATCCGGATATAAAAGTAATCATAGAAAAACTTAGTAATCTGGGACCAAAAATATCCGTATTAACGGATGGAACAAATGGTTCTTATGCTGTTGATAAAGACGGGAAAATATATAAAATAGGCATTGTCTCAGAAGGGAAGCCTAGAGAAAGAACAGGAGCGGGCGATTCTTATGCAGCTGGTTTTATTTATGGTATTCTTTCAGGAAAAAGTGTTCCGGAGTCAATGAAACTTGGAACAATCAATGCAAACAGCGTAATAAAAAAAATAGGCGCACAAGATGGACTACTTACAAAAGACGAACTTGAAAATAGAGCAAAAGAACTAACAACTTTAACAGCTGTCAACATTTAAGATGCGTGCTCATTAATTCGTCAATTCGAAGATTTGTGCATGAAAGAATGAGAAAAATATGATTGATTTATCAAAAATAACAAAAGATGGAAAGGCTTTATTTCTGGCATATGACCAGGGAATGGAACATGGACCGTCGGACTTTAACGATGAAAATGCAGATCCCCAAAACATCCTAGATATAGGACTTAATGGCGGATACACGGGAATAATTTTCCAGAAAGGGATAGCTGAAAAATATTATAAGAAAGAACAAAATCAACTTCCCTTGATTGTAAAACTAAACGGGAAAACGAATCTAGTTGACGATCCGGATCCCTATTCACCCCAGATTTGTTCAGTTAGCGAAGCACTTGAGCTTGGCGCTTCTGCGGTTGGATATACGATTTATGTTGGGAGCAGACATGAGCCGGAAATGTTTAAAGAGTTTAGTCAGATTGAACAAAAAGCACACGCGGCCAATATACCTCTGATTGGCTGGATGTATATAAAAGGAAGCGGGGCAGAGGGTAAGGATATAAAAGAACTCACAGCCTATGCGGCAAGGCTTGGACTTGAAATGGGAGCAGATATTATAAAAATCAAATACCCTGGAGACGAAAAAAGTTTGCGCTGGGCAGTTGAGAATGCAGGAAAAACCGGTGTGGTAATTTCAGGAGGGACTAAGGAAGATGAAGGAACGTTTTTAGAGACAGTGCAAACAGCCATGAGTTCAGGATGCATTGGAATGGCAGTAGGACGAAACATTTGGCAATCAGAAAATCCGCTTGAATTAACAGAGAAAGTTAAGAAAATAATAT
>CAZSXQ010000095.1:0-3276 GCA_964611415.1 uncultured Gammaproteobacteria bacterium
AATAGATTCCGGTGGTGGTGGAGCGGCAATGATTGCCGGTGGTTTCATAGCGGGAATAACAGGATTTACCTGTGAAGACGCTGGTATAGAATCAGGTTTTTGGTTTTCCATCTGAGATTTTAAAGTGAAAAGCTGTTTTTCAAGATCCTCTTTTTGTATTTGGATCTGTGCCAGCATTTTTTCAAGATCTGTCGTTTCCGGTAATTGAACAGCTTTGTTAATGGATTTAGGTTTTTCTTCAGAAAAGCCAAGGTTAAGAGTAGGAGGCATTAAGGGTGGAGGAGCAGGCTCTGGTTGTGAAGCTATAGGCGCGGAGACATTTTGAAGCTTTATCAATTGGTCAGTCACTAGCGGGTTTTGCTGAGGCATTGTCTGCTGGTTTTGAGGCCGTGGTGCTTGTTGGGCTTGTGTTGAGCTGTTCTGCTGTCCGTTTGTTGGTCTTGAAAGATCTCCCCCGGTCTTTTGATAGATGTATTGCGTAGGAGTAAAAAGGGCTTTGAAAAAATTTCCTACCATTGTATCCAGGGGTCTTCCGTCAATAGGAATGAATGCGAATGCCGCTCCTGTAGAGAAAGATATGATTCCGATTATTAACCCAATAAAAAAAGGTATCGGTAGGACAAAAATAAAAAGAGCGGCAATAACAGCCCCAACCGCAAGATAGACAAATTGCCTAACGGTCAAATTACCGATAAGTTTAAACTGAAAACCTGTTATGTCCTGCGGGATCGGGTGGTTCTCCATAATAAAAACTTAAAAATCAAATCTCATATCTCAAATTTACATCTTAAATTTTAAAACTTCTCTTGCCTTTTAAAGTTAAAACGCTGGATGCTATCATTTTGCTAATTTCCAAATTCTCTTTAATAAGTTCTTCGCATTTTTCGCTTAGCTCTGGAGCTGAATCTTTTAGCAGATTTAGCCAGTATTGAGCTTCATTTGAAGATTTTAACGCTATCTCATAAAATTTTATGAAGTCTCTTCTTGAGCTTGAAGCCTGAGCTTCGATCATGTTTGCGCCAACCGAGGTAGCAGATCGGATAAGTTGATCGGCAATAATCCAGAACGCTCTTTTATTTGGGAATAAATTTACAAATCTTATAATTTCAATAGAAAAATCATACGCCCGGATTTTTATGTCTTTAGATTTTCCATTTGACTTGTAGTTTTGCGATTTGAGATCTAACATTTGAGATAAATACTATACTTATATAGTATTTACCGTGAAAAAAACCATTTCAAGGCCATCAAAGTGGGTCAAGTTGATGAATTATTAGCCTCGGGTGTGAAAAGAGCGAATTCAGGATTATCGAAACATGACAAGCTGAATAAAGAGTGAGGCCTTAATAGTCGCATTTACATGTGCCAGGAACGGTGCAGTTTGGAATGTTGGGATCAAATGCCGGTATGCATTTTCCATATTGTGTCCCACCTCCTGGGTTTTTGTTTGGGGGGCATTCGGTGCTTACCATATATTCGCCATTATTGCGTCCAGAAAGCGTATTACAGGTAAGACGTGTAATGTTAGGAATATCAGCGCATATTTTTTCAAGGTTACAGTATTCACCGTTACCGCATTTCGGATCAGGACCATAAGTTGTGCATTTTTTCTTGGGTTTTTCGTTGTCTTCTCCTCCGTTACCTGTTTCAGAATCGCTTGCAGCGGATTTGTTTACACAGGAGCATCTTTTATGATCACCGCTTCCTACGCAGGATTTCTTATGTATGTTTGGGTCACAGGTAACTTCGTTTGGCTTACCTTCGACTCCCTTGGGGGTATACGTACATTGGGAAAAGCCGAATTTAGTTATGCAGTTAAGTCCTGTTGTTTGAGCAATGAACCTTAATATTGCAAATGAGAACATTATAAGTATTAGTCCCAATATGGCAAAAGTTAGTGTTTTCCGGGCTCCTTCGGCTTGTTTTGCGTCTCCGCCTGATGTGATAAATTTAATTCCTGCAATAATTACAAGTATTAAGGCAACAGTTCCTGCGAAAACCAAAAGCCAAAATATTAAATTTTGGATAATAAAGGGAATACAGTTGATTGAAGCTATTCCTGAATATACACTTTCATTTTGAACACCATTTATGAATTCTGAGACATTAACTGTTGCAAGACATCCGGTATCAGCTAAATTGATAGGCATAACTAAATTCAGCAGCCTTTCAAAATCCCAAAAAATTTATGGATTGGTTCATTTTCCCAAGAAAAAGGTGCTGAATAAAGGTTAGCAAAGAGAGAATTAAAAAACAAGAAGAGTGATGTTATTTGCCGGTTATGTTGGGGATTGTAAGATTTCCGAAACTAAGGCCGAAGAATGTAAAGATAAGCTGAATTAGGAAGTATGCGAGAAATACTATTACGAGTCCGACTAAAGCAGCAACTATAGTATTTCTGGCGCCTTCCACTCCTGCCTTGTCTCCGCCGGAGGTGATCCATTTAATTCCTCCAAATATTAAAAATCCTAGAGCAATTAGAGCGGCGACTATAAAAGCTACGGTAATAATCGATCCCACTAAGCCTCCTGAGAAATTAAGGCCACAAAGAGAGTTGAATTGACTGCCTGCAGGACATGGATTAATTTCGTTTGGAAGAGCGCCTTGCGCAAATGCGGGCAATGCCAAAGTAAAATATGAAACAGCGGATAAAGACAGAGCAGTTATTTTTTTCATTACTAAATAGATCGTATGAGCTTTTTTAATATTTGTCAAGCACCAAATCTAGGAGAAAAAACCTGAAAAAACAAGTTTTTTCTAGACGGTAGATGGTCGATAATAGAAAGTAGATAACGGAGAATTGACGGTTGATGATAGATTAGTAAGATTTCCAGTTTTTGCGGAGATTGAAGATTTTTCCGCCAAGAAAGATATAGCGCCCAATCAAATCATCACAAAACTTCTTATCCCAAAATCCTAAATCTCTAGCCATTGTTGCATGAACTTCCATTTCATTGCATGATCCAATTGCAGAGGAGAGATGGAGCTTGAATTGTTTTTCAAATTGTCTTTTCGCATAACCCTCTGCGATATTAGCAGGAACAGATTTAGAAGCGCGTCTGAGCTGTGATCCTAAATCATTTTTCTCAAATAATGGCAATTTATTTACGTTTTGATTAACAATAATTGCTAATTCGTACGCTTCTTTGTAAATTTCAAGATCTTTAAAACTGCGTATCATAATCTACTATCTATTTTCTATCTTCCCGTATCTACTTTCAACCATCTATCTTCTATCGTCTAGTTATATAATAAATAAGCTTATATGCTTCGAAT
>CAZSXQ010000096.1:0-3238 GCA_964611415.1 uncultured Gammaproteobacteria bacterium
ATTTTTTTTAAAAATGGTCAGCCTGTTAAAACAATGATAGGAGCACAAAGCAAGGATAATTATAAAAGGGAAATAGACGCAGTTCTGGGTTCTTAATTTCTTCCAAAAATATGTATGACGTAATAATAATTGGTTCAGGTCCCGCAGGACTCACCGCAGCAATCTACACCACAAGAGCAAATCTTAAAACTTTGGTTATTGCAGGTTCTAAATGGGGAGGACAACTAATGCTTACTACTCTTGTTGAAAATTATCCGGGATTTCCCGAAGGGGTCCAAGGACCAGATTTAATGTTAAACATGCGAAAACAAGCTGAAAAGTTTGGAGCAGAGTTTATAGACGAAGATTTTGTTTCGGGAGATTTTTCAAAAAGACCATTTAAGATAACAGCAAGCGATAAGACTTTTGAAGGTAAATCTGTGATTATTGCAACAGGTGCTGATACAAAATGGCTAGGAGTACCAGGAGAAAAAGAAAAAATCGGAAAAGGAGTATCCTCATGTGCTCCATGCGATGCCCCTTTCTTTAAGAATAAAAATGTAATTGTAGTAGGCGGAGGAGATAGTGCAATGGAAGAAGCATTAGTACTTACCAAGTTCGCCCAATCAGTTACTCTAATTCATAGAAAAGATACTTTTAGGGCTTCGGAAATAATGCAACAAAGAGTAAAGAAGAATCCAAAGATTAAAATCATCTATAACAGTGAAGTGGTAGAGGTTTTAGGAGAAACAGTAGTTAGTGGAGTTAAAATTAAAAACAATCAAACTAGTGATGTAAGTCAAATGCCAATTGATGGAATATTTGTTGCCATAGGGCATATGCCAAATACGGGTAAATTTAAAGAGATTGACTTAGATGAAAACGGCTTTATAAAAGTACAGGATCATTTCTTAACCAATAAAGAAGGGGTTTTTGTTGCAGGAGATGTCCACGATTCTCATTATAAACAGGCAATAACTGCTGCAGGTTATGGCTGTAGCGCTGCATTAGAAGCTGAAAAATGGCTTGAAATGACGAGTCTTTAGTCCTATAATACACTCCATGACAGAAGGACGCCGTGTTCCTCATCCAAATATTGTACATATTGATTTTCTTTCGGATACAAATCGCAAAAGAGCGCAAGAGCTTTTGGATCTTCCCAGATTTCAGGGAGTTGAAATGACACAAAGAACTACTGTTATGCATCACTCGCTTCGCGTAATTGGCGAAGTAACGGTAATTTCGGAAATTTTACTTGAGGCAGGAATAATTCTTGATCAGGAAAAAATGATGTTTATGGCAGATTTTCATGACGACGCCGAAAGAAGAGACCCGGCCGGAGATATTCCTACTTCTGTAAAAATGCAGTGGACCGAAGAAAGAAGGGTAGAGTTTGAAGAACAAGAGGCAGCAGCTATTAGGGAGTTAGGACCAACACTAGACATTCCCACTTGGGCTAAAAGTGCTGAAGCTATTTTTGCAGAATATAGAAAGGGAGAAACGCTTGAAGCAAGAGTTATTCAATATCTTGATAAATGGGATGGAATGAATGAAGCAACACATGAGCTTGTTTGCGGTGATAATGTGACCGATTTCGTGCCGATACTCGAGCGCTATCGGGAAATATTGGCAGGCCTTGAAGAAAGGAATGTAGATTGGCTGCCGGTTGTCAGAGATTTTTTGGGAACGGATATCTTTAGTGTTCCTACGCCCCCGGATCTTCATAGAAAAACCGTTGACGATTTGGATTTCACAAGCGCAGATAATTTAGTCGGGTCGGTATGCGACGGAAATCCTAAAAGTTATCTTTTGTGGATTTCTCTTAATAAGGCGATTCACGCAAGAGCCTTTTTGGATCTTACATTTCCGGGATGGATAGATAAATTCCCACAGACCATTGTTGCTGCAGTTAATGCGGTAATAGAGGGGGAGAGCTTCATAACAACTCCGTCTGGTTTGGCAGTAGTATCGGACGAAACAACAAGGGCAATGGGGTTTGCAAAATCCCTTGACCAGCCTCATTTACCTATTATGTTAAGAAAAATTGAAATAATGGGCAAGGATTACAGAAGACGCACTGGGGCAACAAGAGCGCTGGTCGGAGATGCCTTGGGACTTGCGCAGTATCCACGTGTTTAAATAAATCCCCACGCATTAGAAGCTGAAAAATGGCTTGAATCTTCTAATTCTTAATTTTATTGACAAACTATATCTTAAGTCGGATACTTAGATCACATGGCTGAAATTGTAAGTTTTGGCGATACAAATCCAGATAAATATAAACAAAGTTTTAGAGAAATTCTTTGGGAAAAATTTTCCTCTTTAGACAGGTTTACAAAGCTTTTTATTATTACTGGTCTTCTATTAATCGTATCAACCCCTTTTATAGTCAGAATGGTTTTTACAACAACACAGCAGGCAAGTGGAAGTGAATTGTCTTCTGTGCAAATCCAGCCCGCTGATCTTAAAACGCAGTACAACGCACAACCAATTGAAATGTCTGTACTTGCTTATGATTTTAACAATCAACCTATCTGGGAAAATGTTTTATACGAATGGACAATGAGTTCTCAAGATTCAATTGGTAATTTAACTAAAATTCTTGGCAAAGAAAACATTTTTACACCTAAAAGGCCGGGTTTTGGAGAAATTACAGTAACAGCAAGGCTTGGAAATGCGTCAATTTCTAAAACTGCTCCTGTAAGAGTAGGGCCGATAGATGAATTATTTTTAGCTAAAGAGTTTAAGCCTATTGCAGATGCATACGTCAAAAAAAGCGCTCCAAAGTTAAATTTTGGAAAAGATACACAGCTTTTTATAGATGAAAATCCAAAGACAAACACATATTTAAAGTTTGACTTGAACGTTCTTAAAGGAAAAAGCATTCAAAATGCAATTTTGACTTTGCACGTTGGCATTGGACAAAATGCTTCTTCAAAAGGGACAAGTAATGTTAAGGTGGTATCTGATACAACTTGGATTGAGAATTCGATAACATTTAATAATAGACCGTTTCTTTCTACGCTAGTTGCGTCTTTTTCAAATCCTAAAAAAGGACAAAAAATATCAGTTGATTTGACTAAGTATGTAATTACCAAAGCAGGATCTAAGTTTTCTATTGGGATAGAGTCTTTATCGGGGGATGATGTGATATTAAAATCAAGGGAATCTGGTCTTACTCCAGTTCTTACTGTGTATTATAAGTAACTTTCCAAGATATGCTGCAAGAAAGGCTTCACAAGAATTACGTAAAAGAGGT
>CAZSXQ010000097.1:0-3188 GCA_964611415.1 uncultured Gammaproteobacteria bacterium
TGACTACCATGCGGACACGCCATAATATGAAATTGAGGCGGTAGGCGGAATATTCTGCAAAAGTATTTTTGATGACCTGAAAATATTTCTGCAAGAAAAAGATGAAATTGCAAGGACTATTTTGGGTGAAGATGCCGATGAAAAAACCGCCTGGCAAAAAGCTGTCTCTATTTCAGAATCAGAAGTAAACCGAAATCCAAATGATATTTATGCAAGATTTAATTTGTCTGTCGCTTTACATAATATTGGTGATTATCAAAGATCTGTCGAGGAATTTGAAAAAGTTGAAAACTCTCTTCCCTTCCGAACTCTTTGGTATCAAATAGAACCGATTGAAGCTTATTATGAATTGGGAAATTACGATAGAGTTTTTGAAATTACAGACCGCGTTCTCAACTATCACAA
Source organism: uncultured Gammaproteobacteria bacterium (assembly GCA_964611415.1). Taxonomy (GTDB): domain Bacteria; phylum Patescibacteriota; class Microgenomatia; order Levybacterales; family UBA12049; genus 2-01-FULL-39-10-A. The sequence goes on from CAZSXQ010000097.1 coordinate 406, forward strand.
CCGTGCCTTCTCAGAACTCTATCTAATCCGCGGAAATATTTATAAAAATCAAGGAAATCTCGAATCTGCTCGCGCCGAATTCGAAAAAGCAGTATTTTATAATACAAATCTTAAAGAGGCGCAAAAACTGTTAAATTCAGTAATTTAAGCTTCTTTTCTATTATTCTCCATAATTACAAGCTTATCTGGAAGCATTTTCATTTTTACCTCAGTCTTATAAAAATCACCAAGTTGACTCTTATAGAAAATATAAAAATTTGGATAATTTTTAATCTTACTGATTGTAGAATCATCTATCAACGTTGATGCACCTTCATCCATAGATAGATAATAAGCGTGTGGCTTATTATTTTCAAAAAAAGCCTCATCTCTGTTGTTTTTATCAACCGAGCAAGTTACCCTAATGGCAGAACCCCTCCCTACGTTTTTTATTTTCACTTCGTGTCTACCGTGACCGACCAAGGCTATCGATCCGTCAATTACTACATAAGGTTCTTGTTCTATTTTAAGTTGCCTCTCTATTTGCTTATTCTGCTTTACCTCAATTATTATAGACCTATAACTAACATACAAAGCAACAATTACAGCAGATATAGTACCGCCTGCTACTAAAAATCCCATATCGGTAAATCATAATACCGTAAAGGAGCAAAAGGTAAGCTTTTATAAATGAGATTATCAACATTATAAACGTCTAAAAAACCAATAATTATTATTAATGAGATAAAAACGATAAACCACGCTTTCATTATTAATTGAATATTACTCTTTTTTGAATAAAAACTCTAGTTTAAAACTGACAATATTAGAGTTAGACACCTAGACACCCCAAGGGTGATTACGAGACTGCACCCTAGGATACTAGGTCAAATCCTAGCATTTTTGAGGCCTGCCTGGCGGCAGACAGGCTGGATTACTATATTATTAAACTAATGTTAAATAAATTTAGTGGATTAAGAAAGCTTACGTTCGCTCTTGTAGAATGTTGTTTTTCTCTATAGTCAAGTCTTCTGCTTTTATTCCTCTTGCCTCTATTTTGGCAACTTCTAGCATGTCTGAGGTTACCCTACTTCCTAGTTCACCAAAAAGTCTTTCATTAATTTGCACCCGAACAGATGGGGTATTTGGTGTCATCTTATTATCTTTATCCGCAAATGTGACAAATTCCATTTTTATGACATCTGAGACTACATTTCCCTCTTTGATCTTATATGGAAAAGCGGTAAGTCGTATGTAGGGATTTAGGTCCCCTCCCAATTCTGCCGTACGGACAAGCATCCCATCTTCACTTGCGGTTGGTCCCAAATTTGTAAAGTTATGTCTCCTACAAAAATCCTCAAACGCATCAAGCGCAGGAGCAAGATTTCCATATTTTGCTTTCTCTTCTCCTGGACCCAAACTTCCTTCGCTCTCTACCATAAGCCGATAATATAAAACCCAAGCAAAAATGTCAATAAATGTCCATCCTATTACCCCAGGGGCAAAAAGGAGACTCTATTATATAGAGTACCGTAGACCGTACGACTGTACAATGATAATAATTAAGTATATTTTTTCGGTTTTGGTTTGCCGATAGATTTATATAGAAAATAATGATCTATACCAAGCCAGGCTTTTTCGAATCTTCCGCCAACTACAAATCCGCTTTTCTCATAAAACCCAATGTCGTTTTTCGTAGTCCAAAGCTGAAGAGCATGCGCAGGAGTTTTCAATACATCATTTTCCCAAGCCGTCAGTAATTTTGATCCGATTCCTTTTTTTCGAAAATCTTTATGAACCGCAAGCCAATTACCGAAAGCTACTCCCGCAAATTCACGGGATACCAGAAGATAACCTATCAATTTATCTTTTTCATAGGCTAAATATAAATATTTCTCCTTTTTTAGAACAGCTTTCTTAAGCTCATCTCTTTTTGGAAGACCTTCATTGATGAGATAAGAGGCATTTTCAGGCGAGTATTTAAAATACTTTTCTTTCAGGGATTCTTCAAACAACTTATAAAATTTTTCAAAATCCTTTTCACCGCCTCTGATAATTTTCATAAAATTGCCTCAATTCTACGACTTTTGAGGAAAATAGTAAACTGCATTTTATTTGAGGTATCTGTCGAAGAATTCGATAGATCTATTCATTGCGGTATTGAAATTGGCAGTTATGTTGTGATCGTCTCCCGGATAAATATAATTCTCTCCTTCTTTACCTGCGGTTTTAAGCTGGTCATACAGCTTCTCTGAAAACTCTACCGGCACTGACGTATCTGCTGTTCCATGATGGAGTTGCAAGGGCCCAGAGATTTCGGAAAGATATGAATTGGCAGAAATAGAATTCCAAAACGTCGGATTTGCATCTGCGTCTCCATGCTGGTCGATCAAACTCTGTCTCCAACTCCCTCTCGTATTTCCAGGAAGTGGAGTTATAGAAGGATTTCTCCTCCTCCAGCGATTCAAAAGATCAGGATATGATGCCACGACCCCAGCCCAAATTACTCCAGCTTTTATGTCGCGGTTCACGACCATACTTCGAAGCGTGATATGCCCACCCATAGAATGTCCCCACATTCCAATTTTTTCAGGGTTGACTTCTTCCATTTTTTGGACTGATGATACTGCGTTCAATATATCTATTGTGTAGTCATTTGATCCATATCCGCCGCGCGCATTTCCTTCTGAACTTCCGTGTCCCCTGAAATCAGACTTAAAAACTACATATCCGTTTCTGGAGAATCCATCGGTATATGCCAAATACTTTTCAGTTGTTCTGTAAATTGAAGGTGATATATATCC
>CAZSXQ010000098.1:0-3115 GCA_964611415.1 uncultured Gammaproteobacteria bacterium
TAAACAGAGCCTTAGGTGTTTTAACAGCTATTAAAGATGAGTTTTATAGAAGAGTTATTGGTTCTTACGAGGACACAAAAATTACCGAAAACGGTGATGTGAAATAAATCTAGCTGTTGAATTTTTCAGGTGCTTTCCAATTTGATATACTTGCTATATCAATTATGAGCGAAGCAACAGATTTATCAGAGATTCCAAGAAGAGTTCCTGTTATTGATGAAGAAGCCGCTAGTAAATTTCCTCTTGATGAAATTGATAGGCAATGGGATTTAACTACAGAAGCAATACGCAGAAACTTAATTACAAAGCCGGAGATAAGAAAGGTACTTATTCCTTTTTGCGCACAGCCTTTAAGTGAGTCATTACCTGGACAATTACTTTCAGCTCTTTCCAGCACTGACGAGAGAGTAAAAAAACTTGCTACAAGGTATAAAGATATGTTGCCTGCTTACTTAGGGTTAGAAACGGTTCCTGATGAGATGATGAATCCAGACATTAGTCAAGCTTCAGGCTTACTAAGGCCGGAGAAAATGGCAGCTACTCTTGCTAGTATATACTCTGTGAATGGCCCAGGGTATAAAGAGAACTTACAGGAGCTTATTAACTCAGGGACTTTTTTGAGGGGTATAACAGCGGAAGAAAGGCTTATGGTTATTAAAAGATTTAAATTTGCGCGGGATGCAAAAATACTTGCTTTAGGCGCAGAGATTTTGGATCAAGAAAGTTTCACCCCTGATGAAAACGGTGAGGTAGTATTGCCAAGCGGAATTAAGATTGGAATGGATACAGAACAAGCTGATCAAAGATCAGATTTATTGAATCCGCATCTTTGGGAGAAAAGGAGACAAATTAAAGATCGTGTTTACGAAATATCTGTGGGAGATAGGAATTATATCCTAAAAGAGAAAAAGACAGCTCGCCATAAAGATACTAGAAGAGGTGGGCATAAAGAGGGTCATTCGTCAGAAGGAGAGTTTGCAGTTGCTAGGCATTTCATAGAACATGGAAAGTTAAATCGTGGCAACATAAGCGTTGACTGGGAAAAGCCAATTGGGTTTGTGAATTATCCGGATGGATTTCAATTTGCAATATTTGAATATGAAAAAGATTTAGTAAACGACCATGATATTGTAGATCGATTAGCCGAAGCAATTGGACAAAATAGGGAACGATTTGAACAAGAATATGAGTTTATATCAGGTTTAGCTCAAAAATACAAAGACAGTCCTGAGGTATTAGCCCCTGAAGATAGAAAATCAGAGCGTGGATTAAGGAGGGTAATGCAACTGCTTAGGACCCAAAAAACATCGGCTCCTCAATTAAGTTTTGAAGACTTTTCTAGGGTGAAAGCTCTGAGAATGGAAAGACAAGCACGCGAGTTGATGCAGGAATCAGTGTTTCAGAATGAATATCACAACAGCGATACCGACGGATATGCATTCAGAGTCAATACAGACGAAGGCGTAAAGCTTGAAATTGTGGGATTTGACTTTGAGTATTTTGAGAAGGTTTCTCCAGAAAGAGCAAGAGGGTCTCAAAGGTCACACCAAATCTTTGAAAAAGAATGGCAATCACGAAATGGGATTGGATTTCTTTGGTGGAATAATGGACAGAGTGTAACCAGAATTCAAAAAGCAGGATATTTTGCGATGCTAGAAACAGAAGGAATTCTTGATAAGGGTATAGAGTAACCGAATTTAAAAAATGCAAGTGAAAGTCGTTTTTGAAGGAAAATCAGATAAGGGAGTAGATATTATTATCCGTTACCCAATAAAAGATGATGCGAAAACGATGTATGAATATATTAATACTTTGTCTACGGAAAGGACATTTATAAAATTTCAGGGAGAACAGGTTTCTTTAGAGCATGAGACAAAGTTTTTAAATTCACAGCTTGAGAGAATTGCCAAAGAAGAATCGGTGCAACTTCATGTTTTATCCGGTAATAAAATTATAGGAATTTCCGAAATAGATATGAAGGATAAGGTTGAGAGACATGTTGGGGTGCTTGGTATTTCTATTGCCAAGGAATATAGGGGTCAAGGGATTGGCTCTTTGCTTATGAAGCTGGTTATAGAAGAAGCAATTAAAAACATTCCACAGCTAAGGATTATTACTCTTGGAGTATTTTCGAACAACTCGTTAGCAAAAGATATGTATAAAAAGTTTGGTTTTGTAGAGTACGGAAATCTTCCAAGCGGAGTAAAACTTGGAGATAAATATGTAGGCCATATTTATATGTATAAAAAGTTAATTCGTGAAAAAACTTTTAAAAGTTAAATACGTTACGTTAGTACATGTTAGTACGTGTAATAACGTGACAATGAAAATGATAAATTTCAGTAATTTATGACAGCGAGTATACAAGAGGATTGGAAGAAAATAACGTTGAGTAGTTATGATAGGAATGCTGAAGAGTTTGCGTCATTTACGACAATATTTAGAGGCAAGCTGAAAAAGTGGATTGAATACTTTTCTGACCAATTGCCTAAAGGTTCGTTAATTCTTGATGTGGGGTGCGGAGCAGGAAGGGATGCTTCCTATCTTATCGGCAAAGGACTTTCTGTAACAGGTATTGATTTCTCCAAGAGACTGATTCAGATTGCAAGAAAGAATGTCCCAAATGGAAAATTTATAGTTATGGATTTTGAAAAGCTGGATTTTCCTCAAAGATATTTTGACGGAATCTGGGCTTCCGCAAGCCTTTATCACATTCCAAGAAAAAACTTATTGGCAACTCTTAAAAAACTAAATGCTGTATTGAAAAAAGACGGATTATTTTTCTGTCTTTTTAGAGTTGGAAGCGGAGAGAGATTTACAAAGGAAAAAAGGGGTAAGGCAGTTCTTAAGAGATTTGCTGCTTATTATAATCCAGAAGAGTTAGAGGTTTTACTTAGTAATGCTAAGTTTAAGAATGTAATCTCAGAGTTGGATTTAATAGATACAGGTGATTGGGTAGGATTTTTTGGGAGAAAATAAAGATATAATATGGATTTTTGGGAAGTTTTGATTTTGGCAATAGTTGAGGGGATAACTGAGTTTTTGCCTGTTTCTTCAACCGGGCATTTGATTTTGACCTCCAAGCTTCTTAATATCTATCAAACAGAATTTGTTA
>CAZSXQ010000099.1:0-3029 GCA_964611415.1 uncultured Gammaproteobacteria bacterium
CTGAATGGGATTGTCCCATCTGTAAGCGATTACAAATAATTACTCACAGCAGGGGTCTTTGTAACCGAAATCTCCTCAAGGCCACGCCTTGCAGAAATAAAAGATGTTAATCCGAGTTCCCATTTGTAGGAAGGTATAAGGTCCGACCTTAACATGAGCCTAACCAAGGTCGGACCTTGATTATTAGCGAATTGGTGTTTCTTAGAAATTAGGTTGATTAGAATAATTAGGTAAATTTTATTCGCCTTCGTAGTGTTCAAGTCTATAAATTTTAACAACTGAAACTTCCCATTCGTCTGTAATCTGCGCCCTCCCAAACCCTGCTATTTCCCAAAGAGAATGGCCTTCCGGTGCACACGGTAAAGTTTCGCATACAACGAATAATTGATTTGTCACTGATTTTCTCTCGGGATCTACATCCGGACTTAGAATCACAACGGGATCTCTTTTTTCCAGCTTGAGAAAATATCTATATGCGTGATCTGAATTTCCTCCGGTTATTAATCCAAAATTAAAAGGTTCACCATTTGTTTTGGAAACCACAAAATCAGATATTATTTTCATTTGATTTACCTGCTGATTCCCAGGAACATTTATAGGGTTGTTCGTTATGTGAATGTAGGCAAGTATTATCAAAAGTGCACCGATTAAAACAACACCGTAGGCTTTTAACTTTTCTGCAATTGTTGAAAATAAAAAACCTACGAGTAGGAATGGCAACGGAAAAAGAAATCCTAGGTAATAATCGTAAATTGATTTTTTATAAAACCCAAACAGTCCTATCCCCAAAAGTCCCCAGAGAAATATAAGTAAATATTTTTGATATTCTTTTTTATCAGGGCGTTTCTTAATAAACATATAGATAAAAAAGGCAATCGCTGCTAAGCCAAGACCAAATGACAAAATGTGCCAAAGATTTACCACATGATCGTTATATTTCCAAAATTTGTCAGGAGTAGGAAGTGCTAAAATAAGTCCTCCAAAAAGTCTCATAAACACTTGATTTACATGAGTTGCAAAATCCACAGTAGGACCAGTTGCTATGAGAGGGACATTTTCGGTGCAGAAAGGGAACTTAAAATTGGTTTCTCCAGAGCAAAAAATAAACCTAAGTATATTAAAAGTGTTTGGAAATCCATGACGAATTTCAAAAAGAAGAAAAGGAGAAAATCCGATAACGAAACCCAGAAACATAAGCACATATCTTTTTAATAATTCAAGCAAACCGCTCAGCTTATGATTTGAAATTACCAAAAGCACATAAAAAAACATAATAGCGCCTACAAAAGTTGCCAAGTAATGTATTTGAAGATTAATTCCCATTAAAATTCCGGCTAAAACAAAAAGAACTGGATTATTTTTTGAGACCCCCTTATAAAGCGCGTAGAAAGATGCAATAGTAAAGAACGGGAAAACATTCGGATTCCATGAAGATCTGGAATAAATCACCACAACCGGAGAGATAGCATAAAGAAATGACGCTATGAAACCTGCCTTTAAACCAAAGAATTCTTTTCCCATTCTGTAAACCAAATATATAGTCGCTAAACCAAATAAGACCACCATAATTGCAGGACCCACCGGATCATACCTAAAAAGCCAGAGAAAAGGAGTCATAAGATAGTAATAAACCGGACCTAAGAAAAATCCGCCGACAGACGAAGTGGGTCCGAGTAAAGTTAAATCTCCATGCAAAATATTGTAGACTACCAAAACATCTCGTCCTTCATCTCCTAAAAAGGTTATATAGTCTTTTATTTTATAGATACGGAGAAAAAATCCTAACAAAAGAATTGAAATCAATCCAAGAAGTTCTTTATTTAACCAAGTTTTTCCTGAAGTTTTGAAATTGAAGAAATGTGCCATCTTTTCCATATAAAGATATTATACATAGAATAGCTATAGGGAATAACAAAAAAACCGATTGCAATCACCAGAGCAATTTGCCTTACGATTGTTGTGTTACCAAAAAGGTGAGTTGCCAAGAATACTATAGTCGAGATAATTACCAAAGACCCAAGAGAGACCAGGTTAAATTGCGGAAATTTGAGAATGATTTTTACAGGATGTGTTATTTTATGCTGTCCAAAAGCCCAAAAATTATTCACGACAAAATTCCAAATAATTGAGAGCTCTGCGGAAGCAGCTGCGGCCGGTAACGGATGAAAATTAAACCAAGTCGAAAAAGCTTCAAGAGAAACCGCATTAATAACATATCCTACAAATCCGGTCAAAGCATATTTCATAAACGGAGAGTGGTATAGCTCGCGGGCTCTGGCAGTAATTACATATCTTAATAGATCAAATATATATTCGCGCGGAGCTATTTTTGATTTGCCTAAAGTTCTATCTGTAAAATGAAATGGAACTTCAGAAACCTTAAATCCTTTAGCAATTGCTTTGTGAAGAGATGAAACTTGGAAAGTGTATCCTTTAAATTCTACCAACTCACTTTTAAGATCTTCAAAAACTTTAACTTTCAACGCGCGGTAACCGGTGGTCCAGTCGTGGTGCCAAAAACGCATTAAAATAACTTTCACCATCAAGTTTCCTAGCACCGAAAAAAGCTTCCTATGAATCCCCCAGTTCTCAGGAATTGAACCGCCCTTTATATAACGTGATCCTACAACCATGTCTGATCCTTCTTCGATCTTTTTTAGAAAATCAGGAATTTTCTTAGGATCATGTGAGAGATCAGCGTCCATCTCGAAAAATATATCGGGCTTAAGGGTTTTTATCGCCTCAGTCATTCCCTGAATATAAGCAGCTCCAAGCCCTTGCTTCCTTTTATTCATTAAGAGATGCACATTCTTATATTTCTTAGAAAGATTCCTTACGGTATCTGCGGTTCCATCAGGAGAAGAATCATCAACGACAAGTATATTCATGTCGTATCCTTTTATTTTGGGGAATATTTCCTCTTCCAAAATATTTATTAAGCGCTCAATATTTCCGTTTTCGTTATAGGTTGGTATTACGATTACTACTTTCATCCCGTTAGAAGCAGATCGCGATCTGTTAGATCTTGA
>CAZSXQ010000100.1:0-2987 GCA_964611415.1 uncultured Gammaproteobacteria bacterium
TGATACATTGCCTCTATAATTTGACAAAGTAAAAAAATAGGTATAAAATCCTTCGAATTATGGGAAGAGAGTTTGAATTGTCGGCAACACTAGCTGAGGTAGATCAGGGAGATCAAGGTCGTCACGGACCTGAATGGCGACTAACTTTAAAAACAGAAGATACAGCCAGTGCGGATGCCTTAGGTAGATTGACTGAGTTTGGGTATGATGATCATTGGCCAACACATTTACTTAGGATGGTTGAAAGTGGTAGCGGTCCTGATGGAGCTAATGCAAGCTTTTTAGTTTATAAAGGACCTGATATTCAAGGTACTGATGAAGAAATAGGACAACTCTATTTATGGCGTCCACAAGTGACTCCGACTGATGTATTTAAGCCTGACCAGCCCTCTGGTAGTCCAGCTCAAGAAACAACGATACCTCAATAAGAGTTCATCTAATAACCTATTATCTTCTGATATAATTGCCTCATGTATGATTTAGTTAGAACAGAAACTGAAGATGGCCTGCTTCTTAGGGGTCTTTATGTTTGTGGAGACAAGTCTAAGCCTGCTGTAATTCATATTCATGGATTTCAAGGAGATTTTTACACTACAGAGTTTGTTAAGAGAGTCGCAGTAAAGCTTCATGAAAAAAATATTGCTTTTGTTTCTGTCCAAACAAGGGGAACAGGCATCGAAACCGAATTATATTTAAATACACCAGGATATGGTCGAACTGGAGGGTCAAGTTTTGAGCTTCTAGAAGAAGCATATATAGATATTGATGCATGGATAAAATTTCTCCTAGACCAGGGTTATGAAAATATTATTCTTCAGGGGCATTCTTTAGGAACAATGAAAATTACTAGATATTTAATTGAAGGAAAATATAAAGATAAAGTTAAGAAACTTATTTTATTAGCACCTTTTGATATCATGTGGCTTTTAGAAAATGCTACCGGAAGAAAATGGAAAGAATATCTAAAAATAGCCGAACAAAAAGTTAAAGAAGGAAAAGGAAGAGAGATAATTCCAGAATATTTCCTAGATGCAAAAATGTCGTATCAAACTTATGTAAGCCATCATAGTAATAATGAGTTTGAATACGCTTTCGCATTCCATGACAAAAATTATAAGTTTTCACTTCTCAATAAGACTCAAATACCTGTAAAAGTAATAGTAGGCGACAGTGATCCTTTTTTTCATCCGTCAAATTTGAAAAATCCACAAGAAGCAATTGAGATTCTTAGAAAGAATATTAAAAACTTTGAAGGAGTACTAATTAAAGGAGCAAAGCATGGATATGAAGGATATGAAGATCAAGTCGCCGATGAAGTGTTTAAGTTTGTAAAGTAATGTTATAATTCCCCTTAATGGCAGAGTCGGTAATTGCAATTGTTTTTGATTTTGACGAGACTTTAGGCCCCGATACAATTTCCCTTTTTTTAGAGAAACAAAAAATTAGACCTTCTAAATTTTGGAATGATGTTAATAAAATGGTCGCAGATGGTTGGGATCCGCCGCTTGCTTACATGGATAAAATGTTGAGTTTGTCGCGTGAGGGAAAGCTGGATATTTCTAAAAAAGCTCTTTCAAAAACAGGCAAAGGTTTGAAAATATTTCCCGGTTTGCCTGGTGCATTTTCAGAACTTCGAAATTTTGTCAGGACAAATCCAGATCTTAAAAGAGCCAGGGTAAATCTTGAATTTTATATCATAAGCGGAGGGTTTGAAGAAATGATTCACGCAACAAAGATTGCAGATGAGATGGATGGAATATTTGGATGTAATTTTGCATATGATAAATCGGGTGAAGCTATAGGAATTAAATCTGCAATTTCTTTTACTGAAAAAACACGATATGTTCACGCAATAAGAAAGGGAGTTGATGCAAAAGAAATTAGAACAAATCCTTACGTGATTAACGATGCAATTAGTATTGATCAGCAAAGAATTCCTTTCTCTAATATGATTTATATTGGAGATGGGCCAAGCGATATTCCTTGTCTGTCGGCAGTTTCGAGCGGTGGCGGAACAGGGATTGGAGTCTCTGCGCCTTATGGCACTTTCAAAAAAGGGTATGAACTAGCCCGAGGGAAAAGAATTACAGTTGGTCCTTATACTGCAAATTATAAAAAAGGATCAGATATGAGGAAGGTTTTGGAAGAAACTATTCTTAGGATAGGGCTTGAGATCGAGACAGCGCATAGAAAAAATATCATACACGCTCCTGGTCACTAGGCTGATTTACAAAGCGGACTCTTTGTATTATCATACGAAGATGGAGCCAAATTCACCAGTTACTAAAACTTCAATTCCAGGTCTTCTTTTAATCCAGAGAAAAACTTTTCCCGATGAAAGAGGTTTTTTCAAAGAAACTGTGAGGATTTCAGAAATGGAGCAGGCAATTGGTTTTCCTTTCCACGTGGCACAAGTTAATCATGCAAGATCCGCTAGGGATACCCTTAGGGGAATTCATGCAGCCCCTTGGAATAAATTAGTTTACGTAGTGAGAGGATCAGTACAGGTAGTGATTGTGGATCTCCGGGAAAATTCTCCAGCTTTTGGAAAACATGAGGCATTTACCATAGGAGAAGAAAATAGATCAAGTATCTTTATTCCTAAAGGATGCGGAAATTCGTATTTAGTTCTTAGTGATGATGCAGATTACACATATTTGACTGATGAAGAATGGGTTCCAGATAAAGAAATAGGAATTGCATGGAATGACCCAACCCTAAATATAAAATGGGAAATTCAAGTGGAGCCTCTAATTTCTGAAAAAGATAAACAGAATCCAGACATAAAAACTAGATTTCCCTCTAAATTTACTAACTCGTGAAAAAAATTAAAAAGAGCTATCGAATTAATTCCTCGATTGAAAAAGTGTGGCATGCATTAACTGATCAAGAAATTATAAACGACTGGGGAGGAGGATTAGCAAAAATGGATGATACTCTGGGTTTTGAATTTGAATTATGGGGAGGAGATATATTTGGTAAAAATA
>CAZSXQ010000101.1:0-2936 GCA_964611415.1 uncultured Gammaproteobacteria bacterium
AGATAGGGGATTAGTGGCTGCATTCCGGAAGAAGTAAAAAGGGTGGTCGGGTCGTTTTCAGGCACGAGCGGAGAATTAGGAATTCTCTTGTGACCTTTTTGCTCAAAGAATTCTATGTATTTTGAAATTATATCTTGTGCTCTCATTTTATCCTGAGCGAAGTCGATGGACTAGCTTCAATTATAACAGAAAATATCACTAGGATTGGGGGCCTACGATTGTTAAAGCTCTTTGCCTATATAATGGAACAACTAGTCTTCTCGTTGTATCAAAAACGCCGGGAATTTTTCCGGGGCTTGCTACATATCCCTGAAAAAATTTGGGGAGGGCTGAAATTTCCGAATCAAAGAAGGAAGAAAGAGTTTTGTCTCTTTTTGTTACCTCTATCATTTGTTCTAAGTCACCGCGTGAAATAGGTTGTGTGGGTTGAGTTACTTCATAAACATTGCTAAAAGGAGTCCCGACCAGCGCCTCATCAAGATAGGAAAAATACTCTACCTGACTAAACTCGCCGTCAGTTAACATTCTTTCAATCGCTCCCAAATTAACGCCAAAGAAAAGTGCGGAGAGATTAAAATATAAAGACTGTTTATCATCTGTTGCCGCTTTTTCAAGTAAATACATAGGGGGAGGAAGAGTGCCTCTTGCGTATTTTCGGGCGAGGGTTCTTATTCCGTCCCGTCCCTCAAGTGCAATCATCCGTGCAACCGATTGAATTTTAGTGGGCATTTTGTAGTCGTCCCGAGCCTCAACTCGAACTTTAAAAGTCTCCGGACTGTAATGTTCCAGAAAGGATTCAATTGACATAGGGGGGAATTATAACAAATTCTATTCCCTTATCAAGACCAATCTGCTATAATGAAGCTTAGAATTAATCTCTAGGCGGAATCTTAAACCTCAATTTATTTTTCCTATCAATATTAATTTAAATACGACGAAAGGAGAAAAAAATGGCAAAAAATTTATTTGTAGCTGGACTATCATATGATACGACTTCAGACGGGCTTAATAAGCATTTCGCAGAAATGGGAACTGTTACATCGGCTCAAGTCATAATGGACAAATACACAAATCAAAGCAAAGGTTTTGGTTTTGTAGAAATGTCAACAGACGAAGAAGCAAGAGCGGCAATGGACAAACTCAATAATTCAACATTGGACGGAAGAACAATAATTGTTAAAGAGGCACGCCCAAAACCCGACTACGGCAGTAATCCTGGCGGCGGACAAGACAATTTCCGTGGACGTGATCATAAGTCTTCCAGAAGAAGATATTAAAAAGAAAGGTTAGATTCTTTATGCCAAAAATCGGAAACTTCATTTCAAGTTCTGAAATTCCATGTGATCGTTGTGGGAATAAACGAAAAGTCTCAAAAGTTTGGACGGAAAAACTTAAAAACGATCACGGAGTAATGATTATCAGGCATTCGGAAATAATCTGTACCAACGTTGATTGTCAGAGTAATTTTGATAAGAAACTAAAGGAAGAAGTTAAAAAAAGAAGAAAGCTTGAAAAAACAAAGCTTGAAAACGCAGTTCAACGACAAAACGAAAAAAACGCTGCTAAGGAACTCGCCAAACGCGCCATTGCATAAACGCTCCTTCTCTGCGTCTGCCGTGAAATCCCCGAGAGGATAAAGAAATTACTTTAGAAACTTTATAACTTTTAACTTTATAACTCTATTTCTGATAGAAATAGCCCTCCCAAAGTGCTAGAATGGCAGCGCGAGGATAACCTAATATGCTTTCAGCAGAACAGTTCGAACTAAAAAGAGCAGAACTCTCAAGCCCTCCGCCAAGCGGACTTTTTCTTCCCCAAACCGCAAGGGATAGCGTAAGGCAAATAATGACGGAGGACGGACGAGAAATTGAGTCTTTTGCCTTTATTCAGCAAGAAGAAAGATTTTATAAATTGTCTCGTCTCGGCCCTAGAGTAAAAATAGAAGGAGTTTTTATACCAAAGCACACTCGAAATGCGGCACTTCTTGATACGTTAGGAGAAATGCGGCCGATGACCAAAATATTTATAGACAGCAGCGGAACAATTGTAGCGGGCGGGCAAAGAATCTCACCGCTTGACGAGCGACTCTCTCTTCTTGTGAATGATTTGATGAATGGAGATAGGATTACAGAAGACGTTTACAATTCTAAAATCCAAAAAGTCAGCATAGGTCATTAATCCCCAAAGATCCTGAGTGCAATCGGATGAGAAAAGTTCTATAATTACCCAATGGAAGAAAAGAGCGGCGAAGAAACAAAAGCCACTCAGCCAACTCCCCAAGCAAAAAAGTCCTGGTTTAATATCTGGAAACTTTTAACACTTGTTCTTCTGACCATAATTCTTCTCGCAGGAGCATATTATCTAGGCTTTAGAAAGAATTCAAACGAATCTATCCCTTCGCCAACTCTTCAAACATCGGTAAGTCCCAGTCCCAGCGCAACGCCCGCGGCCCAGACTGTCGATTTTAAAACCTATTCAAACACGAAATACGGATATTCATTTGAGTATCCATCTGGTTGGCAAGTATTGGGAACAACCTCCGATGATAATATTGGTTTGGCCCCAATGGGAGGAAAGACCGCAGCAATAAGAGTAGACGTATCAACTATGGTTTTTGACGATCAGGGAGTTATCCCTTTTTCGGATTACGTTAAAGTAGCAGCCAAAAATGAAATACAAAACTATACAAAACTTTCTACCATAAAGGCAGTAACTACAACTTCAGGAGTTGTGGGATATGAGACAACTTGGAATGTCGCACCGCCACCCGGAGCAGGGGGAAGCGCTTCGGTTTCCGATCCTTTAGTTTATTTTCCAATCTCCGCAAAGTACGGAACGGGACTTCTTTCAAAAAGACTTCAAGTCTCAACCGAGGGAAGTTATGCTACATATGCAGACATTTTTCAGGCTCTCCTCCCGACATTCAAATTCTCCAA
>CAZSXQ010000102.1:0-2925 GCA_964611415.1 uncultured Gammaproteobacteria bacterium
AAGCGAAATAAACCAATACTACAAATGTCAAATTTCAAATTTCAAATAAAAGGTAATTGGAAATTGGTATTTATTGGATATTTGATATTGGTATTTATTCTTGCGCCAAAGGCGCTAGCTCAGGAGATGAAAAATGGCTTCTACATAATTCAAATGGGGAATCTTAACTCAATTGCGGGAATTTCAGGAGATGATAATTTTAAGATAAATATAACTTCGGGAGAAACCGCACCCAACCTTAATGTCGGAACAAATTTCAAAGTAAGAGCAGGATTTCAGTATATACCTAGAAAATCTATCTTTTCTATATCAGTTTCAAACACTTTAATAGACTTTGGCACCCTTTCTCCAACTAATCCTATCACGAGAACCACCACGGTAAATGTCTCAAATCTTAGCGCTCCGGGCTACGTAGTGACAGCTTCCCAAAACCATCAGCTTCTATCCCCAAGAAATGGCGCAATAATTCCAGACACAACATGCGACAGAGGAAGCTGCAGCCAAAGCTTTGCTTCTCAATGGACAAGTTCTTTAACTTATGGATTCGGATATAGATGCGAGGCCGTCTCAGTTCTTATAAATGGAACTAAAAGCAGAGGCTGTGTTAGTAACGATTTAGCCTTCTTTTATAATCCTGATTCATTCAGACAATTTGCAGATACATCCAAATCCGAAAAAGCTATTCCAATAATCAAAGGAACCCGCGGAAGAAACCAAAAAGGAACAGTGACTTACAAGGTGAATATATCATCCAGTCAGCCTGCGGGACTTTACACGAATTCGATTACATACATTCTTACACCAACCTTTTAGGGTTAGCCTAAGAGGAATATGAAATATTACAAATGTCAAATACTATAAATAAAAAAATAAAGAAACTATTTGCTTATTGGTATTTATTGGTAGTATTGGTATTTATTGGTAGTATTTCCCCGCATGAATCCTTCGCGGAAGGAGTTTCTGTGGGGATTTATCCTCCTATCATCCAGATTGATGCTAGCCCTCCGGCTATAGTAAATACTCAAATTAGCATTCAAAATGAATCAGATCAAACTATAAACTATGGTATCTTTTTAATGCCTTTTAAGGCAGCTAATACAAAAAACGGAGAACCGGAATTCGATAAGACTTTATTAGAAAGCTATAAAGAATTTTTCAAAGGAGTCCAGGTTTCAGATAAAAATAAAGTAATTTCAGAAATTAAACTCGCACCGAACCAAACAAAAGAATTAACCCTCCGAATAGCGGTACCGAAAGGAATGCAGGCGAAGGATTATTATTTCTCCGTACTTTTTATAACTCAGGAGAGTCAAGGCTTAAAAGAAAATAGCTTCGCTGGAGCACGGGCAGGAATTGCAGCAAATGTCTTACTTACCCTTGGACCAAAGTCAAAAAGCTCAGGCTACATAAGAGAGTTTTCAGCTCCGCACTTTGTTACCCGCGGTCCTGTAGATTTTACCCTTAATCTAGCAAATACAAGCCCGCACTACATAACAATTGAAGGAAATGTTCTAATCAAAAACATCTTCAATCA
This sequence comes from uncultured Gammaproteobacteria bacterium, assembly GCA_964611415.1. Lineage (GTDB taxonomy): Bacteria > Patescibacteriota > Microgenomatia > Levybacterales > UBA12049 > 2-01-FULL-39-10-A. The sequence goes on from CAZSXQ010000102.1 coordinate 1,535, forward strand.
AACAGTAGGCAGTCTTGATCTTTTGCCTGTGAATCTTCTCTCTAATTCCGAACGCTTCATAGAGTCTGAGGGAAATAAAAAAGATGTGCCTAGGCTTTATTGGAACGAGGCTTTTTTATTAGGTATTTATACCGCTGATCTAACTGTTTCTCTTTCTCCGGAAGGGCCTATTGTTAAAAGAAGCCTAACGTTTATAGCTATCCCCTTAGAGCTTATCCTAGGCTTGGTAATTGGCTTCATCTTAATCATAGGAATCATTAAGAGAGTAAAACGGAAACAAATCGAGTAACGAAAAGACGGTAGAAAATGGAAGATAGAAAGTAGATCTTTGAAGGTAGAAGTTAGAAGGTCGATCTATACTCAATCATCTACTATCAAGAGTCTATCTTCCACTATCTATCTTCTATCATCCAGTATCAAAATCCTATGAACCATTCATGGTGAAGTTTCCTTTTTTCTTCCTTTTTTGCAATTATTCCTTTGTCCAATAAGTAATCTCGGATACGCTTTCTGGTCTTCTTTGAAATAAGTATAATAAGTAGAATAATCACTAGCAGGACAAGCAAAACGATAAGTAAGATTCTAGGTAAATTTTGTAAAATAAGCTTTGACAATGACAGAGATTCTAGCTCTTTTCCTCTTATTGATTTCTCTGAGTCGATCTTTTGATACTTAGCACTAGCAATTAAAAGATATTTCCCAGCCGGAAGATCTTTTATCTCTATTTTGTAGAATCCCTTCGAATCAGTGAGAGTATTGAGAATTATATCTTTGCTTATGCTTACCTTAATATTCGCATTTGGCATACTGTATCCTGAAGCAAAAACGGATGAACCTACCCTTATTTTCTTTCCGGAAAGACCAAGAGTTGGCGGAAGCAGAATATTGTCTTTTCTGCCGTCACCCATCAATGGTTCAATTTCTATACAGGTCAAAGAGTCTCCAACCCTCTTATAATCTATCGTTTCCAAGCAAAACTCCGAAAAACCTTCATTTACAAAAACATTGCTTATTGAAAAATAACCTCTGGGATCAGCTACTGTTGAGGCTTGAAAGAATCCGCTTGAGCTCATTACGATTGAAGCGAAAGGAGAAGCAAGGCCAGTTATGGAAAAATAATATTTCCCAACAGAGGCTTGAACATTAGTCACGGCTGATCCGGTCGCCGGTGCGGCAGCCTCTGCTCTAAAACCTGAGGTCAAAAAAAGAAGAGCTGGAATGACAAAAATTAAGTAAATTTTTCTCACGACTTAATAGTAAATACAAATTAAGAAATAGTAAATAGCTTACTTGTTTATCTTTCTGTTTAAACATCAGAATATCACGAAATAAAAATAAATAAGACCTTTAGCCTTGAAAAAATAAATTGATTAATTTTTAGAATATTTTCA
>CAZSXQ010000103.1:0-2916 GCA_964611415.1 uncultured Gammaproteobacteria bacterium
AAGGACAGGCGTCAATACATCCCTGTAAACTGAAAGCGTTCGCGCACTCCCGGAAAGCCGGAATGTTGCAAGATGGTTTAGGCTGTGTGGTGGGTTTAGGTTTTGCAGTTGGTATTTCCGCTCTCGCAGGCACACTGTCTCCCAATATATCTTCTATTGAATCCGGCCAGTGACTCATATCAGGTATACCCTTTCTGTCATCAAATCCTGCTGACTTCAACCTTTCACGCAACCAATTCACAATATCCAAAAGATCTTGTGCCAATTTCTGTTTTTTCCCCAAATCTTGTTCTTTACCCACAATATCCAAAAGATTATTGACTATAGATTCGGATTGCTCCCGCAGGATAGTTGACTCTTTCAAAGCATCCTTGCCAAGCGGCAGAGCAATACGTTCATCCGCTGCTGCACTGGCATTTTGCCTTAAAACCCAGTCCGTTTTATCCAGTCTGTCTTTCAAAAGGTCAAAGCGCCTTAACACATTAGCTTCCTTTCTTATTCGTTCATCAAGCGCTTCGAAAATCTGCTTGGCAATCCCGCCTCCCCTCGGCTGTCCGATCACAAGTATATCCCCATCAAGGTCAAGGTCTATCCGGATAATGGAATCTATACCGCGTGCCTCCTTAGCCAGTTTCAACAACACATCTATTCCAGGCATGCGGGAGGTTCCCTTCTCAATAGGAATTACGACTCCTCTTACTGCATCTCCCAATGCCCGGTTCAACAATGTATCTCTCCCAGGGGCAGGGTATTCAAACTGACTATCCCAAGGGGCTTTGCCCCATTCTATCTGAAGTTCATCAGTTTTATCAGCCCACTCCTTTAGCAGGCCGAATTTTTTGTTAGGGTCTTTGGTCAGTTCGATTTGTCCCAGATAATTCTCTTCCATATTCTTGCCATATTGCTCTAGTGCCGCGGACTTATGGTATGCATTCCCGCCTAAACGCGGCAGGTCACTGTCATCACGAAAACGCTCTTGGCCTTCTTTTTCCCACTGCAATCCTTTGTCGGCAAGCTCGCGATATTTCTTGGCTTTCTCACTCCAAAAAGTCTCACGCTCCGCCTGCTGTTTAAGCCAGTCCGCTTCCTCGCTTCTTCGCGCCACAAATTCCCTGGCTGTTTCCTGTGCTTCTTTCTTAGTTGCACGAAGTTCTGAGAAGTGGTTGACAGACCCTGTTACAGTAAGTTCCTGTTTTGTTTTATTGAAGGAAATTTGCAAATTCTTTACTTCCTCTGTGCCTTGGCTGCCGATGTTCCACACCTGGGGTGTAAACTCATGGTTGGCAAAAACACTCATGCTAAAGGAAACCGGCTGGGAAAACCGGATATTTTCCGGTTCAAGTTTCATGGCTGCCATGATAATGTCCTCACCCACTTTTTGCTTTACATCTTCAGGTAATTCAAAAATATTCAAAACTGCTGTGGAAATCTCATTTTTAGAAGTACCCTGGGGGAGTACATTGGAGGATACTTTAAGTTTTATAGAACCGACCATTCCCGGCTGGTGAAATGTTAAGAACTTAAAGGTACGGAAAAGGCCAAAGCCGGCTGCAGTTAGAAGAATCAGCAAAAGCAATGCAACTTTCCATCTAGCCAAGGCTAATTGGTAAGATTTCCTTATTGCCATTACCCCTATGTTATCACAAAAAATTTTATTCATACTGGATAATATTTCACAAAAGTCCTAAAATTTGCATAACAATTCTCCGTACGTACATCAAAATGTAATCTCAGCTAATGCCCCTTATTCTAAAAGTGCTAAAATCAGTATAAAGAGTGCTTTCCTTTGATAGGACAAATAAAAGAAGTTTCCCGGCATCAGAATGCAGATCGTCTTTATTTGGCTGTTGTTGATGTAGGTCAAACTGAGATGAGAAGTATAATCTTTGGTGGTACTAGAATATTAGAACCAGGAGATTTAGTTCCAGTAGCATTACCCGGTATAAGACTATCAAGTGGTGAAAAGGTTAGATCCAGAAAATATCGTGGAGTTCGGTCTTATGGTGAAATATTAAGTTCAAATGAACTAGGATGGACAGTAGATGGACCAGATGAAGTGTTAGTTTTATCTGCAGATGAATTCAAAGTAGGGGATATTATCCGCCAATCTTAATCTGGAAATTACCCACAAAAAGAGTTTTTGGAGGTGGGGGGAATTAGTAGTTAGTAGTTGGTAGTATGTATTAAGGGGAAATGAAAATATTGGTTTTTGAATATGGGTTTAGATTTCGTAGTTGATTTGTGAAATCTGGAGTAGTATTATACTAATTGAGGCGAAGGGCTAGACCCTGACCCCATTACTGCATCTGCATAAAGTGGAAGACGCCTCACAAAACTATCATCACAGAGTAGAAATATTTTTGTCCTTGAAAAGTTTTCGACCGTACCACAACTTTAATTTTTCTTCCTCCTAAATATCCAACAAATGCAAAATAGTGACCCAGATTGTCTTTTCTGTGCTCTTGAAAAGTTTGGGCTTCTTCCAGTAATTTTCTTGCCAGTGGTAACACTTCAAATCTTCTTGCCTGTTCTGCTTTAGTTCTTTTGCGGGAAGGATTGACCAGATGATCCCATCCAGATCTTGTAACTCGTACTTTTTGTCCAAAAGCGGGAGTTATATTTTCATTCCCTCGCCATTTTTGAAAGTAGTAGCGGTAAGCCTTATCTCTTGCTTTATCGTATTTACTTTTTTTGTGTTTAGCTGTCATGAGTTTATTGTAGCATTTTGATTAATGATAACTCAGTAAACTTAAAGTTTTTGGATGAGAGTGGATTTGGGGATTCTCTGTTATAATTTCAAAATATGAGTTTATATGAAAAGATTATAGTTGGAAGAGATTCTCTTGGAAGAATTATTCCTTCAAGACCTACTCAATATTACTTTAAGTTTTTAATTTAAGTATTCGTAATGGGGTT
>CAZSXQ010000104.1:0-2915 GCA_964611415.1 uncultured Gammaproteobacteria bacterium
TATAGCCACTTTTGTAGCCTTTCCTGTTCCGTGGGGAAGCTTCATTTGACCAGAAATTCCCATTGAAATAGTATTAATATGTAGTTCTACTGTTTCATCGAACTTTGAAAGTTTAACTTTGGGAAGAAGAGATAAAGCGTCCGTTAGGGCGTAGGTTTTGGTCCTATCAACTTCCAAAAGCATTTCCTTGTAGCGGCGAGATCTATGAGATTTTGTTGTTTTCTTTTGTTTTGTCTTTTTTTTAGCTTCTTCGGGAGCTTGCGCAGTTTTTGATTCTTCAATTTTAGCCAGTTCTTCCTCTGTTGGGCCGACTACTGCGATTCTTTGTCCGCCTTCCATTCCGGGAAGATGAGCTTTAGTTTTAGGCTGTTTTTTCTCTTTTTTTGGCTCTTCTTCGCCAATTGTTTTTATTCTTATTTTACCCATATGTTCCTTTCAGGAAAAAATCCCAAACTCCAAATCGCAAATCCCAATTGAGAATTGGTCATTGGACATCGAGATTTAAGTTACTTTGACCCCCATCGATCTCGCAGTTCCCTCAACGATTTTGACTGCTTGATTTAAGTCCTCAACATTTAAATCTTCCATTTTTGCTTTTGCGATTTCTTCAGCCTGGTTTCTTGAAATAGATCCCGTCTCTTCAAAGCCTGGTTTTTGAGATCCTTTTTCGCGCCCCATGGCCTTTTTTATCATTTCGGCGACTGGCGGCTTTTTAATTATGAATGAAAAAGTTCTATCCTCATAAACTGTAATTACTGCAGGAATAATATTCCCTTTTTGATCCGCAGTCCGCTCATTAAAAGCCTGGACAAACTCCATAATCGGAAGTCCGTGAGGACCAAGCGCCGTTCCCACTGGCGGGGCAGGAGTTGCAGCTCCGGCAGGAATGTTAATCTTAATGATCGTTTTTACTTTTTTTGCCATAGAAGTTAAAGTTTGCTAACCTGAAGAAAATCGAGCTCAACTGGTGTTTCGCGGCCGAAAATTGAGACCAAAACCTTAAGTTTTCCTTTAGCCTCATCGATTACATCAATCGTTCCCAGGAAATCGGCAAATGGTCCATCAGTTATCTTAACAGCCTCTCCCACAGTAAATGCCGTTTTATAAAGAGGTTCTTCAGTATCCATAAACTTCTGAATTGCTTCTACTTCTTTTTCAGAGATTGGAGTTGGCTTGTTGCCTGCGCCGATAAAAGCAGTTACTCCTTGTGTAGTTCTGACAAGTAGCCAGGATTCGTCATCAAGTATCATTTTTACCAGGACGTAACCTGGGAAAATCTTTTCTTTTATAGATTCTTTTTTACCTTGACTAACCCTAATCGTGTTTCGGACGGGGACTATGATGTCAAAAATTCTCCCCTCAAAACCCATCGACTCAACTCTTTGTTTTAGGGATTTTGCTACCTTATTCTCGTGCCCCGAATAGGTATGGACTATATACCAGCGAGCTCCTGGAATGTCTGATGTAGCCTTAGGCTTCTGGCTACTCGCTTCTGGCTGCTCAGTTTGCTCTATGGGAGTTTCAGCAGGAGCTTCTTCAGTTTCTTCTTCCACAGGTTTTTCCTCCGCTTGTGTAACAGGTTGATCAACCGTCTCCTCGACAGGCGTTTCCTCTTTTACTTCTTCTGTCTGATCTTTAGGGTCCATATTATTTAACCACCAGTGCTAAAAGTTTAGTCAGAAGGAAATCAATTCCTCCCAGAAAGGTTCCAACTAAAGCGCTAACTATTATGACAACCGATGTGAGCCTTATAATTTCATTTCTTGTCGGCCATTTAACTTTCTTAAGCTCATCCCAAACTTCCTTAAGGAATGTTACGGGAACATTAGTTGTCATAAATAGTTTAAATCCGCCTGATATAGTTCGGCGGATACGTTCTAAATTTTAGCAAAAAACATTTGACATGTAAATAGATGAGTCGTTACAATTACAAGTACAACTTTATGAAAAAGATCAGAAAAGCTGTGATTCCCGCGGCAGGGTTTGGTACCCGATTTTTACCTCAAACTAAGGCAATGCCTAAAGAGATGCTTCCGATAGTTGATAAGCCGGTAATTCAATATGTAGTTGAGGAATTAGTCGATGCCGGAATTCGCGACATCGTGATGGTTACAGGTTTTCTCAAACGTGCAATTGAGGATCATTTTGATGCTCCAAATGCAGAACTAATTAATAATCTTAAAAATAGCGGAAAAGACGAGATGGTCGCGGATATTAAAAGGATAAGTGAAATGGCGAACTTTATTTATATTAGGCAAAAGGGTCCGATGGGAAACGCGACTCCTCTTTGGAATGCAAGGCACATCATAGGTGATGAGCCTTTTTTATATTTCTTTGGTGATGATTTTATTCAGGCCGAGCCTAGTAGAGCCAAACAATTAATCGCAGCATATGATAAATATCAAACGTCAATTTTGGGGGGGATAATTAAAGAAAGCGATGAAGATGCGAAGCGCTACGGATACGTAAAAGGGGAGGAAGTGGAACCTGGCGTGATGAAAGTTTCTGATGTTATTGAAAAACCAGGAGCAGGAAACATGCCTTCCAAAATGGCGATAGTTTCAGGATATCTTTTTACACCAGATATTTTCGGAGTTTTAGGAGAAATGTATCAAAAGGATCAACAAGAAAATAAAAGGGAATATGTTTACATAGATGCGCTTAGGAAATTGATTCATGAGCAAAAAAAGACGGTTCATGCAATTGAAATAAAAAATGGAAAATATTATGACACCGGAAATAAACTTGAGTATGTAAAAACAGTTGTGGAATTTTCGATAAAACATAAAGATTTAAACGGAGAATTTGTAAAATTCCTGAAGGAGCTAGACCTCTAGCCCCAATTGCTAGATTGTTATATTGCTTAATTGCTATAACAACAATTTAACAATGAAACAATTAAACAATGTAAAAAT
>CAZSXQ010000105.1:0-2913 GCA_964611415.1 uncultured Gammaproteobacteria bacterium
CCGAAAAATAAACTTCCCGCAAATGAATCAAGGGATCCCATGGTAGCACGTTGCTCTTGTTTAAATTCTTTCTGCATAAGTGAATTTTTAGCTACAATTGTAGAACCAAAGAAAAGTGAGGTCGTAGTCATGAGGATTGGTGTAAAAATAGTGGGATGAATAACTGCAGCTGTAGTTATAAATCTTCCCCAAATATTCCCTACTAAAAGCATCTTTAAGGCACCAAACCTTTTAATTGTTTTTCCGCTGAAATGAAAGCTGACAGTAGCCCCTAAATTTGAGATTACTTTAGCGATAGGAATCGCCCACGCTGGCCATACCGTACTATAAATAGCTGACTGAAATTGAAAACTTGCTTCTCCAAATCCATAGCCTAAAATTGACGATAAGCTTAAAAGTCTTAATTTAGGATTATGCATAAATCCCAAAAATGCTTCTTTTAAATGAAGATAGATATTTCCGCTTTTTTCCGAGTGGACTTTTGGCTCTTTAAAAAATAATGAAATCATAAAACATATTATTTGGGGAATAACTGATAACCAAACCAAAACCGTAAAAGAACCATTAATTAATAATAATGCGCCAATCACCGCAGAAATCGCTAGTGCAATCTGAGACATTTTGCTAATTTTTCCGTAGAATTCGCCAAATCTATGTTCTTCGCTTCTTTCTGCTAAAGAATCATGCAGAAACGCGTCATTATTTCCGCTATAAAATGCGCTGCATAGTCCCATAAAAAGTGATCCAATTGCTAAGACGATAAATGATCCGCCTATTGCGTAAAAAACTGATGCAACTAGTGCAAAGAAGGAGCCAAGTATAATTGTCTTGTGGCGTCCAATCCTGTCCGAAAAAATTCCTGTAGGAATTTCTAGAAGAGCTGAGGAGATTGTAACAATTGAAAACACACTCAAAAAAACCTACGATAAAATCAATGACTTTATAAGTCAAATAAATGTAGTGGATATTATTGAAAACACACTCATTCCAAGAGCAAACGAGCCTGAAACTTGTGCAAAATACAGAATTGCGATTGGCGCATAAAATTTAAAATCAGTAAAAAAATTAAACCACGAAAATAATTTGATGTTTTGATGCATAAAGTGAGTATATCAAAACCAAATAAGGTAGAATATATTTATGACAATTCAGGTAGTAGCTCATCCGAATGCTAAGCAAACAAAGGTTGAAGGAGACCTCCTAGGAACACTTCATGTTTACGTAAATGAGCCACCGATCGACGGAAGAGCAAACGCGGCAATCATTAACGCTCTGGCCAAACATTTCAATTTAAAAAGATCAGATGTAATTCTAACTTCAGGAGAAAAATCCAGAAATAAAATCTTCGAAATTTTAAAGGATTAAGATTTCCGTAACTGCTTGTCAGGATCTTGACAGGATAAGATCGGAATGAGGTCAAGTGACATAAACGCCTATCATTTAAAATTAATGCTACGCATGGCTTTAGCTGAAACACAAGGCGCCCCAGGAATTTTTACGCAAAGACAAGATGCACTTCAAAGACTATTAAGTGTTCCGACAGTAGAAACACGGGGAATACGAAGCGTCTCTCCCGATACAGTAGTACTTCTTCCGATACACCATGATGAACACAGATACGAAACTGCCGCCTTAACTCTAAAAAGCCTAACCCAACAAACCCTAGGACAAATCCATGTTCTTATGGCTGATAATGGAATGTCTCCCGAAGGAAGAGCTCATCTTGAGAGGGTCGCAGAAGGTTATGGATTACCTCTTACGGTTGTTTCCGCTCATCCAAAAGAAGACGCTCATAGGAGTCCCGCATATGCCAGAAACACTGCTCTAACTGCACTTCGTGATCTTCGGAGAGAGGATCCCACGCTCCGCGGTCCTGTTCTAGAAATAGACAGCGATAATGTAGCTCTCCCAAATGCAGTAGATTATATGCGGCAAACTCTTTATGGAATGCCTGATGCCGTAGCTGTATCGGGAGACATTATCCCAACCCAGCATATCTCCGAAGAACAATTAGACGAATACGCCCCTCCTCCGAATGAGGAGGTAACTCGCGTACTTCCCAACCTATGGAGGAATGGAAATGTTGATGTACTTTCTATTGTGGCGTTTTCAAGTCAAGTTGCCGGGAAAACAACTGGCTTCTTGCTAGATCCGGCATTAGTCGGAACTATTTTAGATTATGCAAATGAGGTATATATTACCATGCCAAATAAAAGCGCAGAAGACATGATTGCTTCTGCTGCCCTTCGAAGACACGGAGTCATCTACCATGATCCAAGAGCTAGGTTTTTAGACGAAGCCAGAGAAAGTGACCAGCAAACCAGGAGGCAGCAAATTAGATGGGGACGAGATCATACGCTTTTGGTTCACGATCTTCAAAGACTAGGCCTGGTGCCAAACGGTATCCAGGTTTTAGAACCCCACGGAGACAGATGGGCCATTTGGGAACTTCCTCATACAGAAGAGCTCAGTGGATTTATCATAAATCCTACGGATGTTCAGGCAACAGCCAAAACCGTTTCCCACGCTCTTAGTAATGGGATTTCTCACGAATTCAGCCAGCAAGAGCTAAGAACCCTTCACGCAGGCCTGGATGTAATGGGCCATGTAATGACGTACGTAGATACTCAAAGAAGACATGCAAGTATTTCATTCAGAAACGACTTACCTAGTCCAGTCACTCCGGATGAAAATAGTCCCCGCTTCAGCAAAACTGCAAGAAATGCTAGACTTATAGGTAATTTGTTAGGATTATCAGACGTTACAGATGTAGAAAAAGCCAGTAGAACCGCGACACTTCCCCCTGCGTTTCTTTTTGGAGGAAGGCAAGCTGCTTCATGGGCATGAACATTGCTTTTCCTCAATCTTTTCGTTTTGGTGTTGGAGATTCAGATCTTCAAGTAATCGGCGAGG
>CAZSXQ010000106.1:0-2883 GCA_964611415.1 uncultured Gammaproteobacteria bacterium
GTTTATCGCTAAAAATCAATTAAGATTCTCGTTCTCTATTTCCTGACAGAACTAAAGGTTTTGAAGGATCTAGCAATATCCCAAGAGGTTTGATTTCCGCTTGTTTTGCTTCTGCAAACAATTTTAACGTCCCCTTAAAATCTCTCCTGTCTTGATATGTAAGTCTTTCACCTAACATTTTAGACACCTCCTCTCTTTGCCAAAATAAAAGCCCTGCAAAACCAAACAAATATAGTCTTGCAAGGGCCTGTGAAAAGGCTGTGCCACCTTGTTTCGTTTCTTTTTAAAGAAACCTCATTCTTAACGTGCTCCGCAATTACGACACACGTTACTGTCTTTACGGTTTCGTCTCCGTGGTTGATTAGACCTGCTCCCCGATCCCATCCGTATCGGATCAACGCAAAATTATATTATCATAAAACTCTCCATGAAACAAGACCCCATTGTATTTGCAATACTGCAGTGCTACAATAGCGCTGTTCTAGTGTCCTGCCTAAAAGGTTATGGAATTTGAAACAACTAGATACAAGTTCGCAGTTACTGAACTTCAGGCTGGCGGTCCTGGAGGATACGAGTCTGTCTACCTTACTTCTGAAGGTTCTCCCGCAGTTCCTTCATTATATAGTTTACTAAACAACTACGAAGGTTCGTTGCTTCCAGCCCATAATAATGCTCTCAGACAAAGAAACGGAGAAGTTCTGGTCAGTTCATTAGAAGAAGGTAAATCCGTAGGAATTGCATCAGGATTTAAACCAAGCGGAGCATATCACTTTGGGCATAAACTAACCTCAGAAGCCGTAGGATTTTTACAAAGAAATGGCGTACAAGTATTTGTGCCGGTTGCAGACGTTGAGTCCGAAATGGACTCCAAGCTTACTCGGGAAGAATATCAATTTTGGGCTGCTGATAATCTTCTAGATTGGGGTGCCAATGGGGTTGACAATCTTTCCCGTTTATTTCATTATGTAGATATGCCAGATAATCAAAGTCCTCAAGGGAGAAATTTTCTTAAGAATTTAGAATTTGGCACGGGAGGAGTCTTATTAAGTTTAATTTTGATTCTGGTGATATTTTTTCTCCTTAATTACCTTAATGTCCTATCTCTTTCTTCAAGATAATATTGAATAATTTTCCGTGCTGAGGGATGAAGATCAGGTAGTTTTAGCGCTTCATTAGGGTCAACGAATAAACATGAACTAAATTCATTTTCTTCAAGTCGTATTGTTTGATCGTTGATAAATAGCCAATAGTTGTAGCCAATGAATCGTGCGCCAGTTCCATGATATTCTGGCGCATAAATCTCGTGCATTTTCAGAAATCTTAGGTTTGATCTATCAACATTGATGCCCGTTTCTTCTTCTACTTCTCTAATGATGCATTCTTCGGGAGTTTCCCCTGGTAGAAAGTGTCCGCCTGGAACAATAAGTTTTCCGCCAAACTTCGGAGATGCAGCTAAGAAAACTTCTCCGCTCGTGTTTACTAATAATGCGGCAGTGATTATGTGTGGTTTTTTAATCATCGCTTCTTTTGGAGGAATATGTTCGATCCCAAATGCTTGAACAGACAACGATGCAAGATTAACTGCATTTTCTAGGGCACTTCCTATAGGAACGTCTTGAACTCGTTGGGCTAAAAAAGCGCCCGCTAACACGTCTCCTGCCCCGGTAGTTTCTATTGCTGTGACAGAAGGCGCAGATATCGTAATCGATTCGCTGCCATTTTTGTAAGTTGCTCCACCTTTTCCACGCTTGATGATTATTGGTTTTTCAGCAAATTCTACTCCGAACATACTGAGAGTTTTCCATTCTTCCTCATTGGTAAAAATAATATTAGCACGTCGGAACATTTCCTTGGTTAATTCCGGCCATTGTCGTGTAAACTCTTCAAAACTATCCACAGAGATACCGTTATGATGAGACAAAAAATCCAACCAAGTAATAGAGTGTTCTGGAAGCTGAGTTGGTAAGTGAATAAATCTAGCTGACAAATATCTGTCAGGGAAAATATCAGTTTGGACTATTCCTGCGACCCCTCGTATTGCCTCGAAATCTCTGGTGTTATCTAGGTATTGAGTTAAAACAAAACGGCATGTTTCTTCCTCGGGAACCACTATAACTCCTTCAACGTCGATGTGCCGCTTCTGTAAAAGCGATAGGTCAAAGTCTTCCCCAATCCTCCCTACTACACCTACCTTTTCACTAAAATGAGAAGCACCTGCAGCTGAATAATATGCTGCACCGCCTGGTGATGTACGTTGGCCTTGAGGCGTAATATCTTTATTCCATGCGATGTCACCTACTATCGCTAAATCAATCTCTCTCATAATTTTTGTGGTTGGTTTATGTGCGCTCCGTCTCGGTAAACTGAAATGTTTTTCAAGCCTAATTCATGAGCAAACAAAAAGATATCCAAAACATCCCTTGGCGTGGCATTTCGAGGGAGGTTGATTGTTTTGGAAGCAGCCTCGTCATAGACCCCGCCTTTTCCGACAAGCGCTCCAACCATCCGTATATGATCGAACGGTGAGATTTCCGTGGCTGTTTTTAAACATTCCCGACCTTCTAAATCAACTCCTTGGAATGAACCTTCAGTAATTGCTTGAGCTAACAGTTCTTCACTCCTATCGTTTGCATGGTGCTCTAAGAATCTCTTAATACAAGTTCGTGTATCACCGTTCCAAGTAGAAACGCCGAATATTGGTTCAATTCCAGAAACGGCACCCATGAGAATTGAAGCTCTGCCTGTAGGAGGAAGTGAAGTTGTGAGAATGTTTCTGAGCATCCGTGTATTTCTGATTCTTTGACCAAGCTTTCTCCACATCTCTCCCGAAACGAGCTCTGTTCCGCCAGAATATTTACTCTCAAGGAATCCATCATAATATCG
>CAZSXQ010000107.1:0-2852 GCA_964611415.1 uncultured Gammaproteobacteria bacterium
TAGCTGCTCCTTTAACCGTAATATCAATGGTTTGAGAGGGTAAAAGTTTATATTTAGCGAGCCAATTTCCATCCTTGTCAATTACAACATCGGAGGGTAAGGGGGAAATGTCATCAATCCTTATGTCTTGATAATTATTATTTGAAGGAATTGCTATTTCTGTTTGAACTGGGAAAAGCCTGTTGTTCTTAAGATGATATTTAAGCTCAAAACTATAAATCTGACTTGCTCCGTATGCAATTGAAATACCGGATTTAGCCAGGTCAGATTTTGAAAACCTGAGAGTGTTATTTGATACATTTAGATTTTTAACATGAGGTTTAACAATTACAGGATTTCCAAATGATTCCGGGACATTAACACTAACATTAAAGGTCTCAAAATCTAATTGATTTGTTACTCCTGGAACATTAACCTCCCAAATGCTTCCGTTATTTCTTGCTACTTCCTCCGTATCAAAGCTTACTTTAAAACTCTGGATATTATTTATTCCTACTATGTTTTTGTTAAAGCTGAAAGAAATCTCCACTCCTTTGTCATTTTCTTGAGTTTTATAATTAAGAGCGCCGATTGAGTCTATAGCATTAATATTTTTAATTTTTTTAAAACCAGTCTGAACCATGTATGAACCGGCGTAATAGTCGGAGGTTTTATTTTTTAAATCAATATCAAGAGTTACTCTGGTATTTTTAGAAACTGAAACGTCATATATAACGTTATAAGAAGTCTCAAATTTTTCATCTGCAAACACTAACTGCCGGCACAGAAGAAACATAAAGAAGAAGAGAATTAAGGACAGAACTTTTTTCATTAAAGAACTTTTTTTAAAAACTGTCCTGTGTAGGAGTTCGGGTTTCCCGCTATTTCTCTGGGTGTTCCCACAGCCACCAGTGAGCCGCCTTTTTCTCCCCCCTCAGGACCTAAGTCTATTATATAGTCCGCATTCTTAATAATATCAAGGTTATGTTCAATAACTATCACTGTGTTTCCTACGTCTACTAAGCGTCTTAAGACGTGAAGAAGCTTTTCCAAGTCAGCAAAATGAAGTCCCGAGGTGGGTTCATCTAGTAAATATAGTGAATTTGCGCCTCTTTTGGAAAGCTCTGTTGCTAGTTTTACTCTCTGCGCTTCTCCGCCTGATAGGGTTGGAGCAGGCTGTCCGAGTTTGACATACGACAAGCCGACATCATTTAATGTCTGAAGCCGATTTGCCAGAGCTGGGACATAGCTAAAGAAATTAAGGGCTTCAAATACACTCATCGAAAGGACATCAGCTATATTTTTACCGTTAAATAACACTTCAAGTGCTTCCTTGTTGTACTGCTTTCCTTCACAGACTTCACAGGTTATATAAACATCAGGAAGAAATTGCATCTCAATTTTTATCTGTCCTTCTCCTTCGCATGCCTCACATCTTCCTCCCCGGACATTGAAAGAAAACCTTCCGGGACCATAGCCTTTAAGTCTCGCATCTTTAGTTTTAGAAAATATATCCCTTATGTAATTAAAAGACCCTGTATAGGTTGCGGGATTAGATCTGGGAGTGCGCCCTATTGGAGACTGGTCAATTGAGTAAATATGTCTTATGTTCTCAAACCCCTGCATCGAATCATGTTTTCCGGGTTTTTCTCTATGAAAAGGATTTTCTATCTGCATAAGCCCGTGATACAAAATGTCATTAATAAGAGTGGATTTTCCTGATCCTGAAACTCCTGTAACCACGATTAATTTCCCTAAAGGGAACTCAACATCTATATTTTTTAAGTTATGTTCCCGCGCGCCTCTTATAAGAAGTTTGTCGGTAATTCCATTTTTTTCCGAAGGCTCAACCTTTATCTTTTTCTGTCCTGATAAATACTTCCCGGTCAGAGACTTCGGATCTTTTTTAATTTCTTCAAATGTGCCCTTAAATATTATCTCTCCCCCTGCTTCTCCTGCCAGAGGCCCAAAATCTACTATGTAATCACTTGAGTGCATAGTTTCCTCATCATGCTCTACTACTAAAACAGTATTTCCTAAGTCTTTAAGTTTTATGAGAGTTTCTATAAGTTTTTTATTGTCTTTCTGGTGAAGTCCAATCGAAGGCTCGTCTAGAACATAAAGCACTCCGGTGAGTCCTGATCCAATTTGTGAGGCCAGGCGTATCCTCTGAGCCTCTCCTCCGGCCAAAGTTTCTGCGCCTCTGGAAAGAGTAAGATAATCAAGCCCTACATCTGTCAAAAAAGTCAGACGCTGTTTGATCTCTTTAATTATAAGTCTGCCTATTGATTCTTCTCTGACGGAAATTTGGGAAGGTAAAGAGGATATAAACTTAAGTGAATTATCTATAGACATATCACCGACATCTACAATTGACTTTCCGGTAACTGTTACCGACATTGCTTCTTTTTTAAGTCTTGATCCGTTACACGAGGGGCAAACTTCATACCGCATAAATTTTTCTATCTGGGATTTAAAAAACATAGATTCTGTGTTTTGATATCTATTTCTGAGTTCTTCTAAAACCCCAGGAAATTTCTCTGTTATAGTAGTAGCTTTTCCCCATCTATTCTCGCCTCTGACGAAATATTCTCTGTCTCCGGTGCCATTTGTAAGAATTTTTATTTTTTCAGGTGTAATCTCAGACAGCCTTTTATTCATAGGAATTCCGTTTTCTACGCAAAAAGTTTTAAAAGTTCTCGTAAACCAAGTGTCATGAGATAAAAGGTTAGAAAAAGGGAGAATCGCTCCTTCCAAAATAGTTAAATTCTCATTAATTACTAAGTCGCGGTCAACCGTCAGTATGTTTCCTAGTCCGTTGCAGTTTGGACATGCTCCGTGAGGTGTATTGAATGAAAAAATCCTGGGCTCTA
>CAZSXQ010000108.1:0-2823 GCA_964611415.1 uncultured Gammaproteobacteria bacterium
GGAGAGAATGAAGGAAAATTAGAGAAGTACAAGAACTTTGGTTTTAAAACAAAGTGCACCACAGGTTGTTTGTCTTAAGCGCTGAAGCTAATAAGCCTGCGCTGCGCTTGGCTTAAGCGCTGAAGCTAATAAGCCTGCGCTGTGCTTGGCTTATAGTAAACGGGTGTGGTAGAATGGAAATTCAGAATGAGGCAGGACAGGATTAGTTTGGGACGCGGGTTTTTTGAGATGTGACCTATCTGGAGGGGAAATCAAGCGGCGTGGTGGCGGCAGAAGCTTCAGTTTCCGAATCGTCCCCAGAAAAAGAAATGTTCAGAACGCTGTCTGCCCCTGTGACAGTACAATGGGAATTAACCTCGTATGAGTATGTTGGTGTTTAAAGTTAATTATTCTCTAGAAAAGGACGCGCTCAATTACCTTAGCTCCTTGTGGAAGTTGAGGTATCTGAAGCACGGGCGGAGATTTTTGTCAGAAAATTTATCAAACGGATTTCCTAATGAATTTATCCGTGGTCTTAAAGCCATAGATGATAAACCTACCGCTAGGAAATATGTATCAGATTATCTTCGGGTGCAGCACCCATTTTTTAGGGAGTATATTAACCGGGTGCAGAAGCGTTCACAGAATACTTTGAATGAGGAAGCTTCGGAGATCGCCTTAAGTTTGGAGAAGGTATATGGCTTGAGGTTCCCTTTTAATCAAATAGGTGTTTACATCACCACCTTAAAGATTTGCCCTTATGATTACCCCGAAAGATGGTTCATGATTTCAGTTTACGGAGATCCCAAAAGTCATCTGAACACTGCCTTACATGAGTTGAATCACTTTATGTTTTATTACTATTTTGGTAAATTGAGAGGAGAGTTGGGGCATGAAAAATTTGAGTCTTTAAAGGAGGCTTTAACAGTTTTTACAAATCCCGACGAAGAAGGATATCCCGCTCAACGAAGACTACGGGCGTGGCTGGCTAGGCAAAAGGGGACGATATCAGAAATAATTAGGGAGGGAAAGTGGGAGGATTTTTCTGGGGAGAGATTTAGGTCGTAAGGATTGCGATGTAGGGTGTGATTATAGCGTTCGGATTGGTTTTTGAACTCATGAATTTATAAGAAATTATGAAGACATAATTTCTAGAAACGATTACAGCCCCTGGTAAGTAGGAATTAGGTATTATTCTCCCTGTTTTTCTCTGCTCTTATTTCTTCAAGAATCGTCTGCGATAAAGTGTATGACTTGCCTGCACCAGAAACGATTACGATATCACCATTTTTGCATTCGCTCACTATTTTTCGAGCTACCTCCTTGAAATCGGGTAAATAACAAGCCTTCGTACCAATTTTTTCAACTAAATCCTCTGGTTTAGTCTTACCCACATCTCTTTCTCTCCCTGCATAGATTTTGGTTACGATAACCCTGTGAGCCAATTTTAAAGAGGTGGAGAAAGAATCTAGAAAAATAGATAAGCGAGAAAATTGGTGTGGCTCAAAAACGATCCAGATTTTTCGATTGGGATATTTTTGTTTAGCTGCTTGGAGAGTCGCTTTAATCGCTGTTGGATGGACGGCATAATCATCAAAAACTTTTATTCCGTTCGCCTCTCCTGTTAAACTGAATCGCCGTTCTATTCCTGCAAATTTTTTAAAGGCTTCTTTTACTTTGTCAGACTTTATTCCCAATTCAACGGCACAAGCCCAAATCCCTAAGGCGTTTGCGATATTATGAGAGCCGGGAATTTTCAAAATAAATTCTTCACTTGTAAATTTTCCCGTAACTCTAAATCGGCTAAAGCCAGGAGTCATCTTCACGATCTGACCTCGATATTCATCAGTAAAAGGAAATTTAAAACGACGTTTTAGGAAGTAACCGATTACTTTTACTTTATTGTCTGTCAACCAAACTGACATTTCTTTAAGAAGCTTCTGAACCCCTTCACTATCTTCATTGACTATTAAAATTTTCGGTCCTCTAAGTCTCCTAATAAATTTATTGAACGAGTTGCGAAATTCTTCGAAATCCTTAAAAAATTCGGGGTGATCCATCTCAATGTTATTAATAATTGCAATCGAAGGAGAATAATTTAAAAAGTTATAATTGAATTCGTCTGCTTCGCAGACAAAATATCTAGAATTGCCAATGCGGATTGTCTTGCCCCATTCGGGAACTATCGCTCCTACTTCCACAATAGGGTCGAACCCCGCTTCCTCGAGAACTAAGCCAGTTAAGGCTGTCGTTGTTGATTTTCCATGAGTTCCTGCAATGGCAATAACATACTTATCTTTTTGAAGATATTGGCCCATCAATTTTTGCCACGTCATTAAAATACCACGCTTCCTGGCCCCTACAACTTCAGGGTGATCGGGGTTTATATTAAAAATAGCTGGAGAAACCGCCAGGATGTCAACCCCTTTAAGGTGTTTTTCATCATGCCCCAACATTGGTTTAATTTTCTCCTTAGGCAAAAAGCCTGTGTAACAAGTATGGGGAGATAAATCACACCCTGAAACTTTAAAGCCTGCCTTTTGAGCTAAAATTGCCACACCTGCTAATGCACTTCCTCCTATGCCCATAAAATGAGCATGTATTCTCTTTTGTACCATAATTACCTTTCTTAAATCTTTACTAATGATACACTGTTTCTTTTTAAGAAGAGACCTCCTGCATTCCCTAGTAAGTATATATTAGAGCATTCTATTTTATTTATTTTAGAAAAGTCCCAAAAGTCATTCAGATTAACGTTCAATAAAAACATCCAAAGCGTATGAATATTTCCCCCATGAGCAACAATCAATGTCTTTCCTTGATAATTTGAGGCTATGATTTCCT
>CAZSXQ010000109.1:0-2801 GCA_964611415.1 uncultured Gammaproteobacteria bacterium
ATTAAAAGGACCTATCGAATTAATGCCTCAATTGAAAAAGTGTGGCAAGCACTAGTTGATCCCAAAACTATTTATAAATGGGGGGCTGGGCCTGCAAAGATGTCTGGAGAGTTGGATTTTGAATTTGAATTATGGGGAGGAGATATATTTGGTAAAAATATTGAAGTGATTCCGAACAAAAAAATAGTTCAAGAATGGTTCGGCGGCAAATGGGACAAGCCCTCAATTGCCACGTTTAAACTCAGTTCGAAAGAAAACGAAACGAGAATTGATTTTACAAATACCGATGTTCCCGATGCAGAGTTTTCTGATATTGAAAAAGGTTGGGATGAATACTATTTTGGTCCTATGAAAAATTATTTAGAGGATAATAATTAAAATGACAGCTGAAGCAGATTTTTTTGGAAGCTATAGAAGCTATTAATAAAGATGAACTAACCGAGGGAAGTGTTTTACCATTAATTCTGACTCCAAAAGATGAATATTTAGGCTTTAAATCTGGATCCATCCAAATATCCTGCTTATACTGCTCCCAATTTAAATTTCGGCAATACTTTAAGGCATGAACATCCAGAGCATACTTGACTAACAGAATAAATTAATGTTCTACTTATAGTATATGTCCGAAACCCTTGAAAAAATCGTAGGGGCGCCTGCTGAGGTCTTAGATAAAACAGTTGAAATTTCCGAGAACTTAGTTAGGCATGGAAGTCTTAAAAAAGCTAAAAAATATTGGCATAATTTAGGCCCAGGACTAACTACAGGTGCGGCCGATGATGATCCATCAGGCATTGCAACTTATTCCCAAACGGGAGCACAGTACGGATTCCAATTGTTGTGGCTCGCAGGTTTTACTTTTCCTTTGATGTCTATAGTTCAGGAAATGTGCGCACGAATTGGACTTGTAACAGGACGTGGATTAGCTGGAAACATAAGAATACATTTTCCAAAATGGGTTCTATATCTTTGTACTGCGCTTTTATTCTTTGCTAATACTTTGAATATCGGAGCAGATATAGGAGCAATGGCAAAATCTACTCAATTAATTTTTCCAAACATCAGTTTTGCAACTTTAGTTTTTGCTTTTGCAATCGTTGGTCTTGGCCTTCAAATATTCGTAAGTTATGAAAAATATGCAAGATATTTGAAGTATTTAGCGTTAATACTTTTATCATATATTGCCGCCGCGCTTTTAGTTAAACTCAACTATAAAGATTTAATAACAGGCGCACTTATTCCTACGATTGTTTTCTCTAAAGAACAAATATTTTTAATTTGCGCAATACTTGGTACCACAATTTCTCCTTATCTTTTTTTCTGGCAGACTTCGCAGGAAGTAGAAGAAAGTATTCTAAAAGGACAAACTACTCTTAAGTTAAGGCAGGAAGCAGTAACCGATAAGGAAATTAAATTAATGCGGTTGGATATTTGGTCAGGTATGTTTTTATCAAACCTAGTGATGTTTTTTATTATTGCCGCAACTGCGGCCACACTTTTTGCCAACGGAATTACAAATATTCCAACAGTAGCAGAGGCTGCGGCAGCGTTAAGACCAATTGCAGGAGAACATGCTTATTTACTTTTTACTTTGGGCGTGATCGGAACCGGAATGTTAGCAATTCCTGTACTTGCCGGTTCTGCTTCGTATGCCATGTCTGAGAGTTTTGGGTGGAAAACAGGACTTTACAGAAAATTAAAAGAAGCAAATGCTTTCTACGGAATCATAATAATCTCGACGTTCATAGGTGTTGCTCTTAATTTTGTAGGAATTGATCCAATTAAGGCTTTAATTTTTTCAGCTGTAGTTAATGGATTAGTTGCACCAGTAGTTTTAGTATTGATTATTCTTCTGAGCAGTAATAAAAAAGTAATGGGAGAAAGAGTTAACCATCCGATTCTCACTGTGCTTGGAATACTTATAACAGGATTAATGGCTCTAGCGGGCATTGCTACTATTATTTCTCTATTCCTCTGATGCTTTCTAAAAAACAGATTAAAATCGTTTTTTCAATTGTTATCCTTTTTATTTCGATTGCAGGAGTTATTCTTTCAGATAATTCCTCTAAATTTTCAAAGCCTTTTGAAAAATCACAATCTTCCCTAAACCCTTCATTAGAACCTGAATTGAAAAAAGAAATACAGGGAGTTTCCATTTCTATTGTTCCATCCCAGGAGCCCGAATATGCCGAAGATTTTGATGAAGAAAACCTAGTAGATGATCAGGGATCGGTTGATATCCCAGTAGGTTATAAAGTTATTAAAGTGGTTGATGGAGATACGATAGATGTTTTGATTGATAATAAAACCGAACGCCTGCGGTTAATAGGAATTGATACGCCTGAAACAGTAGATCCCAGAAAAAAAGTTCAGTGTTTTGGTAAGGAAGCTAGTAATAAATCTAAAGAAATGCTCTTGGGACAGTTTGTAGTCTTGGAGTCTGACGAAACTCAAGGCGAAAGAGATAAATATAAACGTTTACTTAGGTATGTTTTTCTCCCGGACGGAACGAATTTCAATCTATACATGATTGCAGAAGGTTACGCTCATGAATACACGTACAACGACCCCTACAAGTATCAGTTTGATTTTAAAGAAGCTCAAAGACTAGCTATAGAAAATGAAAAAGGGCTTTGGTCCTCCTCCACTTGTTCCGGAAATAATTAAGTTGTTATAATTCCAATATGAAATTAATGACCTTAAATATCTGGGGAGGTAGAGTTTATGAACCGTTTTTAAAGTTTATCAGAGAAAATAAAGATAATGTTGATATTTTTTGTTTTCAGGAAATGTTTCAATCTCCG
>CAZSXQ010000110.1:0-2785 GCA_964611415.1 uncultured Gammaproteobacteria bacterium
CTCTTCCTGTCGGATCGTAAATACTGGTCAAATAAAATACTCCGACAGCCATTTCTTTATTAGGAAGTGTTATAGGGGATCCATCAGCAGGCTTTAAGAGATTTTCTCTAGGCATCATAAGCTCAATTGCTTCTTTTTGTGCGTTTTCAGATAAAGGAATATGGACTGCCATCTGGTCTCCGTCAAAGTCCGCATTATAACCGGTACAAACACAGGGATGAAGCTGAATTGCTGCTCCTTCAATAAGAACCGGATAAAATGCCTGGATTCCTAATTTATGAAGCGTAGGAGCACGGTTAAGAAGAACCGGATGGTTCTTGGTTATTTCTTCAAGAATGTCAAAAACCTCAGGAGGTCTTTTTTCAATAAATCTTTTAGCAGATTTAATATTTGGAGCAAAACCTCTAACGATGACCTCGCGGAGAACGAAAGGCTTAAACATCTCAAGTGCCATTTCTTTTGGAAGTCCGCACTCAGAAAGTTTAAGATTTGGTCCGACAACAATAACAGAACGCCCTGAATAATCTACTCTTTTTCCCAATAAATTCTGTCTGAATCTTCCCTGCTTTCCCCTTAACATATCAGATAATGATCTTAATGGTGATGCTACGACCTGAGTTCCTCTTTGAGATGCATCAATAAGTGAATCTACTGACTCCTGAAGCATTCTTTTTTCATTTCTTAGAATTATCTCCGGTGCTCCCAAGCTCATTAAATGCTTTAAGCGGTTATTTCTATTAATTACACGTCTATATAAATCGTTTAAGTCGGATGTTGCAAAACGTCCTCCGGACAACTGAACCATAGGTCTAAGATCGGGAGGAATTACAGGAAGAACCGTGTAAACCATGTCCCTCGGTGAAACTCCTGCTTTTCTGATAACTTCTAGTAATCGGAGCCTCTTAACAAGCTTTAGATATTTTTGTCCTTTTGCTTTTTCTACTTCTTTCCTGAGATTTACGATCAAATCATCAATATTTATTTTCTCAATAAGCTCAAGAAGCCCTTCAGCACCTGTTTTAAATGTGAAGAAAACGTTTATGTCATATTCCAAAATTTTGAAATATTCGTCTTCGGAAAGAACTGATCCAGGCTTCAAGCTTTTAACTAATGTCGAAAGCGCATCTGCAATTTCATCAACTTTTTTGCTCTCTGCGGCAACTCTATCAGCAATTCTAACCATCCTTTGTTTTTTGGAGAGCTCTAGCTCTTGCTCAATGAGCTCTTTTTGCTCAGCCTTTCCACCTTTTGCATCCTTAAGTTTTGTTTCTGTTTCTTTATTTATTTCTGACTCTTCTGTTTCTGCATCTTTCTTAAGATTAATTTTTCTCTCTTCTATATTTCCTTGGAAATTTTCAAGAGCTTTTTTCTTTTTATCATCGTCAATTCCTGTAACCAAGTATGATGCGTAATAAATTACAGATTCCAAATCCTTCTGAGACATGTCTAAAATCAAACTTAGGGGGGAACTTGATCCCTTAAAATACCAAACGTGTGCTACCGGAGAAGCAAGGCCAATATGCCCCATTCTCTCACGTCTCACGCGGGACAGGGTAACTTCGACTCCGCATTTATCACAAATTATTCCTCTGTAGCGGATTCTCTTATATTTTCCGCAATAACATTCCCAGTCTTTCGTAGGACCGAATATTCTCTCGTCAAATAAACCGTCTTTTTCAGGACGTAATGTTCTATAGTTAATAGTTTCAGGTTTAGTTACCTCACCATAACTCCAGCCCATTACATCATCTTTTCCGGCCAAAAGAATTTTCAAGGATTGAAAATCCAAAATATTAATATCTTTCATTTTTTTATTCTTATCCATTTACTTCTCCCGTCTCTGGCGTATTCTCAGGGCTTGGAACTTCTTCAATTCCGCCTTCATTTGTAACTTCATCTTTTCCACCGAGCTCTTTTTCCATTTCTTTTGCTTGTATTTCTACTTTTTCATCCGCTTTTGCTTCTTTCATAGACTCTGTCATTAGGGGTTCCGCTACTATCTGGGCTCCCATAGGAACTACATTAAGCCCCAATGCCTGCAGTTCTTTTATAAGAACCTTGAATGATTCAGGAACTTTTGGTGTCGGGATAGCAGTTCCCTTAACAATAGCCTCAAATGCTTTAGCACGTCCTACAACGTCGTCAGATTTAATTGTAAGCATTTCCTGGAGAGTATATCTAGCCCTATGTGCCTCAAGTGCCCAAACTTCCATTTCTCCAAGTCTTTGACCTCCCATTTGGGCTTTTCCTCCTAAAGGCTGTTGTGTGACTAATGAATATGGTCCGGTGGATCTAGCGTGAGTCTTATCTTCTACCATGTGGATAAGTTTCATGATGTATTCGACTCCCACAACCACTGCGTTCTCATAAGGCTCTCCTGTTCTTGCGTCATAAAGCTTTGTTTTTCCGTTTTCTGGAAGATTTGAAGCCTTTAGCTCTGAAACAATTCTTTCTTCATCAACTTTTTCAAACACAGGAGTTCCTACTTTTTTTCCTTGTTTTAATGCAGCCCAACCCAAATGCGCTTCGAGAAGCTGACCCAAATTCATACGGGCAAGTACTGAGATTGGGGAAATAATAATGTCAACCGGTGTTCCATCCTCAAGGAAAGGCATATCTACGTCAGGAACTATTTTTGAAATTACTCCTTTATTTCCATGCCTACCTGCCAATTTATCTCCTACCACAACGTGACGGAATTGTGCCACTTCTACAATTATTTTTCTAAGTGTCCCCGGCTCTAATTCATCGCCTTTTTTGCGGTCAAGAATCTGAACAGAAATAA
>CAZSXQ010000111.1:0-2739 GCA_964611415.1 uncultured Gammaproteobacteria bacterium
CACCATTGCTGGTAAAGGCTCTTAAGGCCTTCGTGTCTACCATTCCACCACCGCGGCGTATTCGTATTTTACCTTAGTTTGAGCATGGTATCAACTCGTCGCAAATTTTCCAAGCTTGACACGAAATAATTAAGTGCTATACTCCTGTGCATAATATGGCAGCAACACAAGAAACAAGACACGATTATTCTGCTAGTTCTATAGAAGGCCGCCCACCTCAAAGATCTGTAGAAGAAATGCGAGAATTGATGCCTACGATTATTCCTCTTTCAAGAGATGAAGTAAGAGCAGTGCCCCAAATTCATGAAATATACGATGATTTCTTAGGGCACCTAGAGCAGGGAACTCTCCGGGTAGCAGAACCTCAATCAGATGGAACATGGATAACTGACCAGGATGTAAGGAGATTTATAAGCGTTGGGTTTAAGGCTGGAGATATTATAGAAATGTCCCCTCCTGGCGCAGCAATCCCAATTTACGATAGACACACATTACCTCCACAGCAAGTACCTGATTTTGAACAAAGAGTTGTTAGAACTATTGCTACCGGTAGCGCAAGAAGAGGTTCGCACTTAGGAGATAGGGTTACAATCATGAACGGAGGGTATGTAAACGTTGGAGCATACGTAGGAGATGGAACCATGGTGGACTCTAATGCATTAGTAGGATCTGGTGCGCAGATCGGAGAAAGATCCCATCTATCAGCAGGCGTAGTTATAGCAGGAGTATTAGAGCCTGCAGGTCAACACCCAATCTCAGTAGGGAATGACGTATTCGTAGGTGCTGGTGCCATCTTAGCTGAAGGAACAGTTATAGGAAATGGAACCGCAATTGACGCAGGAACTGTAATTCACCACAGAACTCCTGTATTTGATACTACAACTGGAGACTATATTAGACCTAGAGACGGAAGAATATATATCCCTAATGATGTTCTAGTAGTACCGGCATTTTTTCCTCCTCAACCTGGAGATTATAGACTTGAATTCGCTAGAGCAGAGGGAATCACTGTTAGGGGTGCAATGATAGTAAAACATTATGACCCAAGTGAAGAAATGAGTGCAAGAAGAGCTATTAATTACGACCTCCGATAAAATCTTCAATTTATTCCGCGGAAAAATATCTTAATTAATTTCTGAAATCTTATCCTTGTGGAGCTTGTGGTACTTGTAGTGCTTCCTGTAGCACTTGAGGGACGACCGGGGGAATATCTGCATGTAGTCCTGCAGCTGTAATTGCCCTAACGCATACTTCTTCATCTTGTAATTCTGTACCTCCGCTAAACGCAGCAACACCAGCAAATATCTTTAGTTCTCGATCTTGGAAAAACGCTACTCCGCCTCCAAAAAGAGTTCTTATTAGATCACCAAAGTTAGTTCTATCAAGGCCTCGTTTTTCTATGTATTCCTTCATTAATCTTGTAGAACGTTGATAATTAAGAGCTGTTTCCGCCTTTAAAAGAGCCATTCTCGCGTTTGCTTCTTTAGCATTTCCATAGGCCTCTGAGGTTAGCTGGAAACGTTCCCGATCAAAAACTACAAAATAACCAGCGGAAAGTTCCATTTCCCGAACTGTCTCAGCCGCTTTATTTCTCATTGCTGCTGCACCATCAGGGGTTAAGGGTCTAGTTTCTCGCGTAAAAGCTTCAGCAGCTCTAGCTTTACCTTCATCAAATACGTCAGTCATGTGCGCAGTATAACAATTTAATTTAGATTGTCAAATAGTGCTAATCGAGGACTAATCGTGGGGAGGGGGATTGATCCCCTGGGTTTTCAAACTGTAATCCAGTAAGTCTTTCATTTCCTGTCTTCTGTTTTCGCTCCCAAGTATTATTCCAATGATTTCGTGGCCGTTATAATCTAGATATGTAATCAGGCAAAGCCCGGCTTCAGGAGTGTAGCCATCCTTTAAGCCCTTTACTCCGGGGTAAGTTGTAACCAAGTTTAATTGATTATACAAGTCATAAGCATAATGGTCTGAAGTTTCAGGAATATGGTGCTCGGCGGTGGATGATGCTTTTATAATTTCCGGATAATTCTCGACAGCATAACGGGAGATTACCAAAAGATCATATGCTGTCGTATATTGATCGCCATCTCCCTGAAGACCGGTGGGATTTGTAAAACGGGTGTCTTTAAGGCCTAGAGCTTTTGATTTCTTATTCATAGCTGCGACAAATTCATTGCGTCCAAGCGTATTTTGCGCCAATACCTCTGCGGCATCGTTTCCTGAGTACATAAAGACTCCATAGAGAAGTTCTTCAAGGTTCAAAATTTCTCCCTGAGAGAGCCCCATTACGTTTTCCCCTACGAGATTTTCAGGATAAACTGTATAGCGGTCGCCCTCTCTTTTGTGATCAATTGCTACAATTGCTGTCATAAGTTTTGTAATGGAGGCCATAGGAAGACGTTCTTTTGAATTTTTTTCAAAAATAACTTTTTCATCGGTAAGGTCGTAAACTAATGCGGATTTAGCACTAAGATTAGGAACGGTTTTATCGTTTTCAAAAAAACCGAATAGGCTAGGGAGCCAAAAATCCAAACTTGAAACCTCAGAATTTTCTTTACTGCTTAAAAAGTCGGGGAGAGGGGATTCTATTGGATTGTTTTTGGGAGTATAGAAAAATAAAAAAAATAAAAACGCTAATCCGATACTTAAAATTAAAATAAAAAAAGCGAAGAGTTTCTTCACAGAATAATTTTAACAAAAAAATTAACAATTCCCATTGACAAAAATTAT
>CAZSXQ010000112.1:0-2736 GCA_964611415.1 uncultured Gammaproteobacteria bacterium
ATCGGCAGGTTTTAGGGAATATTTTAATTTTTTCTTTTTTAAAGCTTCTTCCAAATCCTTTTCCGCTTTTTCCCAATTTTCTACGGTTCCTGCATAAACTTCTGGTCTTGTCGCAAGTCTAAAATCAAATTCAAAGTTAAACTTTGAATAAAACTCTATCATTATGTCCAAAATATTTGATACTTCGTCAAAGATTTGGTCTTCCGTAGCAAAAATATGTGCGTCATCCATTGTCAGTTGTCTAACTCTAAGTAGTCCGTTTACTTCTCCGCTCTTTTCTCTTCTATGCAATTTTCCGATTTCAGAAAGCCTTAAAGGAAGTTCTTTATATGATCTTGGTCTGAATCTGTAAACTATAGTAGCCTCTGGGCAATTCATTGGTTTTAGAGTATAACTTTCAGGATGCTTATCATTTTCATCATCAGATAAAGTGAAGTTATACATATTATGTTCGCCAAATTTTGTCCAGTGTCCTGATTCTTTAAAAAGCTGGGACTTTACCATTATCGGAGTTGAAATTTCCTGATATCCTCCGTTTTGTGTTAACTCTCTGATATATTTTTCAAGTTCTTTGAAGATTATCATTCCCTTAGGTAACCAAAAAGGGGCACCAGGTGCAAAGTCATGGGAGAAAAATAATTCTAGTTCTTGTCCAATCTGTTTATGATCTTTTAAATCACTCATGCGGTTATTTTACCAAGGAAAGCCTTAAATGTATAGCTATCTTACCAAATCAGGTCTTTTATCTATTATAAAATTGATTATGTCTGCTACAAAGTTGCCGACAAAAGGAACCAAATTAATGTTTTGTAAAATAACGCCTAAGATTGCAACTATTATTGCAAGCCCAACAGTTGCTCCCAGTGCCCAGGCGATACCGCCAATAAAATTATTAATGAGAATTTCTCTTTTATTTCTATGTAGGCTTTCGTGCTGCTCCATAAATTAAGCATAGAAGCTTTCATAAACTCTTGTCAAGTTAGAGGCCAAGTTCTGTAGCTATTTTTTGCATTGCAGAAAGAGCAATACTTACAAATTCATTTAAGGGAATATTTAATTTTTCTTCACACATTTTTATCTGTTCCCTGTTTGCACCTTTTGCAAATGATTTTTCCCTAAATCTGTTTAAAACAAAATCAGAAGTAACAGATGCCAGCTTTTTCTCTGGGCTAATAAGAGTTGAGGCAATGATAAGACCTGTTAATTCGTCACAGCAGGATATGCTCCAATCCATTAAGGAATCAGGCATTACTTTTGTATATTGATAATTGTGAGCCATAATTGCATGGATTAGAGTTGAGTCAAGTTTTCCGTTAAGTTTTTCAGCTGAAACTACTCCGTGCTTTTCAGGATGGTCTTTACAGAGTTCATAATCTAAATCATGCAAAAGCCCCACCATTCCCCAATCCTCAATGCCTTCTGTATTTGGATCTTGGTTAAGCCTTAAATATAAAGCTTTCATTACAGCTTCTGAGGCTAACATGTGTTTTATGAGGTTTTGGTTTTTAATATTTTGATTTAGGAGCTTTAGTCCTTCTTCTCTTATCATTTAATTATTGTAGCAAAAAGCAGTGGGCCCGAGAAGAGTCGAACTTCTGACCTTTGCAATGTCAATGCAACGCTCTAACCAACTGAGCTACGAGCCCTTAAGTAAGGATTATTTTAACAAAATAAACTCATTCAAGCAATGGAGCAACAAATTTAATAAGTATGAAGAGGCATTTGTTTGCTTCTTGGTTCCCCGTTTTTAGGATCCCAATCCTCATTCTTCCAATACACAGGAGGAATATAAACCTCAGTTCCTGATAAAGGAGGATATGTCCCGTGCAGGATTGGTGCGAGATCAGATACCTCCGTGACGACATAAGTAGGTCTTGGCTCTCTGATTTTTACTCTTTCCCAGCCTGGTCCTCTTATAACAAGTACGGAATCCATACCCATATTATGGGCAGCTTGTACATCTTCGACATAATCCCCTACCAATAGTATTTGTTCAGGTGTAAATGTTTTACCTTTACGCTCATAATCGGTAAGAATATAGTTAACAGCTTTTACGTCAGGTTTCTTAAATCCTGAAAGATGATGACTGTATAAATTTGCGGCAAGGTCTGGCAATCTCCATTTTTCCAGCTGGCGTTGAATCACTTCCCTGTTATCCCCGTTTGTTAAAATTGCAAATTCTACGCCCTCTTCTCTTAATTGTCTCATCGTTCTTAAAGCACCTGGGATTGGAATATATATTTCATTCATTAGTCTACCGAATTCATCATACATCGCTTGAGCTGCTTGGTTTCCATGAGATTGACCAAATTGATCTTGAATAAATTGCCTGTTGGTTTGAGCTGTGGAGGCTGTATCTCCTCTGCGACTTTTTTCTGCACCTGCAGCATGTTGTGCAGGTCTTGTTAAGGCTGCATGGTAAAAGTCTTTTTCTAAATGAACTCCCAGTGCGGCATGAGCGGAGTGGTGATATGCCCTAATAGTTCTTAATTGATGATCAGTTATGGTTCCATGGAAATCTATGATTACCAACGAGTATTTATTCTGTGGGATCTCTGTTTCCTGTCTTCCTCGTCCTCCAATTTCCAACGTTGAAGCTGGTGGCCTCATTAGTCCACTATCTTTTGTTTGTGAAAAAACTGGAGAAAACGCTCGTCCTTCGATCATGTTATTTAATATCTACCTTTCCAAAGATTGCAAATGGTTTTTGAAAATATATTGCCCAATACTGGTCTC
>CAZSXQ010000113.1:0-2727 GCA_964611415.1 uncultured Gammaproteobacteria bacterium
AGTTCTTCTTAAAAGAAATATTAAAAGTCAGTGGTGGAAATCAATGGTTGAACTTAGAGATGACGTTGTTGGAGTAGACGCTTCTATTATGATGAACCCGACAACGTGGCAAAAATCCGGACACGTTGATGCTTTTACAGATCCATTGGTTGAGTGCAAAATCTGCCACCAGAGGTTTAGAGCTGACAAAGAAGATGAGATAAAAGCTCATGAAAAGACCCACAAGGAAAAGGTCGAATGGACAGCTCCCCAGAAATTTAATTTACTTGTTAAAGCCTATCTTGGGATAGTTGAGGGAAAACAGTCCGAAATATACTTAAGAGGAGAGATAACACAGGGAGCTTTTGTAAATTTTGAAAATGTAGTTTCCTCAACCAGAGTTAAAATTCCTTTTGGAATAGCCCAAATTGGCAAGGCCTTTAGGAATGAAATAACTCCAGGTAACTTTACATATAGAAGCAGGGAGTTTGAGCAGATGGAGCTTGAATATTTCATAAAACCGGAGGATAGTCAAGGAGACAAATGGTTTGAATACTGGAAAAAGCAAAGGATGGATTGGTACGAGTCTTTGGGGATGAATCCTAAAAAACTGCGTTTTAGAAAGCATGAAGATAATGAAAGAGCCCATTATGCAAAGTTTGCCGAGGATATTGAGTACGAAGCTCCTTTTGGCTGGTCTGAGTTTGAAGGAATACATCACAGAGGCGATTGGGATTTATCCAGACATAATCTTTCTTATGTTGATGAAAATGGAGAAAAATATACTCCATGGGTAATAGAGACTTCAGGTGGAGTTGACAGGTCAACTTTATTTTTCCTTCTTGATTCGTATGCACAAGAAGGTGGAAGAACAATATTAAAACTTCATCCAAAACTTGCGCCTTACAAAGCAGCTGTTTTTCCACTTCTTGCAAATAAGCCCGAGTTGGTTGAAAAAGCAAAAGGAATTTATCAAAGCCTTAAGCCTTACTTTATGACAGCATGGGATGATAGGGGAAACATTGGTAAAAGATATTTTGCACAAGATGAAGCCGGAACTCCGTATTGTATTACAGTAGATTTCCAAACTCTGGAAAACGATACTGTCACGATCCGCGACCGCGACAGCGCAAAGCAGGAAAGAATAAAAATCGAAGAGCTTAAAGAGTATCTTTTTAAAAAAATTAATTAAGTTAGGTTTTATTTTTCCTCTATGTTTTAACCATTGACAAATTTTAAAAAGTGCTTTAAAGTTGAAAATTAGAATTTGTCAAAAAATATGGCAAGTATAGAAGGACCGCAAATCTCCCGAGCTACTGAAGGCTTAGTTCTTCCTTCTCATTTAAGAAATGTCCGAGGCAAGTTAATGATTGATCCTCATTATGTTAGCAAAGAGGCTAGGCGTGGTCCATATGATATCGTAATGGATTTTGGGGCTTCGAGAGCTCAACTAAAGGGTTTAGTTCCTGAGGATCAAAGATTAAAAGAAAATACGGGCAATATTACCGTTTTAGGTTTACAGCAGCCAGAGATTAGGCAGGCAATGGCTGTTATTACTGATTTAGCAAATGATCCAAACAGAAGTTCTGAAAATCCCAACGATAGGCAAAAATATAGAGAAAGTTTAGGACTTGTTTATCATGCTATGGCAACAGATGTGATAAGTTGGGTCGGTAAAGATGATGTACTAATTTTTTCTCCAATGAATGGCGGTATTTTTGTTCAAGACGTCTTTGAGGAAGAAGGCTTTGCGGCAAGTGATTTTTTTAAGTACCGAATGAGTAGAGTCCAGGGAAATGATGGAGGACTAATGGTTGGGGTTACGCTTGGCGAGAATAATCCTGAAATTTCAAACTACAGACGTTTTGTATTTGCAGATGATTGTATAGCTTCAGACATTAGTGCATTTGGAACATTGGAAATAATAAAAGAAGCATTGAGCGCGGAAAATATTTCATTGTCAGAAGCGAAAGTATTATTTACGGTTAGCGCAGCAACTCAACGCGGGCTAGAATCACTTCTTTCGCCAGGAACAAGGGATCATTTTGGTTTTGCTGACATAAAGGCAGTAACGGGAATTTCTGTTTATGAAATGGATGATCATTTTTACTTGCGGGATCCGGATGGTAGATATGTTGTAGGCGATATGGGTAATTGGACACAACCTCCTACTATCTAGGAGATAATATAATAAATGAGCGGCTATCCAAGAGTTTTATAACCCAGTATTGACAGACAAAAAAGTTTTGTTTATGCTTTACTGTAGTTAATGAATCCGGATTTATTAAAAAATAGAAAATTCCAAATCGCAGGAATTGCAATTGTTGCCTTAGTAGTCCTTCTTGCAGTTTTCGTAGCTTTAAAAAATACAAATTTATCCTCTCAGAAGATAAACACCAATATTTTGCCTACAGAAATTCCAATTCCGACTATTTCCCCTGATGAGCTTGGTTTAACAATTGAGGCAGGTCCAAAAGGACAAACAGTAATTGTAACTGTAGCTAATATAACAGGAATATCAGCTATTGAATACGAACTTCAATATCTGGCCGAAGGAAGTCTTCCAAGAGGTGCAATTGGCCAGATCGATCTTGATAATTCTCCTGCGAGTAAAGAAATAACTCTTGGATCCTGTTCGGATGTCTGCCATTATGATAAAAACGTATCTGATATAAAAGTTGTGCTTAAAATTACCAAAGATGATGGCAGCGTATTCCAGTCCAGTGCCACTTTAGACTCCCTTTAAAA
>CAZSXQ010000114.1:0-2669 GCA_964611415.1 uncultured Gammaproteobacteria bacterium
TAACCTATCGGCAAATTTCAACACTGCCATGTCTCGTTCCGTTGACTTCTTTGATAAATATCTTAAATAGAAGAAAGCAGGCTTTGGGCTTCTTTAAGATTACTATTATAAAAAACTGCTTTTTCAAACTCCTGACGCGCAGATTCAGTTTGCCCCTGTTTCAAATAAGATTTACCTCTTAAGATATAAAGCTCTGAAAATGCCCGATTGTAGTTATTTAAAATTCTGTCTGTAATTTGGAAAACCCTATCATAGTTTCCTAATTCAAAATAGGCCTGGATAGGCTCTATCTGATACCAGAGAGTGCGGAAGGGAAGGAGGTTTTCTACTTTTTCAAATTCTTGAACAGACCTTTGATAGCTGCCAACATTATAAAGCGCGACTGATAGGTTAAATCTTGCGTAAATATCATTTGGATTTGCTAATAATTCTCCCTCGGAATTTTTGACTGCGCTTTGCCATGCAATTTTTGGGTCAAGACCTTCTCCTAAAATCGCATTTGCAGTTTGATTTTTGTCCTTCGGTACTAAAACAAGATATTCATAATTAAATCTTTTCCAAAGGATATTAAATTCATCATAAGAAAATTCCAGATTTTTGTTTTGAAGACTATCATCCTGAATAAATATTCCCCGAACCTCATCGTATCCCTTAATAACTCTGTAATGACCGATATCCTCATTAGGTTTGGTCAAAGTCCGGGCAACAACCGGCATATTGTTTGCTATAAATTTTTTAACAATATCCGAATTTCCCATAGGCCTATGAAGCGGAATAAAGCCGTATTCTTTTGATTTTTCCGAAAGCTCCTCCAATTTGTCGTCGTTATCGCCACTTGCTATTTGGTAGGGGCGAAGAGAATTACCGAGTTCTTGCTGAGAGACAGCAATCCCATAAAAGCGAAGAGCCATAGACAAAGCGGCGGGCCCGCAGTTATTAAAAGTTTGAAAAATGTGATAGTCACCGTTTGAGAGGATTTTTTCCGAGGGAATAGTGATCTGAGCTGGAATAGGGGAAGGAGACGAAATAACGATTGAGGTTTGACCATTGAAAACTGGCGGTTTAGCCTTGCTTGAAACAAAGTACCAAGTAAAAAGACCCAGACTTAAAAAATATAAAACTAAACCTAATAATATTTTTCTTTTCATAGATCTATGATTTTACCAAATTCTTACTATTCTTTTATTAACTTCAAGTCTTATATTTGTAATATTTGCATTATGAGAAGAAAAAGCCGGTAGGATGGCAATAGATATAATTAAAAATATTCCGGATCAGGAAATTTCTTCTCCTAACTCCCCAATCTTTATTTTGTAGCTACTAGTATTTTGGCGTTTCTAATTTGACAAGAGGAAAAAGGGGATTATCTTAAGATTCTTATTAGTTCCTCAATTTGGGCTTGGGTTCTAACACCTTTGAGACACTGATATATAAGGTAGCTTTCGCCGTCTTTTAAATGTTTTAAATATAAATCTTGGTTTGCTAGAGCCATTTTAAGTTTTGCAACCAAAGTGTCCGTATAGCCTCGAGCGGTAAAAGCAATATTTGGTACCGATTGTTCTATTTTTCTTCTAATATTTGATAACCTTGTTTTGTCCTCAGGAGAAAGCAAAATACCCAATTTTTGTCTTTCCTTAGGATCCAAAGCTAAAATCCTTTCAACTATTAAGTATTTATGTTGTCTATTTAATCTCGGCTGGAATGTTTGATTCTCATCATCCGGTTTTTTCCCATTCTTTTTTGCATGGTTTGTTTCTCTCCCGACCACTTTAATTGCTTCAACTACTTCATCAAAGCTCATTTTTCTCTCAAGAACTTTTATAATATCTTCAACAGCAAATCCATCATAATAGGGCTGGCGTTCCACCCAGTTAAGAAAATTCCTGACTAACGGAGCTACCTGATCATCCTCTTGTCTTGTTGATTTTTGGAGAAGAAAAACAAACCCATTAAGATTTCTCTGTGCTGAGTCAGTCAGTTCTCTTATTCTTTTTCGCCTTGCGTCTCCGGTAAGCTTATCGAGTTCTTCTTCGTAAACCTCTCTTATAACGGCTTCAAGATTCTCGAACTCAAAACCGTTTCTTCGTGGATCTATTAACATAAGAGAATAAGCAACTCTTTCCTGTAGGGTAGTATTCCTCTCAGGCATTTTAGGTAATGCAATTTTTCCAAGATCAACTTCAACATCTGGTTGAGGTGGTTCAGATTCTTCGGGCCCTGATGGGAGAGGATGAGGGCCTATAATTAAAGCCGGTGCAGTAATAGCGGGACTATTTTGACCAATTAATTCTTGATAGGAAATTTCTCTTCTTAAAGCTTTTGCTAGCTGCTCATCAGTTATATTTGCAAACTCTGGTCGTGATCGTATTTCTTCAAGGATTGCAGCTGCGTTTTTCTTTCTGTCTTCTGACATCAAATCCTCTATGAAGCTTTCGACTGATTTGTTTGCATTGAATCTATAATTTGCAACTCTTCCTTTTCCAGGCCCCGCTAATTTGTCAGCGTAAACTACCGGTGTGAGCTCTTTGAGAGTTGGGTACTTGAAGTCAGTATGATCTTCGTTCAGCTCAATTAATCCCAAAATTAAGGCTCTTCGTCTATCTCCCCAATGGGCCTTTTCCTTTCTTGGAGCTGTTTTTACAGGATTAATCGCTGGCTCCTGTATTACC
>CAZSXQ010000115.1:0-2637 GCA_964611415.1 uncultured Gammaproteobacteria bacterium
GTTTGCTCTGTGAGCCGAACTTGCCATCCATGCATTCACTACATCGTCCGCATTGTTAAATCCTCTGGCTAAATTCTCTCCTGCATAAACGTAGCTATATCCCGATTCCTTGATAAAAAACCAGGGAGTTGTTCCATCGGGAGAGTTATGTGCCCAATAATTCTTAGCAAACATGTCGTCTGCTTTTTGGGCGGCAGCATTCGACAACTGAGCGTTGTTGGAAAGCGCAGGCAAACCGTTCTCTTTTCTTTTTGTATTTGTTAAGTCTACTAATTCTTTTACAGAGATATCTGCAAGCGCCTTAAGCTTTTCTGAAAAAGGATTAAAACTTGAAGGGAAAAATAAGGAGCTGAAGATAAAAAAAGAGATAAGAAAAAGAATAGTTCTGTGGTGTAAAAACCTTGCCCTATGATTATTACGGGGATGAGGAAATATTAGTGCATAGAAAAAGTCCCGCATATTGTGAGTATATCAGAAGTATTTAGGCAAAACTTCCTTAGACTTTTTCCCGTTTACTTTAACGTCCAAACCAAAACCTAAGGCATTTGCAATCGCTACCCCAACCCTTGTTCCCGTAAAAGATCCCGGACCGGCATTAACCTCAATTTCATCGATATTCACAGGCTTTAACTTATTTTTTCTCAGTATCTTATCTATCAAAATTAAAGCGTTTTGAGATTTAGGCAAAGCAACTTCGGTTATCTCATCTGATTCTTCACCAAGCTGGAGCTTTATAGTAGTTTTTTTATTGTCGGTGGTATCGATAATTAATTTAGTCATAAATTACTCTTACCGCTCCCTGCCGAACTATTTTCCAAGGGGAATTTGTACAATCAACCACTGTTGACGTAAGGCTTTCACCTTTAGTTTTTCCCTCTAATACAAAGTCTACAAGTTTTATAAGCTCTTTGTCTAGTGCCTCGAATTTATATGGAGTTTTTTCTCCATGAAAATTAGCCGAAGGACCTAGGATTGGAACATTGGCTTCTAATATTAACCGCTGAATCATCTCGTGATCCGGTATTCTAACTCCAATTGTTTTTCCGCCGCCGCGAACCAAGCTCGGCACATTCTTCTCAATGCAATCAAGAACAATAGTTAGAGCTCCTGGCCAATATTTTTTCATCAAACCTTCAACGTCCGGACTAAAAGGTTTACCCTGAGATGAACCGAGGGGCAAGACAAATTCCCTTACTCTTTCAATAGAATCAAATAAAACAGGTGTAGCTTGTGTTAGCGGTCTTTTACGGATCTCGAACAAACGCTCAACAGCTTTCTCATCATCAATTCTGCATCCTATTCCAAAGGCAGTATCTGTTGGAAATATTACAATTCCACCCTGTTTTATAACTTCAACTGCTTTTGTCAAACTATTCATATCTCTAAAATTTCTATTTCTCTTTTATTTTCCTTAATATATCTCATTTTAACTGAGTATCCGTGCTTTGGTTTAAAACTAGACAATCGATCAGCCCACTCAATCAAAGTAACAGAATTTTCTTCCTCAATAATTTCTGATAAACCCAAACTTTCAATTTCTGCTGGCTTTTCAATTCTGTAAAGATCAATGTGGTATAAAACTATTGTTCGAGCTTGTCGAGAACTTCTCCTTTTTCCCTCTCCTTTTAGGAGAGGGTTGGGATGAGGAATTTTGTATTGTCTTATTAATACAAAAGTGGGAGAGAGAATCCTATCTTTTATTCCTAGGCCTTTTGCAACAGCCTGAACAAAAGTCGTTTTCCCGACTCCCAAGTCTCCGTACAATAAAACCACATCGCCGCTTTTTAACTGCTTCGAAAAATCTAAACCAACTTGCTGGGTTTCTTCAGCTGTATTTGTAATTACATTCATAAAATATTTCTCTTCTTAAGCTCTCTTCTGCCAACCAAACCCGCTGCGAGAAGAAGGAAAGCAATTCCCCCAATAAAACTGACGCCGGGAAAACTGCTCTCATTTGTCCCTAAAACTTTCATCTGGGGAGAGGGCTCTTTTTTTGCCAAACTTATCTTAAGCTTAGCATACTGACTGGCAGCCTTAATTTCATGTGTTATTTTAGCAGAATTATTGCTTTTTATCGCCTGCGCAGCAATTAAAACAGCTTTCGTAACAGTCGGAGTAATTTTTGAAGTTATAGCTTTAGCGCTAGTCGGAGTTTTCGATGCTTGCGGAACTGAAACAGGATTACTCGCTTTTGAAGTTACGCTTACTTGGGTGGGAGCGGGCGGATCAAGATTTATTGATAAGACGTTTGACGACCAATTGATTGAAGATGTATTTCCTCCTGATGTAATATAGTAGAAACCAAGTTTTAAATTGTAACTTCCGGCACCGCTATATCCGCTATCAGAAAAGTCACTTTTTACAATTACTGAACCGTCAAAACTGCCAATTTGAACTGCTCTTTGTTCTAACGCTGTTGTGCTATTTTTAATCCAGGAATCTCCATTTTTCGTATATCCGAAATAATTAGTACTTCCCTCCTTAAAAAAGGCTCCCTTAAGATAAATCGTTTCCCCATCCGCAAATCCTGACATGGAAGCGGAAACATTCATTTCCTCATCTCCCAAAAGATTAGATTTATCAGAAGTAATAGAGATGGACCTAGCACCCAGAGCGGAGTTTGAAAAAAATAAAAAC
>CAZSXQ010000116.1:0-2609 GCA_964611415.1 uncultured Gammaproteobacteria bacterium
CACCGGCTCCAGCAGAGCCCGATTCCCTGGGAACACTAGTTGATGCTCCGGTTACTCTACCCGCAACACCAACCCCAACGCCATCCGCTCCTCTTACGCCTGTGCCCGAACCTGAGGTTATTCCTGAACCAATCACTACACCAACTACAGAACCCCTAGAAGAAGCCACGCCTGTACCTTCTGATGCTGACGAATCTGCAATAAGAATTGCCAGAGATAGAGAAGAATCAGAAAGAAGAAAAGCTGAAGATAAAGCTTTATCTGATGCAAGAGTTGCACAGGCAGAAAGAGAATCCAGGGAAAGGCTAGAAAGAGATGCTGCTCTTATTCCCCAAACACCACCCGCAGCTGAACAACCAGTTTTAGAGACTCCTCCTACCGCGCCCGTAGCACCAAATCCAGCTCTTCAAACTACAACTCCAATTCCAGGATCACCAAAACGCATAAGTAATGACCAGGCGCTAAGAAGATCAGTGGAAATTTTAGATGCAGCTGGGCAACGAGCGAAGAGATGGCAGCCAAACTCAACGGTTGGACGAGTGGCCAGACTTGGAGCAATAGCGACAACAAAAGGAGCCAAAGGAAAAGCCACGCTAGCAAGACTTACAGGGTTTGTAAAACCGGATAACCCTTCCGATAACGACTCAAACTAAATTCATCTTTTAATTAAATATCTTGCTAAGAAAACCACTACCAAATCTATTCCAATTGGAAAGAGTAATATCTTTATTCCCCTCTGAACTATGCCGACAAACTGTTCTGAGTTTAAAAAGCTAAACAATGAGTCAGGGACTTTAAAACCTAGAAAATAAGCAACTATTATGGCAACAGAAATAACTAAGAGCAGTTGTAAAGTACCCTCCAAATCTCTTTTACTTGAAAACATCGTATTTCCTATTTCAAAAACTACAAAAAGAACTAATATAAAATTCCAAGGACCTGAAATAGGCGAATTCTCTGAGAGAAAATAAAAGATAAAAAATGCAATTAATAAGATCCCTACAAAAACCGGCGCAAAACCAATTACGGCCCGCCTGATGGGATCTGTTCTCTCAATCCCCACACTTCCCATAACTATCCTATCCTCTTCCTGCTCCATGGTAAAACTTAACCCTCCTGTTCTTACCAGCATCACTTCGGCGACAATCAAATGCGCAAGTTCATGAATTACAACGCCCGGAAGAAGTAATATGTGAAAAAGTTTTAATGAAAACATATGACTTCCGGAAATCCTCATAAGAAGACTGGAGATAGAAGCCGCAAGAATGCGTGAGAGAAAGAAAAGAATTATAAATAAAACTAAGAAAATTAAAAGATAAACCATGATTTGGATGGCGCCCGGCTTGGAGTCGGAGTAATTACAGCGTATCTTGTGCTCTTTTCAATACCAGTGCCCTTTATTTTTACTTTAATTCTATAGCTACCATTCTTAGCACTAGATGCTGACTTAACTTTAAACGTCTGTGTATAGCTGCTACCAGACTTAATAGTTAAAGAGTCTTTATCAAATGTTCCCGTCCAAGCAGTTGTAGGAAGCTCTTTGCTTAAGGTAAAAGCTCTGTTAATACATTCCTTAGGATCATTATTCTTAATAAATATTGAATACTTAACTTCTCCTCCGCGTTTCCCGGATCTAACTATGGGCTCAACTGATAAATAAGGTGTTTTTCTTGTACAGATAACTGAGGTTGTTGCGTCACCTAAAACACTAGACCCAAAATTACTATTAAAAAAATAGTATCCAGTTAAACCAATTGTAAAAACAAATACCAGAATAAAATATTTTTTAGAAAATTCCTCTAGTGACCAGGTTTTTTGTGAAGACTTCTTGGTGGATTTTCTTTTTGCCATTCTTAAATACTATTTCAAGTCCTATATGGAATGTCAAACTAGTTTATGGTTAGCTGGGAAGAGGGGATGATTTGTTTTGAAGTAGAAGGCGAACTATACCTAAGTTCCGAGATAGCTTTTCCCTTGTTTTCAAAATATTCCATTCTAATATCATACTTTTGACCGGAAATAAGATCTATTTCCCCGGATACTTCCATAACGTTCTGCTTAACCCAATGATCAATAACGAGCTGATTATTTACCCAAAGTTTGACTCCATCATCTGTATTTGCATAAAACGTGTATATTTCTGAGGTTAAAACCTGAATTTTTCCTATCCATCTTGCTGAGAAAGTATTGGATCCGATTGATGAATACGGAGATCCCGATCCCCAGTTAAAATTAACCGTAGGATCAATTCTGGAATAAGTGCTTCCTGTAAGATTACTGTTGTTGTAATAAACCGCTGACAAGCCATTATTTATCGGCACCGGAGTTAAACTTGGAGCAGGAGTTGGTGAAGGCGTCAAGCTAGGTGTTGGACTCGGAGTTACAGATAATAAACACTCTAAAGCTGCGCAGGCGTCTATTCTGCCATAAGTCCAATAGCTTCCGGTTTTTTCTATTTTTTCGGCAGAACTCTCAACTCTGTTTCTAGCATCTTGATTATTAAACGATGGATTATTTGCATATACAAGACTTACTAGAGCAGAAACAAATGGAGTCGCCATAGAAGTTCCCGATAAGCTTGCATAATCTCCTTTATATGTAGAGTAGAT
>CAZSXQ010000117.1:0-2596 GCA_964611415.1 uncultured Gammaproteobacteria bacterium
GAGCTGTTCTTAAAGGAAAGCCTAAATAGTCTGACATTTTTTCCTTAAACTCAGAAGATAGTTCGTCAATCGGGTCAAAATCATTCCAGACATAAGTGAATTTTGCATCCTGCCTGGCGTGTTTTAAAGCTTTAAAAATTAAATCATGAAAAACCGGCCCTTTTAGGGAACCGATAGTCGGATATCCGGAAAGGGTTTTCATGTCATCAACATAATATGGCTTAAACTTTCCGGATTCAATAATTTCTTTAGCTAATTTATCCGCCCAATACATATGAGCTTAAGTATATATTTTCCGAGGCTAATTTAAAAGGGAAAAGAAGTCTTCTAGTTAGCAAGACGGTAATTTTATCGTCTTATAAATTTTCTGGTTTCGGGATAAGGAGATAAAGGTCGTTGCAACCATCTTTGCATTCTTCTTAATCCAGTTTCATCTGCCATTTTTGTAGCTATCTGTATTAAAGCATTTGATCCATACCTAACGCTTAGTAGATCATCTAAATCCTGTAAGCCTTTCTTAGTTCCAGCAGCTCTATAAAACGGAGTGGCTCCAGCTCTATTAATAAGCAATCTTATGACTCCACGCTGATCGCCGTACTCATCCTTAAAAGGTTTCCTATCTCCGAGTAATCTCAATGTTTCTCTGGTTCGAAAACTGGCAAATCCTTCGTTAAGGGCCGCGAATCCAGATGTACCTTCTCCGCCGTGCTGGTCACAGCTTCTGACAAAAATACCACCTCTTCTTACAAGATTAGTTTCAGGATTGTCTGGATCTGAACGGTTTTGCCAAACTTCTTGATAATCAACAGAATGCCAGAGCTCGTGAATACCAATTGCACGTAATCTCCTTTTTCTTGTAGCTTGACTTCGACCTAGCTCATCAGATTGGGCATTAACTAAGCAAAGTTTATTAGGTAATGTCATAGCTAATGCATCTCCTCCCATTTCATTAACTTCTTGGATAGCTACATTTCTATAACTAACAGAATCAACTAGTAACAATCTTCTCATTAACTCTTCATTTTTAGGAAAGGGAACGTCGTGACTTTGAGCTATACTTCGCATAACCTCTATTGGCTCTAAATAAATTTTTTCCTTCTCTTGTTGAGTAACAATTCCACTTAAGTCAACGCTGAGATCTTCATCCGACGCAATTGCTTCTTCGAAGTGTTTTAAAAGAATCAAATCTATTTCTTCCCCACCTAAAGATATTTTTTCAAGTAATGACTCTCTACAGCGTTTATAGACTGCGAGAAGTCCTTCTTCTCGATCATTATATTCCTGCATTCTTTGAATGCCTAAAGCTCTTCTAGAGTAAATATCTTCAATTGTTCCAGGAGTTGATGTTTCTACCTCACAACAAGCTATAATCATAAGTTAATTATAACAAACTATGGGCTAAAGTTAAAGAGTAGGAAATTTTTAGGAGTTAGTGTTTAAAATTAGTTTGTACCGCTGATACTAACAGCGCACCAAGCAAACTATCTATTTAATAAGTCTTTGAAGCTGCTTATATAACTTAAACTTCGTAGTAATACACCGGCTGAAAATGCTAACATTAAAAACTGAGCATTCATAACTTATTAATAAGTCTATCCTCTCTTACTTTAAATCAAGCAGCTTTGACAACGATATAGGCAGGCTTGAGAGCTTTTTCGGGTTTGTACACTGATGATGCTGCGGCATTTCCCCCTAAAGTTCTATGAAATATTTCAGTTGGTATTTGCGCTGCTAGCACTGCTCTTGATCTAAACGGAGCCATTCCATCCCTAATAAGTTGGTAACTAGAGAAGGGTTGCGAATGAACAAGATATTGATTGGGGCCCGGATCCGGAATTGCCAGTATAAAACGATTGGAGTCAGGCATCCGTTTCATAAGATAGTCCCCGGCCAAACTTGTTAGCTGGGGTATAGTAAAATCGTCCAACATGGGCGGCATAAAAACTCCTTTTGCTATATCTATATCTCTAAAGCTTGTCATCACAAAAGTTTTATAAGAATGAGCTGATTTTGAATAAAAGGTTACCAGAGCTGACGAAAACTCCTGGGCGTTTCTAAAATTCTTGCCGGAAGAAGATCCCATTGAGCCAAGTAATTCTAGATCTTTTTGCATTGTCTTTGAATCCAGAGTGTAAAAATACTCAACTTGAGCGGCATTTGGTATAGTACCGTCATAAGATTCGTACGGAGGGATCGGGCCGGATTGATCAAAATCTCCCGGGACTCCCACCCTTACAGTTCCATTTTGCAATAATAATCCTCCTCTATGTGGGGATCTGTCAGTTAAGGAAGTATCGAAATCCTGACCATCAATATTAAACGATGCATACATAAGGTATCTGTTATCAGTATTATGCTGAGGGTAAGGTAGAGTCATAAAACTGCCTGATTGTTCTCCAAAGCCCTGGGCTAAATCTGCGCCTCTATTCTGAGTTATTAAAATACCGCATTTATTAGTAATCTCTAGAAAAGCGATCCTCAATCTCTCATTCCCTTCAACCTTAAAAAAATCCATAGTCTCAAAAAGTCCATTGAGCCAAAGGCTGTTATATTCTGCTTTTTCTCCCAGAAACAGTTTCTCTTCTTTGGGAAATTG
>CAZSXQ010000118.1:0-2550 GCA_964611415.1 uncultured Gammaproteobacteria bacterium
CCCCGGGTCGACTCCAATCGATTCCGGGGTTTCAATTTTTTTCAATGTTCCTTACTTTCAAATAACTCCTCAGGCTTTAGTCCTAATATTTTTCCAATTCGGCATACCCGTTTATCCCCAGTCTTAAGAGGAATGGCGCCGTGGAGAATTTTGCTGAGTGTATTGGGATGAAGCTGTGCCCAATGAGCTAGTTTATAGGCAGGCGTGGAACTAAGTTTGACTGCTTGGTAAAGCTTTTTAGATATTGTACTCATGAAGCCCATTAGACAGGGTTGCCATCATGATGTCAATATAAGTACCTGATAGTTAATGACAAAATGGGTATTTAAAAAGCCATTTTTATATACCCAAGTTAATTAAGCAAGGATCGTAAGAGGCTATCAAGATGTTCAGGTCCAATTTCAACGCTAAGTTC
Organism: uncultured Gammaproteobacteria bacterium; assembly: GCA_964611415.1. Classification (GTDB taxonomy): domain Bacteria; phylum Patescibacteriota; class Microgenomatia; order Levybacterales; family UBA12049; genus 2-01-FULL-39-10-A. The sequence continues at coordinate 416 of CAZSXQ010000118.1, forward strand.
ATTTAACTTATTTGCATAAATTTTCCTTGCAGCTTCGACAGACATGCCTTTAGCCCATGGATGTTTTTCTTTTATACAAGCCATAGCAGCAGTTCGCTCACTGGCTTTATGGGAGTTCCTACTATTCTTGAGAAGATAAATACTCATTCGAAGGAATACACGTTCACGAATTTCGTCTGAGAAGCCCTTTTTCCCTCTTGTCTCAAGCCTTAAGGATTTTATAACTTCGTTAAATTCTAAAGGCGCATAGATCCTTAAATTAAGGATTGTTGCTCCAACTCGTGGATCGCAAATAAAATATGGATCACGTTTCAGGAATTGTTTAATAACATTGATCTTTTGATCTAAAGGCTTCGCATGTGCAATTGTAAGCCAAGCAAAATGATTGTAAGGTTGCCCTAAATTGGTTTTAGAAGATTTTTTAAATATCTCGAAAAAGGTGTCTCTGATATTTTTAGGAATATCCTTTTTTTCAAAGTTCCCACGTTTATCTCGAGAAAGGCTATGCCACCAATCGTCAATGGTTTTAAACCTTAAATACTTACTACCGTCTGACGCCATTTGATGGCCAAAGAGTTCCCCTGAAAATTTATTATATATTTTTTCGAAGTCTTTAGGCTTCATCGCTCCCTCAACGATTCCCTAATAAAATTTAACGGCAGGCTGATAGGGGACCAGCTTTTCGGAAACGATCCTAGGCGTTATTGATCAGTCTAAAGTTTCATCGCAAATATAGAATGTATATCCTTTATTTTCTGATCTACAATTCTTCCCGCACTCATAGTCATCTTCGCCTTCCGTTGTTTCCATCTGATCATTTGCCCAATCCCTGCAAGCCTTTAATGATTTAAATCCGTGTTCAATTCTCCAGCGGCTTTCGTCCGAAAGGTTTCCATAAGGGTAAAAAAAGCCTGACCAAGTGGCAGGATAAAGTTGGTGGTAGCACCACCTGCCAAAAAAAATGAGGAGCAGCAAAATGATGATATTTTTAATCACATTATCTATTCCTTTTTGTACGTTAAAATATCACCTGGCTGACAATGAAAGAACCGGCAAAGTGAGTCTATAGTTGAAACACTTGGATTATAGGTCTGGTCTAGTTTATCCTGATTAGCCAGCTTCCAAAGAGCGGAATGGCTAATTCCAATATCCCTAGCTGCTTCTCTATATTTAACTTCGCCATCTTCACGGGCATAGCCCTTTTTCTTAAGCAATTGATTTAACTTAAAAACTATCATTTTAATCATTCTTATCTCCTATTCTGGTTCTCGTAAAGAAACAATTTATTTGACATCAAATTCAATATATGGTTCTTATTAAGAAATGTATCTCAATAAGAACCATAATGTCAAGGAGGCTAATATGAATAAACAGGAAGAAGCTATTTCGATTAAAGAAGATTTTATGTCTGGTGGGATTGCCCAAGTGTATTATGAAAAAATTCAACCCGTTAAAGTGTTATTTGATTTGGTTAAGGATAAGCTGCAAGACTTTGAGGAAGGTATGTATGCACTCCATGATTTTGATGACCAAAGACAGAAACAAATGTGTAGAAAGCAGTTTGAACGTGCCGCAGAAATCCTAAGGAAGGTTGCTCCTAACCTGCCTGAGAAGGAAGTAGATATATTAGCAAGCCACATTGTACTGGGGTTTAAACTAAGAGAACAGGAGGGGTTATGAATATAAATACTGCATTGTCAGAATGGGTTTCAAAATTAGTTAATAGTAGACGTGTTATTGATGACATATCGCGATATGGACATAAAGATGAGCTGAAAAAACATTTCAAAAAAGTTTGTGGTGAAAACTTAAGATTAACTGGATTTGGACTAAGTTTCATTAATCCAATTGAAGAATCTTGGTACACATTACATCACAAATCAAAAAAAATTTTAAGCGTTCTTTTTGTGCCATACATAGCAGCTAATTACCTGGTTGAAGTAGGCTTATTACCCCAAGATCTCTATCAAGAGCATAAGCTGAGCGTTGAAAAAGAACAATTAAGAATTAGTCAGGGGGCATATGAAATACCTTCTTGAACACGAAGAACGTCTACTTTTAAAGACTCTAAGGGATTCAAAGGCTGCTATCCGAGACCTTACTATCATTGAGCTTGTACTTCATACTGGGCTTAG
>CAZSXQ010000119.1:0-2541 GCA_964611415.1 uncultured Gammaproteobacteria bacterium
TGTCTGGCCGGAAACAGAAAGCCTTGGAGTTACAGACTGGGCAATTGATAGATTGGTGGCAAGAGTCAGAGCCAAATTAAAAGACCATGACAAAAATTACGAAATAGTTACAATTAAAACCAGAGGATACAAATTAATTGACAGGTAAATGGATAAAGCGCTGAAACATTTTAAAAAAGCTGATCCAATTCTTTATTCGGTTGCTTTGAAAATCGAACTGATAGAGTTGATCAAACCGAAAGACTATTTTATTGATTTAGTCGATTCAATTATTTCTCAGCAGTTGTCCGGAAAAGCAGCAGATACTATCTTTGGAAGATTTAAGAAACTCTTCAAAGAAGAGCAAATAACGCCTGGGAAACTTATCAAAATTCCGGATCAAACAATAAGAGATGCTGGAATTTCCTGGAGTAAGATTAAATATATTAAAGGAATCGCAAGCGAGATTAAAAATAAAAAACCTGCCTCGCCGGCAGGCAGGTTAAATCTAAAAAATCTTGAAAGCTTAACAGATCAGGAAGTAATAAATGAATTAATAAAACTAAAAGGGGTAGGACAGTGGACTGCAGAAATGTTTTTGATGTTTACCTTAACTCGGCCTGATGTATTTTCAACAGGAGACTTAGGACTTCAAAATGCGATTGTCAAACTTTATAAACTGAATGGCAAACCAAGCCGTGAAGAGCTAATCAAACTAAGTAATAAATGGTCTCCGCACAGAACGGTTGCTTCCCGAATCCTATGGAAAAGTTTGGAAATTAAATAATTATTTAATTTTCTCCCATAGATTTAGATCGCCGTCTTTCAATTCAACCTCATCCTTCAATGCTTTTATAATATACTCAGCGACAATTTTTGGATCTGTTCCTTCATCAAAGTCCCACATTTGGGTTTTAGTCGCCCCCGGTGAAACGCTGAAAATCTTAAGGTCCGGATATTCAAGCGCAAGGCTTTTTGTAAATCCTATAATTCCAAATTTAGATGCTGAATATACGCTTCTTCCGGAATATGGGATATGTCCGGCTCTACTTGCAATATTAATTATCCCTGCTTTTATTTGTGGGAAAAGTACCGAGGTAACTTTTATTGCTCCCTCCAGATTTGTCCTAAGCTGATTTTCAATCTCTTCAAAAGTCTCATTTTCAAAACCTTCCCAGCTTATAACTCCGGCATTATTTACAAGAAAATCTATATGGCCGAATTTTTCCATTGCCTTTCTTGCTGCTTCCTTAATGCTTTCGTTTTGCCGAAGATCTAATTTAATAACGGCAGCTTCCAGTGCTCCAAGCTCCAAACATTTATTACTTACTTTTTCTGCTGCCGAAGGGTCGTTTCGGTAGGTTATAATAACTTTTGCTTTTTCGCGGGCAAAAGCATAAGCAATTTCCTCGCCTATACCTTTACTGGAGCCTGTTATAAATATATTTCTATTTTGAAGATCCATTCTTTTTTGAGTATAGTCCTACCAATTCCGCTTTTACAATCATTGAATTATTAATTTCCCGCTCAAGTTCCTGCTTTGTTACATTTGGCGTAAGATCCAGCTTTCTATTTAGTGCGTAAAGTTTGAAAAAATACCTGTGTGTTCCGTTTGGTGGACAAGGACCTGTATATCCTACTTTTTCAGAATCGTTAATTCCTTGGATTGCCTTGGACGTTATATTTGCAGCATCAATATTTTGAGTATTTGGCGGAATATTCCAAATCATCCAGTGGGTAAAAGTTTTTCCTGGACCATCCGGGTCAGTAGCAGCATCAGGATCATCCATAATAAGAGTTAAACTCTCCGCATTTTGCGGAACATCAGAAATCTCAAGAGGCGGATTAATGTTTTGTCCAACACATGTGTAAACTGCGGGGATCATTTGATTTGGTTCAAATGTTTTACTCGTTATCCTCATAGGCTAATTCTAATCCAAATCCTACAAAATGCAATAATAAAAAGCTTTGTCTTGTAAATATCTTGCTTGCGGAGCACTTGGGTTTGAGATACTCTTAACTCATGCCGCAAAGATCAAAAGTTAAACTTGATCCTGAAATTAAAAGAGAGCTTAAAAAAGAAGAACTCCGCTATTCTATGGATGACAGCGCGGGATTTTTCAGACAGAAAATTTCGGGAAAATTTAAATATTATGATCTTAACGGCAAAAGAATAACCGATAAAAATGTACTTGGACGGATTGATAGTCTTGGAATTCCTCCGGCGTGGAAAAATGTTTGGATTTCACCTACCCGAAATACGCATCTTCAGGCAACAGGAGTTGATGATAAAAAAAGGAAACAATATGTTTATCATCAGGACTGGATAAAAATCACCCAGGAGAATAAATTTTCAAAAATGGTAGATTTCGGACTGAGCCTTCCGAAAATTAGAAGCAAAGTTAGGTATGACATGCAGAAAAAAATTATGGATAAAAGAAAAATCCTTGCTACGATTGTCTGGCTTTTAGAACATACTTTTATTCGAATTGGAAATGAGGAATACACGAGAGATAATGATTCATTCGGATTAACAACTCTAAGGAATAGACATGTGAAAGT